>NZ_WJZD01000028.1:0-79836 GCF_021609665.1 Pseudomonas sp. PA-1-3F | reverse complement strand
ACTCCAGTGTTCTTGAGGCAGTAGCCGGATCAGAACCCGCGCTGTTTGCTGATCGTTCCCACGCTCTGCGTGGGAATGCCGCCCTGGGCGCTCTGCGTCCACTCTTAAAGTCGTGACGCGGAGCGTCTCCAGATGCATGCCCACGCGGAGCGTGGGGACGATCAGCGCCAGGCCTTAAAACCCGCGATGTTTCTTCAGGTGCTCATTGATCTTCGCGGCCGGCACTTTCTGCAAGGTGCACAGCAAGTCATGGGACAGCTCCCGCAAGCCATGAGTCTGGCGCAGTTCCTGGGCCAGGTGCGCTGTGAGGTTGGCGGCCATTTCCGCATCCGCCAGCGCCCGGTGAGCCTGGCCGGTGTGGGGCAGTTTGGCGTAGGCGTTGAGGGTGCCGAGCTTGTGGTTGGGCGCCGCCGGCATCAGGCGGCGGGCCAGCAGCAGGGAGCAGGCGAATTTCTGCAGGCGGGTGCGGCGGATCAGGCCCAGCTCAAAGTCCCAGAACTTCTGGTCGAACGCGGCGTTGTGCGCCATCAAGGGCGTGGTGCCGACGAACTCATTGACTTCGTTCATCACCCGTTCAGCCGGTGGCGCGCTGCGCAGCATGGCGTTGCTGATGCCGGTGAGCTGTTCGATAAACGCCGGTACGCGCACACCGGCGTTCATCAGGCTCTGGTAGCGGTCCACGATCTGCCCACGCTCGAGGATGACCACGCCAATCTCCGTGGCCCGGCAGTGGCTGCTGGGGGTGATGCCAGTGGTTTCAAAGTCGATGACCGCTATACGTTCCAAACCTGTTCCAACTCCGTTCTACGATCTATTTAAGCAACAACGCGCCTTCGATCGGCACGTAGTGGCTGGCGGCGCGTATCAATGAGTTGGCCGTCAGCCCCGGCACGCCGTAGGCCACGGCCCGCACGCCATGCTTGTGGATGATGCGTTCGAGCAACATGTCGAAATCACCGTCACCAGAGGCCAATACGACTTCGTCGACATGGTCGGCGGCGTCCATGATGTCCAGCGTGATGCCCACGTCCCAGTCGCCCTTGGCGGAGCCGTCGCTGCGCTGGATATACGGCTTGAGTTTTACCGTGAAGCCCAGGTTGCGCAGGATCTGCTGGAACTGCTGCTGCTTGCTGTCGCCGCGGTCGATGGCATAGGCGTACGCCTCGACAATCTGCCCGCGCGCGCTGATGTCAGCCCACAGGGCGGCGTAGTTGAAGTGGCAACCATAGGCCTGGCGCACGGTGTAGTAGAGGTTTTGCACATCGGCGAACACTGCAATTTTTTTCACCGCACTTCCTCATGGACAGCCAGGCGCCAGCGCCCGGAAAGGGCGCCAGTATGCCAGCCAAGGGAGCGTTTCCGGGAAAAATCAGACCGGAGCGCCGCAGCGCCCCGGGCCTGGTGTGTCAGACGAAGGAATCGTCGTCGCCAAAGGAAGAGGAATCGTCGGAATAATCGCTGTCGGCGAAGCTATCGGCGTTATTGCTGCCCCAGCTGTCATTGCCGGCAAACGTCTGGTCATCGTTGCCCCAGTTACCTGAATCACTGGCCGGTGCCGGTTGTTCGATGATCTCCTCCACCACCTGCGGTTGCTGGTTGTGATGGAACAGGCTGCTGATCCCTTCGGCCAGCAACACCCCACCGGCCACGCCGGCGGCGGTCTTCATGGCACCACCGAGGAAGCCACTGCCGGCTGGCGCGGCTGCCGGTGCTTGCGCCGGTTGATAGTTCTGCTGGGGCGCTGGCTGGTTGAACGATGGCCGCGCCGGTTCACGCCATCCGCCACCTGAGTTGCTCGGCGCAGGCTGTGGCTCACGGGAGCCGCCGCCAAAGATGCTCGACAGGAACCCACCACCGCTGGTCGGCGCAGGTTGCGTGGCCTTGGCCCGTTGCAGCTCGTCCTGCAATTGCTGAATCTGCTGGGCCTGTTGCTTGTTCTGCGCGTCAAGACTCTGCAGCGCATGTTCCTGTACCAGAATCGACTGGGTCATGTAGTAGCCGACGGCAGGTTGGCGAGCCATATGCTCCTTGATCCGCGCTTCGGCCTGGGCGTCGCGGGGGGCTGAGTCCGTTTCGGCTTGCTGCAACCGTGAAAACAGTCCATCGATCAGGGTTTGCTCTTCGCTGTTCATGGCGACCTCGTTAGATTGCCGATAAAAAATTCCGGTCCCGCCTGTGATCAGGCTGGGGGCTTTCCAGTTATGGGGATGTTACGAGTTGTTTCAATGGTCTTTACTCAAGGTTTACGTTTGCGCCCCTTGGACCCTGATCGGTTAAAGTGTGGCACTCTGCTTCCAGGCCTGTGATGACCCTGATGAATCCGTTAGACGTTTTGCGCGACTCCTTCCGCTTTACCCAGCGCAACCTGGGCGCCATCGTCCAGCTGTGCCTGCCATTGGTGATCCTCGAAGCCTTGCTGCAACAGGTGCTGGACCACACGCTGGGCCCGGATGCGTTTCCCGGCTACAGCGTGGTCGTAGGTTTGTTGGTGTACCCGCTGTACACCGGCGCCCTGATCCTGTTTCTCGACGCCCGCACCCGAGGCGAGTCGCCGCGCACCAAGGACGTGTGGGCCATGGCCTTGAGCCTGTGGCCGCGTTTTGCCCTGCTGACAGCCATGAGCACGTTGCTGATTCTGTTGGGGCTGTCGCTGTATTTCCTGCCGGGCTTGTGGCTGATGGTGGTGCTGGCGTTTGCCGAATACCTGCTGGTGCTGCGCGGCATGCCCGCCCTGGAGGCGATGAAGGAAAGCTTTCGCCTGACCCGCGGGCATTTCTGGCGCATCCTGGTGTGCCTGCTGTGCGTGATGACGCCGTTGTGGCTGCTCAAGGGCGCCAGCGTGGCGGCGTACCCTGAACCCGCGCCGTTGCTGGGTTTGCTGATGGACAGCGCCCACAGCTTCCTGCAACTGTTCACCAGCGTGGTGCTGTTCCGTTTATTCATGCTGATCGGTGGCGACGCCGACGTGCGGTGATATGCTCCGTGGCTCTTCTGACACGCATATAAGCCGAGCCGATGACCCGTTTATTGCGCATAACCCTGTTGAGCCTGTTGATCATCGCCGGCCTGCTGGCCGCGCTGATCTACAGCCTGACCTGGCGCCCTGCCGACAAAGAGACCCTGCCCGTCAGCTGCGTGGCACCCCGTGCCCCGACACTGCTGCCGGGGCAGGCGCTCAAGGTCATGACCTGGAATGTGCAATACCTGGCCGGCAAGAACTACGTGTTCTGGTACGACACCCCGGACGGCAGCGGCCCGGACGATCGCCCCACCGTCGAAGACATGGCCTTTAGCCTCGACGAAGTGGCGCGGGTGATTCGCGACGAACAGCCCGACATCCTGCTGTTGCAGGAAGTCGACGAAGGCGCCAAGCCTTCCCATTATCAGGACCAGCTTGCGCTGTTACAGGAGCGTCTGGTCGACCTCTACCCGTGCAGCGCCCAGGCCTTCGACTGGAAAGCCGACTTTGTGCCCAGCCTGCATATCTTCGGCAGCGTCGGGCGCAAGCTCGCTACGCTCAGCCGCTACCAGATCGAACATGCCGAACGCCTGCAATTGCCAACCGCCGACGCCAACTTTGTCAGCCGTCAGTTCCAACCCAAGCCGGCCCTGCTGCTGACGTATCTGCCCTTGAGCGACGGAGGCCAACTGGCGGTGCTCAACACCCGCCTGGACGCCGGTGCGCCAGGGCGCAGTGCCGTGCGGGAGCAAGTGACGAGTACGGTAAGACTGCTGGATAAACTCGAAGGTCGCGGCACACCCTGGTTGATTGGCGGGGATTTCAACCTGCTGCCACTGGGCCAGTTCCTGCGCCTGGACGCGGGCAAGCGTGGCCAGTATTCGCCGGACAGTGAGTTGCATCTGCTGTGGGACAAGTACCCGATGATCCCCAGCAACAGCCAATCCAGTGGCATCGACCGCGAGAAATGGCTGACGCACTTCCCCAACGACCCAGGCCTTGATGGCCCGGATCGCACGCTGGATTACCTGTTCTACAGCTCGCGGATCAAACGCGTGGAAGCCAAGGTGCGCCAGGAAGATACGTTGCGTATTTCCAATCACCTGCCGGTGATCGCCCGATTCCTGTTGCCTGCCGCGCAATAACCCCTAGGGTTTCAGGAGCGGCTTAAGCCACTCAAGGCTGGCAACCGTGGTGCCGGATGGGCGGTATTCACAGCCGATCCATCCTCGGTAGCCACGCTGCTCCAGCGCCGCGAACAAGCCAGCAAAGTCCATGGTCCCGGTGCCCGGCTCATGACGCCCCGGGTTGTCGGCGATTTGTACATGGACGGTCCTGTCGTAAAACTGCGCCAGCACCCCGGCTGGGTCGCCGGTCAACAACTGGGCATGGTAAAGGTCCAGAATCAGCCCGACACTCGTAAAGGTTTCCAGCACCTGCTGGGCCTTGCTGAAGTCAGACAGGTAATAGCCAGGCATCGCCTGCGGGCTGATGACTTCAATCAACGTTCGCAAACCCTGATCTTCAAGGTACTTGATCGCGTATTCCAGATTATTGGTGTAGGCAAGCGCGCTCTCATCCTGAGGCGTGGTCACGCCCGACATGATGTGCACATCCGAGCAGTTCAGCGCCTTCGCATAGCGGGCCGCCTCGCGCAGCCCCTCGCGAAATTCCTGTTCCTTGCCCTGCAAGGCAGCGATGCCTTTGGTCACGCCCGCTGGCGCCGCGAACTGAATCAACGGCAGGTTGTATTGGGCCAGATGGTCAGCGAGCAGGCTGGCGTCGAATTCATAGGGTGACGGGAACTCCACTGCCCTGAAACCGGCAGCGGCGGCGGCTTCGATGCGTTGCAGAAAAGGCAACTCGTTGAATTGGAAACCGAGGTGAGCATTGAACTTGAGCATTGGGTACATATCCATCCTAGGAAAAAACGAAATCATCAGCCTTGGGTGTCGTTGGCGGCCGAATCCCTGATTCCAAGCCTTCAGGTAATGAGCCCAGCCTGCGTAAAGACTGGGAATGACTTGAACACTCAGGGCTTTCTGGGCTTGATCCTGGCCGTCGCTTCCGCCACCAACGGGTCATCCGGCCAATAATGCTTGGGGTATCGCCCCTTGAGATCCTTCTTCACCTCGGCATAGGTACTGCGCCAGAAGTTCGCCAGGTCCTGCGTGACCTGCACCGGCCGGCGCGCCGGGGACAGCAAGTGCAACTTCACGGCCAGGCGCCCGCCGGCAATGCGCGGGGTGTCTGCCAGCCCGAACAATTCCTGCAAGCGCACCGCCAGGATCGGCGGCTGCTCGCTGTAGTCCAGGCGTACCGATGACCCCGACGGCACTTTCACATGCTGCGGCGCCAGCTCTTCCAGGCGTTGGGGCAAGGGCCAGGGCAGCAGGTTGTGCAGGTAGCTGGAGATATCCAGGTTGGCGAAATGGCTGAGGCGCGAGACCTTGCCCAGGTAAGGCATCAGCCAGTGTTCGAGGCTGGCGAGCAGGGCCTTGTCGCTGAGGTCGGGCCACTCGCTGGTGTTGCCGGCATCCAGTTGGCGCAGCAGCATCACACGGGCTTGCCACTGACGCAGTTCCGGGGTCCAGGGCAGCAGTTCCAGGCCTTTGCGGCGCACCAGGTTGACCAGCGCCTGGCTGCGGGCGGATTCGTCGAGGCCGGTCAGGGGTTCGCGGCTGAGCACCAGCTCACCGACTTTGCGTTGGCGCTCGGCACGCAAGACGCCTTCGCGCTCGTCCCAGTCGAGTTGGTCGACGTTGCGCACTTGCTCGGCCAGCACCGTGTCGAACAGTGCCGGATCAAAATCCGCCGCCAGGTAGATGCGTTCTTCGCGCTGGCCCTGGCGGCTGCCCAGGTCGGCGATCACCAGCCAGGGTTGTTTCATCAGGCTGTCGGCTTCGGCAAACAGCGCTGCGCGGCCATTGGCCAGGCGGTATTCAGCTCCACCGGGGCGACGTTGCTGGGCGACGCGGTCCGGGTAGGCCAGTGCCAGCAAGGCGCCGAGCCAGCGCGGGTGGTCGGGGTTGTCCACCGGCTGGGTCGCCTTGCCGCGCAGGTAGCCACGGTATTGCCGGGCCAGTTGCTTGGCGCGCTGCACGCCACCCTGGGCACCTCGCGCGCGCTCCTCGCCGGACATCAGCGCCAGGCGGCTGTGCAAGTCGGCACCGCCGCCGCGCAGGATATCGCGCTCGCCCAACAGCGCCGCCACGTCACAGGCGGTGGCGGCGAGCCCCAGGTCTTGGCCACGCAATAACAGGTGGGCAATACGCGGGTGGGCGGGCAACTCGGCCATCTTCTGGCCATGGGCGGTGAGGTTTTCGTCGTTCAATGCACCGAGGCGTTGCAACAGATCCTGGGCCTGGGCATACGCGGCTGTGGGTGGCGCATCCAGCCACACCAACTGGCTGGGCGTCACGCCCCAACGGGCCAGTTGCAAGGCCAGCCCCGCCAGGTCGGCGGCGAGGATTTCCGCGCTGCCATAAGCGGCCAGACCGTCGTGCTGGTCTTCGGACCACAATCGGTAACACACCCCTGGCTCCAACCGTCCTGCCCGACCGGCGCGCTGGGTGGCGCTGGCGCGGGAGATGCGCTGGGTGTCGAGGCGGGTCATGCCGCTGCCGGGGTCGAAACGCGGCACCCGAGCCAACCCGGCGTCGATCACCACGCGTACGCCGTTGATGGTCAGGCTGGTCTCGGCGATGTTGGTAGCCAACACCACTTTGCGCTTGCCGGCCGGCGCCGGGTCGATGGCGGCGCGCTGTGCATTGAGGTCCAGCTCGCCATGTAGAGGGCATAACAGCACGTCAGGGCGATCACTCAGGGCCTCGGCCAGTTGCTGGTTGACCCGGCGAATCTCCGCCTGCCCCGGCAGAAACACCAGCACGCTGCCGGTTTCATCCTCCAGGGCTTCGAGGATGGTTTGCACCACGCGCGGCTCGACAAACTCCCCGGCCTGGTAAGGGCGCCCCCAGCGCATCTGCACCGGGAACATGCGCCCCTCACTGCGCAGGATCGGCGCGTCATCCAGCAAGCCCGCCAAGCGCTCGCCCTCAAGGGTGGCGGACATCAGCAGGATCTTCAGCGGCTGCTCGTCGCGAAACAGCTCGCGGCCGTTAAGGCTCAGGGCCAGCGCCAGGTCGGCGTCGAGGCTGCGCTCGTGGAATTCGTCGAAGATCAACAAGCCCACGCCATCCAGCGCCGGGTCGTCCTGCAGGCGGCGGGTGAGGATACCTTCGGTGACTACCTCGATGCGCGTGTTGGGGCCGACTTTGCTGTCCAGGCGAATGCGGTAGCCCACGGTCTCACCGACCTTTTCACCCAGCTCACTGGCCAGCCGTTCGGCAGCAGCGCGGGCAGCCAGGCGCCGGGGTTCGAGCATCAGGATGGTTTGCCCGGCAAGCCACGGCTCATGCAACAAGGCCAAGGGCACGCGGGTGGTTTTACCGGCGCCGGGGGGCGCTTCCAGCACGGCTTCATGGCGATGAGCCAAGGCGTCACGCAGGGCGGGTAAAACATCATCGATCGGCAACGAATTCATACTGGCTCCAAAGCAGAGCGGCGAGTATAACGGCGAACTGCCGGATGCCGATGCGGGTCTCAAAAACACCCGCGCTTTGGGCTGTGAATGCAGTCGAGGGTGGGAGCTGGCTTGCCTGCGATAGCGGTGTGACAGTTGCCGCTGTATTCCCCGAGCCGACGCTATCGCAGGCAAGCCAGCTCCCACATGGGTTCATCGGCGCCTGGCCGATCTGGCTTATAGTCACCCTTAAATATGTTCAGGAGACTTTTTCATGCGTATCGCTTCCCGTGTCATCGGCGGTGTCCTCGCCGTTACCCTGCTGAGCCAACTCACCGCCTGCGGGTCGATTTTCTACCCCGACCGCCGTGGCCAGATCGACGGCAAGATCGACCCTACCATCGCAGTACTCGATGCCCTCGGCCTGTTGTTTTATGTGATCCCCGGCCTGATCGCCTTCGGTGTCGACTTCGCCACCGGCGCCATTTACTTCGAACCGGGCAAGACCGCCCAGGTCGCCCCCGAGAAACTGCACGAAGCCATCGGCGCCGACGGCACGGTTGATAACGCCAAGCTGCAAAGCATCATCCAGAAAGAAACCGGCCGCACCTTGCCGCTGGACGACCCGCGCCTGATCCAGTTCAAGGGCAGCGTGCAGCAACTGGCGGCCCTGGGCCTGCAGCCTGCCGCGTAAGGACAGCTCATGACCAGCAGCCCCGAACACGCAAGGCTTCTGCGCCTGGCCACCCGCGCCTCGGTGGGCGTGGCCTGTGTGTTGATTGTGACCAAGGCCATCGCCTGGTGGCTCAGCGGCTCGGTGAGCATGCTCGCCGGGCTGACCGACTCACTGCTCGACGGCGTCACTTCGCTGTTGAATTTGCTGGCAGTGCATTACGCCTTGCGCCCGGCCGATGACGATCACCGTTATGGGCATGGCAAGGCGGAGTCGCTGGCGGGGATGGCGCAGGCCTTGTTTATCGCCGGCAGTGCGGTGCTGATTGCGCTCCAGGCGTATGAACGGCTCAAGCACCCAGAGCCGGTTGGCGCACCGTGGTTGAGTATCGGCGTGATTATCTTGTCCCTGGCGCTGACCGTGGCTCTGCTGGTGCTGCAACACCGCGTGGTGCGCGAGACCGGCTCCAATGCGGTGCGCGCCGACTCGCTGCATTACCGCTCGGACTTGCTGCTCAATGGCAGCATCCTGATTGCGCTGGTGTTGGCAGGTTTTGGCTTTCATCAGGTCGACGCCTGGTTTGGCCTGGGGATCGCCGCCTACATTCTGTGGAGCGCGATCCAGATCGCCCGGGAAAGCTTTGCGGTGCTGATGGATGAAGAGTTACCGCCAGACGTCAGCCAGCACATGCTGGAACTGGCCCGGGGCGTACCCGGCGTGCTGGGTGCCCACGACTTGCGTACGCGGGTTTCCGGCAACCACTGGTTTGTGCAGTTGCACCTGGAGTTGCCGGGCGAGTTAACGCTGTCGGTGGCCCACGGCATCAGCGACCAGGCCGCCGATGCCATCCACCGGGAATATCCGAAGGCCGAAGTGCTGGTGCATGCCGACCCGCGGGAAGTGGTCACCGGCAACAAAACCTAGTACTGCACCTGATATCCACGACTGCCCAGGCAGTTGCCCTGGGCCTGGCGGTAAGTTTGTACCACCGCAGGGTCCGGGGCATAGGTAACGGTGCGCGGGTCTAAGCCACTTTGTTGCACCGCCCAGCGATAACAGTCGTAGCCGTCCTGCTGTACCTGGGCTGGCGATTGGCCGTTGGCCGGGTAAGCCACCACGTCATAGCCGTTGCCTTGAGGCGTCGGCGGAGGTGATGGCACCTGCGTCGGTGGTTGTACCACCACGTATTGCTGGGTGCTTTGCTCGTAGGCGTAATAGGCGCCTGCGGCGAGGAACAACAGCGAGCCGCCTACCCACACTTCACGTGCGTAGTCCGGCAGGTAATGCACGCGAATGCCATAGGGCGGCGTCACCACTACGTAGCGTGGGCCTTGGGGGCGATACCAGTAGCCGCCGGAGAAAAAGTAGTCCTGGCCACGGTAAGGCACGCGGTAATTGCGATCGGGGAAACGGTCGATGACATATCCAGGGCGATGCTGCGGGCCTGGGCCCCAGCCATTGCCATGCCCGTCGGGGCGGCCTGGCCAGCGGTTATCACCGGGGCGATCGTTACTCGGACGCGAACCGGGGCCGCCGGCCTCCCAATGCCGGTTGTCATCGGGGCGTCTGGGAATATCACGGTAATAACCCTGGCGCGGCTCCTGGGTCTGGCGCACGGTATCGGGCCGGCCCTGGATCGGCAGGTTATTGGAGGGTTGCGGTTGCGGTGCTGGTCGCCCCGGCTCATGACCTTGAGGCCGGCCTTGCCATTGGCCACCCTCGTGCTCGCCGCCACGATCACCCTGCGGGTTTTGTGGCCGTGGCTGATTGTGCTCAGGCCGTTGCCCCTGGCCCGGTGAGTTATCGCGTTCGTCGGCTATCGCCTGGGAGCCGACGCTGACCACCAGCAAACCAACACCTGCCATACGCCAGATGCACTTCATGCTTTTCCTCACTGCGGATTGGGGCTTGATCATGAGACTGGAAAAGCCTCGCCCGGTTCTGAGACAGGTTATCAGTCACGAGAACTATTTTCTGAAGGCAAAACGCGCACAAAGAAAAAGGGGTGACCCGTCGGCCACCCCTTGAGAATTTCGTCCTGGCTCAACGCTTTTGACGTTGGCTCACCTCACGCCGTCTTGTGGACAGTGTGCAGCCTGGAGGCCGGCTCAACCCTGCTGGGGCGGCGGCCGCAACGGGCCTGATTGGGCGCGCTGCTGTGGACTGTTGTCCAGGCGGTGATTCTGTTGGTAATCATAGGCGTGCCGGGCGGGCAGAGGATTGCGAAGATTGCGTCAATAAACAGTGCTTGCGCAATTTTTAACCCTTCATGGATAATTCACCGCAATAGTTACGACAAAGGCCAACCCAATGAGCAAGCTTGACCGATACGACCTGAGTATTCTGGCGGAATTGCAGCGCGACGCGAGGATCTCCAACCAGGAGCTGGCCGAACGCATCGGCCTGTCGCCTTCGCCCTGCTCACGCCGGGTCAAGCAATTGGAGGACGACGGCTACATCGCCCGCCAAGTCGCCCTGCTCGACCGCAAGATGCTCGGCCTGAGCCTTACGGCCTACGTACTGATCGGCATGGACCGTCACACGCCGGAACGCTTCGAGAATTTCGAAGCCGCCATCCGCACCCTGCCGCAAGTGCTGGAGTGCAGTTTGGTGACCGGGATGGATGCGGACTACCAGTTGAAGGTGGTAGTGCCGGACATGGATCACTATCAGAAATTGCTTCTGGGGCATCTGACCCGAATTGAAGGGGTGACCAGCGTGCGCTCCAGCTTTGTGCTCAACCAGGTATTGAACAGCACCGAACTGCCCTTGACCCACCTGCGCACCTGAGAACAACGATGTTCAACTGTAGGAGCGAGCTTGCTCGCGAAAAACGTTAACGATAACCCGTGCCTCCTGAATGAACGCGGCGTCTGTGAGTTTTTCGCGAGCAAGCTCGCTCCTACAATGGCATCAGGCCCCCCACAGTTTGACCGTGCAGGACTCAGGTCAATGTTGCGTTTGTGACGCTGCCGTATACTGCTCGCTTGTCTTGTCGGAAGAGCCCCATGAACAACATCGACCCCGCCCTGTTTGAAGAATGGATGATGACCGGCCTGGTCACTATCCTCATCATTTTCATGGGCTTCATCGTCTGGGACCTGGCGAAGAAATCCAAGGCCGGGCGCTTTGGTTCGTTCATCCTGTTTTTCGTGCTGGGCCTGGGCGTGGCGGCGTTCATCATCAAGAGCGTGGTGATCGGCCTGATTGAATCCGGCGCCTTATAAGCGCGCCGGCACTGCCTTCCACTGGCCTTGATCCAGGCCATCGATCGACCACTCACCAATACGCACGCGCACCAGGCGCAGCGTCGGCAAGCCCACTGCTGCGGTCATGCGCCGTACCTGACGGTTGCGCCCTTCACGAATCACCAACTCCAGCCAATACGTCGGCACGCTTTTGCGAAAGCGTACCGGCGGGTTGCGCGGCCATAATGCCGGCTCATCCAGTTGCCGCGCCTCGGCCGGCAAGGTCATGCCGTCGTTGAGTTCCACGCCTTCACGCAGGCGTTGCAGCTGCTCTTCAGTCGGCTCGCCTTCCACCTGCACCCAATAAGTTTTCGCCAGCTTGTGTTTGGGGTCAGCGATGCGCGCCTGGAGCTGACCGTCGTTGGTCAACAGCAGCAGGCCCTCGCTGTCACGGTCCAGGCGCCCTGCCGGGTAAATGCCGGGGATATCAATAAAATCCTTGAGGGTGGCGCGCCCACCTTCATCGCTGAACTGGGTCAGCACATCGAAGGGTTTATTGAACAGGATCAACTTGGGCTCGGCCGGTGGCGCCTTGGCAACGCGGCGAGCGGCAGAGTGTGGTGGTTTCACGCCAGGGCGGCGCGAATCGGGACGGCTGGGACGGGACATGGCAAAGGAACATCTAACGGTCAGGACCGACAATGCTAGTGGCCTGACCGCTAAATGACCATCCCAACCGCTTAGCGGAACGGCGGCTCGTCGAAGCTGCGCAGTTTGCGCGAGTGCAGGGAGTTGAGTTCGGTGCGCAACAGGTCGACCGCCTCGATGCCGATCTTCAAGTGCTGGCTGACCGCACGCTCGTAGAACGCGTTGGCCGAACCCGGCAGCTTGATCTCGCTGTGCAAGGGTTTGTCCGATACGCACAACAAGGTGCCGTAAGGCACGCGCAAACGGTAACCCTGGGCGGCGATGGTGCCGCTTTCCATGTCCACGGCCACGGCACGGGACAGGTTGATCAACGGCCGCTCCTGGGCCCAGCGCAGTTCCCAGTTCCGGTCGTCATAGGTCAGCACGGTACCGGTGCGCAGGCGTTTTTTCAGCTCTTCGCCTTTTTCGCCAGTGACCTTGGCAGCCGCCTGCTGAAGCGCCAGCTGCACTTCGGCCAGGGCCGGAATAGGGATGTTCGGCGGTACCACGCGGTCGAGAATCCCGTCGCGGCGCATATAGGCGTGGGCCAGTACGTAGTCGCCGATGGTCTGGGATTGGCGCAGGCCGCCGCAGTGGCCGATCATCAGCCAGCAATGCGGGCGTAGTACGGCCAGGTGGTCGGTGATGTTCTTGGCGTTGGACGGGCCTACGCCGATGTTCACCAAGGTCACGCCGTGGCCGTCAGTGGCCTGCAGGTGATACGCCGGCATCTGGTAGCGGTGCCAGACCACGCCGGCGGCAATGGCCGAGGCTTCGCCGTGGTCCATGCTCTTGTCGATCACCACGTTGCCGGGCAGCACCATACGGATAAACCGCGGGTCGCTGCGCAGTTGCTCCAGGCCATGCAGGATGAACTGGTCCACGTAGCGGTGGTAGTTGGTCAGCAAGATCCACGGCTGCACATGGCGCCAGTCGCTGCCGGTGTAATGCACCAGACGACGCAGGGAAAAGTCCACGCGGGCGGCATCGAACAGGGCCAGGGGCAGTGGGTCGGTGTTTTCCCAGTCGTACAGGCCATCGGCAATGCCGTCGGTGGCGGCGGACAGGTCGGTACTGGGGAATACACGAGCCAGGGTCGCGGCGGTGACGCCGGAGCCGGCCAGTTCATCACCCTGCTCCACCACATAGGGGTACGGGATGTTCTGCTGGCTGACGCCCACTTCCACGGTCACGGTGAAGTCGTGCATCAGCGGCACCAGTTGCTCCAGCAGGTACTTACGGAACGCGGCCGGGTGGGTCACGGTGACGCTATAGGTACCGGGCAACTGCACCTTGGCATACGCACGGGTGGTCTGTGGGACTTCGCCGTGGCAGTGGTAGGTCAGGCGCAGTTCCGGGTAGCGAAACAGTGCGCGTTGAGCGGCGTCGGGTTCGACGCGGTCCTTGAGGTATTGCTTGAGCGCTTGGTTGAGCGCGCCAGTCGCACGCTCATGCAGCGCCGCCAGCCGGTCCACGGCTTCTTCGGCGGTTTTAACGACAACAAAAGCTTCGGTCACGGTAAGCATCCTGTGTTCTGACTTGCAGGCCTTTATCTTGCCTGTATCCAGGCCTCACCGAAACACCGGAAGTGGAATGCTTTGATAGGTGGGAGCTGGCTTGCCTGCGATAGCGGTCTATCAGCCACATAATTGCTGGCTGGACCACCGCTATCGCAGGCAAGCCAGCTCCCACATTTGACTGTGTTTATTCAGAGGGATTGTGGGGTTGAGCGGGCGACAATAGCTTGCACATCCACCCCACGCGGCAAGGTGCCATATACCCGCCCCGACGACTCACCCAACCGACTGGCGATAAACCCGTCGCTCACCGCCGCATTACCCGCCTCCAACAGCAACTTGGCCTGCAACGCCAGGGCAATGTCCTCGGTCAGTTGCCGTGCCCGATACTGGATATCCTGGGTGTCCATGAACGCCGCCTTCAACTGCTCGATATGCCGCGCCAGCTGTTTGTCGCCATGGCCATCCCCCAGCTCCACAAACAGCACCTCCAGCACACCCGGCTCTTTGGACAACGCACGCAGCACGTCCAGGCATTGCACATTGCCAGAGCCTTCCCACGTGGAGTTAACCGGTGCCTCACGGTAAAGACGCGGCAGGATGCTGTCTTCCACGTACCCGGCGCCGCCCATGCATTCGGCGGCTTCGTTGATCATTGCGGGCGCGCGCTTGCAGATCCAATACTTGCCCACGGCTGTGACCAGCCGGGCGAACTTGGCTTCATGTTCATCATCAAGCTGATCCAGGGCGCGCCCCATGCGCAGGCTCAAGGCCAGGGCCGCTTCGCTTTCCAGGGCCAGGTCGGCCAGCACGTTCTGCATCAGCGGCTGCTCGCTGAGCACGCGGCCACCCACCTGGCGATGGGCGCAGTGATGGCTGGCCTGGGTCAGCGCCTGGCGCATCAAGGCGCTGGAGCCGACCATGCAATCGAAGCGGGTCATGGCGACCATTTCGATGATGGTGGGAACGCCGCGGCCTTCTTCACCGACCATCCACGCCAGGGCGCCGCGAAATTCCACTTCGCTGGAGGCGTTGGAGCAGTTGCCGAGTTTGTTCTTCAAGCGCTGGATATAGAACTCGTTGCGCGTGTCATCCGGGCGGTGCCGGGGCAGCAGGAAACAGGTCAGGCCCTTGTCGGTCTGGGCCAGGGTCAGGAAGCCATCGCACATCGGTGCCGAGCAGAACCATTTATGCCCCACCAGTTCGTAGGCTTGGCCGGGGCCACCCGCGCCTACGGGGTAAGCGCGAGTGGTGTTGGCGCGTACGTCGGTGCCGCCCTGCTTCTCGGTCATGGCCATCCCGATAGTGACGCCGGCCTTGTGGGCGATGCCGACATTGCGTGGGTCGTAGTGGGTATTGAGTACTTTAGGCAGCCAGAGGTCCGCCAGCTCCGGTTGCAGGCGCAGGGCCGGGACGCAGGCGAAGGTCATGGTCAGCGGGCAGCCGCTGCCGGCTTCGGCCTGGCTATGCAGGTAGGTCATCGCCGCACGCGCCACATGGGCGCCAGGCTGCGGGTGGGCCCACGGCAACGACGGCAGGCCATGCTCGACGGCGGTGCGCATCAACTCGTGATAAGCCGGGTGAAACTCCACCAGGTCGATACGATGACCATAACGGTCATGGCTGCTGAACACCGGTTTATTCTGGTTGGCCAGGAACCCGGCTGCCATCAACGGCCCACCGGCCAGCGCACCGTAGGCATCAATGCGCGCTTGGGCCCAACCGGCGCCGAAGCGGCGTGACCATTCCTGCAAAGGCAAGTCGATGCGATACAGGTTAGTGCCGTCCAGGGACGGTGGCTGGTTGGTGACGTCGTGGGTTTCGGCAAACTGATGCAGGTTCATGACGGGCCTCCTGGAAAAAAGGCCGCATGAAAAGTGACCTTCAATTCAGTTAAGCACCGTACAGGGCCTTAAAAAAGTGGCATACGCGCCGAATGCTCGGCGCTTTCACCCTCATCCGCACACAGCACGCTGCGCTCAAGCGCCGCCTGCAAGGCGTCGAAACGCACCGGTTTGGCCAGTCGGTCCGTCATGCCAATGCCATGGCAGCGCTCACGCTCCGGCCCATTGGGCGAAGTGCTCAGGGCGATCACCGGTAATTCACCGCAGCCGGGCAATGCGCGAATCTGGCAGCACAACGAAAAGCCACCCTCTGGCACATCCAGCAGCACGGCGTCGAAGCTGTGCCCCTGCAATGCAGCGAGCGCCGCCGGGCCGCTGTCCACGGTTTTGACCCGGTAACCGAGCTTGAGCAACATGCCACGCACCGCCAACTGGCCCACGCTGTTGTCGTCCACCAACAGCACCGTGCACTCCTGAGGCGCACGCTGTGCAGGCAAAGCCTGCGCGGCCGGCGTCACCTGCTGCGGCACGGCGCTGACGTCCACTTCCAACTGGAAGCGGCTGCCTTTACGGGGCTCCGAATGATGGGTCAGGCGCCCGCCCAGCAGTTCGATCAACTGCCGGCAAATCGCCAGGCCAATGCCCAGGCCGCCGTATTCACGCGTCATCGAGCCGTCCAACTGAAAGAAACGCTGATACAGCGTGGCCTCATCGAGAAAGGCAAAGCCGATACCGGTGTCGGTGACGATAAAGCTCAAGTGCAAGGCCCCATCCCCTTGCGGCACCCCCACCACACGCAAACGAACCGCGCCGACGTGGGTGAATTTGAACGCATTGTCGAGCAGGCAATCCAGGCACTGACGCAACTTTTGGGCATCGCCGATGAGCCGGTCTGGCAGCTCATCCGCGACGTCAATGGAGAACGCCAGGCCCTTGGCCTGGGCGCTGCCGGTGAACTGCTGGCGCAAGGTATCGAGCTCGCCGCGCAGGCTGAACACTTGCGGCTGGGCCACCAGGCGACCGGCCTGCAACTCGGTGAGGGTGAGGATGCCGTTGACCATGCGCATCATGTCCCGCGCCGAGCCGGCGGCGGTTTGCTGGTACTGCGTCAGGTCATCGTCCAAAGGCACGGTTTGCATCAGTTCCAAAGAGCCGATCACACCGTTCATCGGCGTGCGCAATTCATGGGTCAGGGTGGCGAGAAATTCGTCTTTGAGGCGATTGCTGCGAGCCAGTTGCTGGTTGAGCGCTTCCAGCTTCTGGCTGGCATCGAGGAGAATCTGCGCCTGCTGTTCGCGCATGCCGTTGATACGGTCGGCCAGGGCCAGGGACAACAGCGCCACTTCAATGGCTGAGCCGAGCTGGCTGGCGTACATGGTCAGGAACACGTTAGGCAGATAACCCAGCACCATCAGGGTATTGATCACCCCGCCGAGCAGGAAGGCCGACCAGGCGATGATGAAATAACGCGCCATGCGCTGCCCGCAATACCAGGCTTTGATGGCCGCCACGAAGATGGTCACGGTAAACACCAGCGCCAGCGCAGTGGCCAGGCGCAGGGCCACGGCGTAACTGGTCAACAGCGCCAGTGCCATCACCAACCCGCCACAGGCCGCCAGCGCCAGCAGGATGCGGTTGAGCCAGCGGCTGTGCTGCGCGGTGTGCAGGAAACTGCGCGCGAACAGGCTGCCGAACAAGGCCGCCGAGCCGATCAGGAAGGGAACCGCGGCATTCGCCCACCAGGGGTTGTTCGGCCAGAAGTACTCCACCGCAACGCCATTGACCGACAGCTGATACAAGCCGAACGAAGCGATATAGAAGATGTAATAGAGGTAGCTGGTGTCGCGTACGCTCAGGTAGATGAACAGGTTGTAGATCAGCATGCCCAGCAACACACCGTAGATGGCGCCGAGCACGTACAAACGCAACGGTTGCTCTTCCATGTAGGCGGTGCCCGCCCACAACGTCAGCGGTGCCTGGATCGAGCCTTGGCTTTGCAAGCGCAGGTAGACGGTTTGTTGCTGGTCGGGCAAGAAGCTGAGCTTGAACAGGTAGTTGCTCTGGCTCACCTCACGGCTGGAAAACGGCAATGCGCTGCCGGTGCGGGCGGTGAGGCGGTAGTGGCCGGTGCCGTCGTTCTGGTAGAGGTCCAGGCGATTGAGCGGCGGGTAGGCCAGTTCCAGAAACCAGGTGCGTGGTGCGCGGGGATCTTTGGCGGTGTAGTGCAGGTTGACCTTCAGCCAGAACACCGAGCGTGAATAGCCGGCATTGAGCGTGTCTTTGTCGTGGGTCTTGAATTGGGCGGCATAGGCGGGGGAACTGACATCGGCGATGGTGAGGGCATCGGTTGGGTCTTCGAGCACTTGCATGACCCGGCCCAACGGGAGGCTGCGCGTGTCCTGGTTGAACTCGACAGCGCCGGCGAGCATCGGTAGCCCGCACAATATAAACATCAGCAAATAGCGCATAGAGCCCCAGCGTAGCCTGGTCCGGTTGTGTCAAAAGCCCCCCATTCCTTTTGAGAAGACGTACACCGGCGATACAGTAAGTTATTGGGATGCACTTTAGCATAGCCAGTAAAAGCCATTAGCCACTGCCGGAACTTTTTTTAGAACAGCTCTAGCGCAATGCTTTCAGACCACTGCGTTGCAGCGTTCGGCCACGCAAAGCGACGCTGCAGCAGCAAACTTCTGCCATCGCCAGGCAGCCACGCAAAAAGCGTTTGGTGGTAAGCTCGCGCACCATGAATATCTACAGTTCTCGCCCCGTTGTCCTCTGTCTCTCCGGCCACGATCCCAGTGGTGGCGCCGGCCTGCAGGCAGATATCGAAGCCCTGCTCGCCCAGGGTTGCCACGCGGCCCCGGCCGTCACCGCGCTGACCGTGCAGAACACCGTCAATGTCAGTGATTTCCGCGTGCTTGACCGTGAGTGGGTACTGGCCCAGGCCAATGCCGTGCTCGGCGACTCTGAAGTCGCGGCGGTCAAGCTGGGCATGCTCGGCTCCACTGCGATGGTCGACACCGTGGTCGAACTGCTGCAGGCGCACCCGCATTTGCCGGTGGTCTGCGACCCGGTGCTGCGCGCCGGCGGCGGCGGTAGCCTGGGCAAGGACGAGGTCGGTTATGCGATGCGCGAGCGGCTGCTGCCCCTGTCATTGATCGCCACCCCCAACCTGCCAGAAGCGCGCATCCTCGCGGAACTGCCCGACGGCAGCGCCGACGACTGCGCCAAGAAGCTGCTGCCGTACATCAAGCACCTGCTCATCACCGGCGGCCATGGCGATGAGCACGAAGTGCACAATCGCCTGTACAGCCGCGACGGCACGCGCCAGACCTTTACCTGCCAGCGCTTGCCCGGCAGTTATCACGGCTCGGGTTGCACCTTGGCCAGTGCGCTGGCCGGGCGCATTGCCCAGGGTGAAGGCCTGGCCAGCGCCGTGCAATCGGCCCTCAACTACACGTGGCGTACCCTGCGTGATGCCGAACAACTCGGCCAGGGCCAGTTCGTGCCGCGCCGATTGCCGCTGGATTTCTGCTCGTAACTTATCGCTCGTCAGCAAGGGGTTTGCCCGATGAAACTACGCGGCCTTTACGCCATTACCGACAGCCAGCTGTTGGCCGGCAAATTCCTCGCCTACGTCGAGGCGGCGCTGGACGGTGGCGTCACCCTGTTGCAGTACCGCGACAAAAGCAGCGACGAGGCACGGCGCCTGCGTGAAGCCGAAAAGCTGTACGAACTGTGCTCACGCTACAAGACCCAATTGATCATCAATGACGATGCCGAACTGGCCGCGCGCCTGGGCGTCGGCGTGCACCTGGGCCAGACCGACGGCCCGCTGACCTCGGCCCGGGCATTGCTCGGCGCCAAGGCGATCATCGGCGCCACCTGTCACAGCCAGATCGAACTGGCCGAACAGGCCGCCAAAGAAGGCGCCAGCTACGTGGCCTTCGGCCGCTTCTTCAATTCCACGACCAAACCCGGCGCACCTGCCGCCACCGTTGACATGCTGGCCCAGGCCCGCAAGCGCCTGCACCTGCCGATCTGCGTGATCGGCGGCGTCACCCTGGAAAACGCCGAGCCGCTGGTGGCCCACGGGGCCGACCTGCTCGCCGTGGTCCATGGCCTGTTCGGTGCCGACAGCACCCAGGAAGTCACTCGCCGCGCCCGTGCGTTCAACGACCTACTTAAATCTTCAGTTTAGAGAGCCCGATCATGTCCCGTTCCGAAACCCTGTTTGCCAACGCCCAGAAGCACATCCCCGGCGGTGTGAACTCCCCCGTGCGTGCGTTCAAGAGCGTGGGCGGCACGCCGTTGTTCTTCAAGCATGCCGAAGGCGCCTACGTCACCGATGAAGACGACAAGCGCTATGTCGACTATGTCGGCTCCTGGGGCCCGATGATCCTCGGCCACAGCCATCCGGACGTGCTGGACGCGGTGCGCCAGCAACTGCAGCACGGCTTGTCCTACGGCGCCCCGACCGCGATGGAAACCGAGATGGCCGACCTGGTCTGCTCGATCGTGCCGTCGATGGAAATGGTGCGCATGGTCAGCTCCGGCACCGAAGCCACCATGAGCGCGATCCGCCTGGCCCGTGGTTTCACCGGCCGCGACAACATCATCAAGTTCGAAGGCTGCTACCACGGTCACTCCGACAGCCTGCTGGTAAAAGCCGGCTCCGGCGCGCTGACCCAAGGCGTACCCAATTCCGCTGGCGTACCTGCGGCGTTCGCCAAGCACACCCTGACCTTGCCGTTCAACGACATCGCGGCCGTCGAGCAGATGCTCAGCGAAGTCGGCCAGGACGTTGCCTGCATCATCGTCGAGCCAGTCGCCGGCAACATGAACTGCGTTCCACCGGCCCCGGGTTTCCTTGAGGGCCTGCGCGAGCAGTGCGACAAGCATGGCGTGGTGCTGATTTTTGACGAAGTGATGACCGGTTTCCGGGTCGCCCTCGGTGGCGCCCAGGCTTACTACGGCGTCACGCCAGACCTGAGCACCTTCGGCAAGATCATCGGCGGCGGTATGCCGGTAGGCTGCTTCGGCGGCAAGTGCGAGATCATGCAACACATCGCCCCGCTCGGCCCGGTATACCAGGCAGGCACCTTGTCGGGTAACCCGCTGGCAATGGCCGCCGGCCTGACCACCCTGCGCCTGATCAGCCGCCCGGGCTTCCACGCCGAGCTGACCGACTACACCACACGCCTGCTCGACGGCCTGCAACAGCGCGCCGATGCCGCCGGCATCCCGTTTGTGACCACCCAGGCCGGTGGCATGTTCGGCCTGTACTTCAGCGGCGCCGACGATATCGTCACCTTCGATGACGTGATGGGCAGCGATGCCGAGCTGTTCAAGCGCTTCTTCCACCTGATGCTCGAAGGCGGCGTATACCTGGCACCGAGCGCCTTTGAAGCCGGTTTCACTTCGATCGCCCATGGCGAAGCCGAACTGAAATTGACCCTGGATGCTGCCGAGCGCGCGTTCGCGGCCCTGAAATAAGTGACGGCAACCTCTGGCGTTGCCCCTGGCAGCGTCAGATTTGCTACTTTGCTTACAGAGAATTCCTGGTTTTTTCGAGAATTGCCCTGCAATCCGGCAGATAACTTGCCCAAGCAGCAGAAAAACGAGTAAAGACTTTGTAAGCAGAGGCCTGCTTATTTCATAATGCGCGCTTATTGGACTCCCTCGAGGGTCCGCGCGCCCCGTCAGAGGTAAGTCGATTCCCATGAAACGCACCGGCCGCACCCTGGTTCTGGGCTGCCTGTTGCTCCTTCAACCGCTACTGGCACATGCCCAGGCTGGCGGCAACTCGTTGTTAATCCCAGCGATGGGTCGTTGCACCCTCAATACCCAGCCAGAGAGCCAGGCCGAAGCCCTGAGCGCGTGCCAGAAACAGGCCGAGGAAGGGGATGCGCAAGCACAATACGAGTTGGGCGAGTACTACCACGACAGCAAGAACCCGGCCGTTGACCTCAACAAAGCGTTGAGCTACTTCGAGAAAGCCTCGTTGCAGGGCCACGCCCAGGCGCAATACCAGTTGGGCAACATGTTCTTCAAAGGCGAAGGCGTGCCGGCCAACAACGTTCAGGCGTACATCGTGCTGAAAATGGCCGCGGTCAATGGCGCCGAAGACGCACTGGACACCGCCGACGAAGTCGCCGAGCACATGCAGCGCGATGAACTGGAAGTGGCGACCCAGGTGCTAGGGCAGATTTTCCGCAACTACCTGCAGGAATTGCAGAGTGCTGATGGGCGTTCGCCGTTCTCACCCCTTCCCTGATTTTTTGTAGACCTTACATCGCTATCGCAGGCAAGCCAGCTCCCACAGTGACTGCATTCCAGCATTGAAACGCGGTCGAGTGTGGGAGCTGGCTTGCCTGCGATAGACCCCCCCTCGGTCTAAAGCCCTACTTCTCAGGCATCGGCATCGGAAACGGCATCACATTGCTCATGCCCCGAGCTTCACTGATCTTCGGCGTCCCCAAGCGCTCGACTTCATCGATGCGCACAATCGAATGCATGGGCACAAAGCTGCGCACCACACCTTCGAACTGGGCCTTGAGCTTTTCTTCGCCCGGATCGACCACCAACTGGGTGCGCTCGCCAAAGACGAACTCTTCCACCTCTAGGAAGCCCCACAGATCACTTTGATAGATCTGCTTGGCGTACATTTCGAACACCTGGCCCTGGTTGAGGAAAATCACCTTATAGATTGGAGCTTCACGTTTGGTCATGGTGGGCGAACAACACATGGGGATATAAAAGAGGGCGCGAACTATAGCATGGCACCCGATGCACAGCGCTAGGAACCAATGGGCATGCCCCCTATAATGCGCGGTTCTTTACCACCAGTTGACGATTCCCATGGCCAAGAAGCTTTACATCGAAACCCACGGTTGCCAGATGAACGAGTACGACAGCTCGCGCATGGTCGACTTGCTGGGCGAACACCAGGCCCTGGAAGTCACTGCCCGCGCCGAAGATGCCGACGTGATCCTGCTCAATACCTGCTCGATCCGCGAGCGGGCCCAGGACCGTGTGTATTCGCAGCTGGGCCGCTGGCGCGAATTGAAACTGGCCAACCCGGACATGGTGATCGCCGTCGGCGGTTGCGTGGCCAGCCAGGAAGGCGCTGCGATCCGCGACCGCGCGCCCTATGTCGATGTGGTGTTCGGCCCGCAAACCCTGCACCGCTTGCCCGAGATGATCGACGCAGCACGTATCACCAAGCTGCCGCAGGTTGACGTGTCGTTCCCCGAAATCGAAAAATTCGACCATCTGCCCGAACCGCGCATCGATGGGCCGAGCGCCTATGTGTCGGTGATGGAAGGCTGCAGCAAGTACTGCACCTTCTGCGTAGTGCCTTACACCCGTGGCGAAGAAGTCAGCCGGCCGTTTGACGATGTGCTGTCGGAAATCATCCACCTGGCTGAAAACGGCGTGCGCGAAGTGACCCTGCTGGGTCAGAACGTCAACGGCTACCGTGGCCAGACCGATGACGGCCGCCTGGCCGACCTGGCGGAATTGATCCGCGTGGTCGCCGCCGTCGATGGCATCGAGCGCATCCGCTACACCACCTCGCACCCGCTGGAGTTTTCCGACAGCCTGATCCAGGCCCACGCCGAAGTACCAGAGCTGGTCAAGCACCTGCACTTGCCGGTGCAATCGGGTTCGGACCGCATTCTCTCGGCGATGAAGCGCAACCACACCGCACTGGAATACAAATCCAAACTGCGCAAACTTCGCGCCGCCGTGCCGGGCATCTGCATCAGTTCGGACTTTATCGTCGGCTTCCCGGGCGAAACCGAGAAAGACTTCCAGCAAACCATGAAGCTGATCGAAGACGTGGGTTTCGACTTCTCCTACTCGTTCGTCTACAGCCAGCGCCCAGGCACCCCGGCTGCCGACCTGCTGGATGAAACCCCGGAGGCGTTGAAAAAAGAGCGTTTGAACGCGCTGCAACATCGCCTCAATCAGCAGGGCTTCGAAATCAGCCGACAAATGGTCGGTTCGATCCAGCGCATTCTGGTGACCGATTATTCGAAGAAAGACCCGGGTGAATTGCAGGGTCGTACCGAGAACAACCGAATCGTCAACTTCCGCTGTGACAATCCCACGCTGATCGGCCAGTTTGCCGATGTGCACATTGATGCGGCGCAGCCACACTCGTTGCGTGGCTCGTTGATCAACTGATCTCGCTGACCGGATGAAGATCAAAATGTGGGAGCTGGCTTGCCTGCGATAGCGATGTATCAGTGTCCAATGTGCCAACTGACCCACCGCTATCGCAGGCAAGCCAGCTCCCACAGGGGTTCTTCAGGGTTATCGAGAGTGGGGCCAGGCTATTTAAGTGCTTTCGCACACCAGCGCCTGGCGTTATTCTCTCTCTCACCTCATCAGCCAAAGGGCGGCTAAAAGCAACCTTGAACGCACCCATAGCAGAACCCCATCGTTTTATCCTCGAGCCTTTTGAGGCTCGCCGTTTCGCCAACCTGTGCGGACAGTTCGACGAGCACCTGCGCCTGATCGAACAACGCCTGAGCATCGAGATCCGCAACCGCGGCAATCAGTTCGAGCTCATTGGTGAACCCCAACACACCACGTCTGCAGAAAACCTGCTGCGCCGTCTCTACCGCGAAACCAAGGGTAGCGAGCTGTCGCCGGAGACCGTGCACCTGTACCTGCAGGAGTCGGCTGTGGAAGACCTGGCCAATAACCCGGTGGCCGAAGCCAGCGTAGCCTTGCGTACCAAAAAAGGCATGATTCGCCCACGCGGCTTGAATCAGCAGAAGTACGTCAAGGAAATCCTGGGCAACGACATCAACTTCGGCATCGGCCCGGCCGGTACCGGCAAGACCTACCTCGCAGTGGCCTGCGCCGTCGACGCCCTGGAGCGCGAGCAAGTGCGGCGCATCCTGCTGGTGCGCCCAGCGGTCGAGGCCGGCGAAAAGCTCGGTTTCCTGCCCGGCGATCTGGCCCAGAAGATCGACCCGTACCTGCGCCCGCTCTACGATGCGCTGTACGAGATGCTCGGTTTTGAATACGTGGCCAAGCTGATCGAGCGCCAGGTGATCGAGATCGCCCCGCTGGCCTACATGCGTGGCCGTACGCTCAACAACAGCTTCATCATTCTCGACGAAAGCCAGAACACCACCGTCGAGCAAATGAAGATGTTCCTCACCCGTATCGGTTTCGGCTCCACTGCCGTGATCACGGGCGACATCACCCAGGTCGACCTGCCCAAGGGCACCAAGTCGGGCCTGGGCCAGGTGATCGAGGTGCTCAAGGACGTGCCGGGTATCAGCTTCACGCACTTCATGCCCAAGGACGTGGTGCGCCACCCGCTGGTGCAGCGCATTGTCGAAGCCTATGAGCGTTTCGAACACCGCGACGACGCGCCCGCCAAGGACGCTCGCCACGATGCTTGAGCTAGACCTGCAACTGGCCACCGACGCGCCCGCCCCCAGCGAAGCCCAGTTCCGCCAATGGTGTGAACTGGCTTTGCGCCAGCGCACCGCTGACTCGGAGCTGACCATTCGTCTGGTGGACGAGGCCGAAGGCCGTGAGCTGAACCACACCTGGCGCCAGAAAGACTACGCGACCAACGTGCTGTCCTTCCCCGCCGACGTGCCCGACGAATTGCTGGATATCCCGCTGTTGGGCGACCTGGTGATCTGCGTCGCGGTGGTCGAGCGAGAAGCGGCGGAACAAGGCAAGGAACTTGAGGCCCATTGGGCCCATCTAGTCATCCACGGCTGCTTGCATCTCTTGGGTTACGACCATATAGACGATGACGAAGCCGAGGAAATGGAAGCACTGGAACGAACGTTGCTTGCAGAACTGGGTCACCGCGACCCATATGCAGACGACGAAAGCTGATCAACACTCAACTGTCATATCAAAGGATTTAGAGTAATCGCTATGAGCGAAGACCGATCGAGCAACGGGCAGAAGTCATGGCTGGGTAAACTGACCCAGGCTTTTGCCCACGAGCCGAAAAACCGCCAGGAGCTCTTGGAGCTGCTGCGCGATGCACACCAGAACAAGTTGCTGGACAGCGAAGCGCTGGCCATCGTCGAGGGCGCCATCCAGGTGGCTGACCTGCAAGTACGTGACATCATGGTCCCGCGCTCGCAGATGATCAGCATCAAGGCGACCCAGACCCCACGGGAATTCCTCCCGGCCGTGATCGACTCGGCGCATTCGCGCTACCCGGTGATCGGTGAAAGCCATGACGACGTCATGGGTGTCCTGCTCGCCAAGGACCTGCTGCCGTTGATCCTCAAGGAGAATGGCGACAGCTTCAACATCAAGGACCTGCTGCGCCCGGCCACCTTCGTGCCCGAGTCCAAGCGCCTGAATGTGCTGCTGCGCGAGTTCCGCGCCAACCACAATCACATGGCCATTGTGATTGACGAATACGGCGGCGTGGCCGGCCTGGTCACCATCGAGGACGTGCTGGAGCAGATCGTCGGCGACATCGAAGACGAGCACGACGTCGAAGAAGACAGCTACATCAAGCCGCTGCCCAGCGGTGACTTCCTGATCAAGGCACTGACGCCCATCGAAAACTTCAACGAGTTCTTCGACAGCGAGTTTTCGGACGATGAGTTCGACACCGTCGGCGGCCTGGTGATGAGTGCGTTCGGGCACCTGCCCAAGCGTAATGAAACCACCGAGATCGGTGCCTATCGCTTCCGCATCCTCAATGCTGATAGCCGTCGTATCCATCTGATCCGTTTGACACCCATCGCCCGCTAAGGACTGACATGCGCCGTCTCACCTCACCCGGCTGGCCCGGTAACTTGCTGGCCGTGGTGGCCGGCGCCATCACAACCCTGGCGCTGGCGCCGTTCGATATCTGGCCGTTGGCGCTGGTAGCGGTCGGCCTGTTCTATATCGGCCTGCGGGAGCTGACACCCCGCCAGGCCCTGGGCCGTGGCTGGTGTTTCGGCTTCGGCCTGTTTGGTGCCGGCACCAGTTGGATCTACTACAGCATCCACCACTTCGGCGGCGCTTCGGTGCTGCTGGCGGGGTTCCTGATGCTGCTGTTCACCGCCGCCATCGCCTGGTTCTTTGCCCTGCCCGCCTGGCTATGGGCGCGCTGGTTGCGCCGTAACGAAGCACCACTGGCGGATGCATTGACGTTCGCCGCGTTGTGGGTCGGCCAGGAAGCCTTTCGTGGCTGGTTCCTTACCGGTTTCCCGTGGTTGTACTCCGGTTACAGTCAACTCGATGGGCCGTTGACCGGCCTCGCGCCATTGGGTGGGATGTGGCTGATTTCCTTCGCCCTCGCGCTCACTGCCGCATTGCTGTGCAACCTGCCGCGCCTGCTGGCCAGCAAGCGCAATGCCTTCATCGGCGCGGGCCTGTTATTGCTGGTTGCGCCCTGGGCGATTGGCCTGGCACTCAAGCATCACGCCTGGACATCGCCGTCTGGTGCGCCCCTGAGCGTGGCTGCGATTCAGGGCAACGTCGAGCAAAGCATGAAGTGGGACCCGGACCAGCTCAATGCACAGTTGGCGCTGTACCGCGACATGAGCCTGAGTTCCAAGCGCGTCGACCTGCTGGTCTGGCCGGAAACTGCCGTGCCGGTGCTCAAGGAGTCCGTGGAGGGCTACCTGGGCATGATGGGCAAGTTTGCCGCCGACCGGGACAGCGCGTTGATCACTGGGGTACCGATTCGCCAGGAAGTGCACCACCAGAAGCGCTACTTCAACGGCATCACCGTGGTCGGCGAAGGCGACGGCACCTACCTCAAGCAAAAACTGGTGCCGTTTGGCGAGTACGTTCCGCTGCAGGACATGCTGCGCGGGCTGATTGCCTTCTTCGACCTGCCCATGTCGGACTTCGCCCGCGGCCCTTCTGACCAGGCCATGCTGCAGGCCAAGGGTTATCAGATTGCGCCGTTCATTTGCTATGAAGTGGTGTACCCCGAATTCGCCGCCGGCCTGTCGGCCCAGAGCGACCTGCTGCTGACCATCAGCAACGACACCTGGTTCGGCCGCTCCATCGGCCCGCTGCAGCACCTGCAAATGGCGCAAATGCGTGCGTTGGAGGCTGGCCGCTGGATGATCCGCGCCACCAACAACGGCGTGACCGGGCTGATCAACCCGTTTGGGCAGATCACCGCGCAGATCCCGCAGTTCGAGCGTGGCATTCTCTATGGGGAGGTGGTGCCGATGCATAACCTCACGCCGTACCTGCAATGGCGTTCGTGGCCGTTGATCATTGTGTGTGTGCTGCTCTTTGGCTGGGCGCTGTTGGCGGCTCGGATGGCCAAAACGGTCTGACCTGTGGGAGCTGGCTGCGATGGCGGTGTATCAGTGCCCTGAGTGCTCACTGACCCACCGCCATCGCAGGCAAGCCAGCTCCTACATTTGATCTCCTGTGTTGCACCTATCGGTAGAACAACCGATACCCCACCTGCCCCACCGCTTCATTTATCAACTGCCCGCTTTGCCACACCGCCTTGACCTCCGGCATCCAGCCACCCAGCGGTCGGCCATGGTCGACACCCAAAAAGCCCACCGGCCCCGGCACCACGGTGAAGCCGGCCTTTTCAAAACTCCATACCGAACGCGGCATGTGCCAGGCCTGGGTCACTACCACTACACGCTTGATGCCTTGCGGCAACAAAATCTCGGCGCTCATCTGGGCGTTTTCCCAGGTAGTGCGGCTGCGCTCTTCTTTCCAGCGCACGGTGACACCGAAGTCATCCTGCATCGACACGGCCATCAGCTCGGCCTCACTGGGCGGCGTGCCGTAGTGCAAGCCGCCGCTGGTCAGCACTGGCAAACCGGATGCCTTGGCCAGCCGCGCGGCAAAACGCTCACGTTCCAGGCCAATACCGGTGGGCTGGTCGCTGCCCCACGCAATGTCTCCACGCTCGCGCCCCGAGCCCAGCACCACAATCGCATCGGCACGCTGGGCCAGGGTAGCCCAGTCTTCCCGGGCCAAAGGCGGCTCTGTCTCCAGGGCACGGGCGCCCCATTGCACCATCACTGGCAGGCTTATCAACCACATTCCGCCCAGCCCCAGGGCAAAGCACAAGCCCGCCAGGCGCGGACGACTGCGGCGAAACCACCAGGCACACGCCAACAACAGCAGAAAAATACCGGGCGGCAACAACAGTTGTTTAATGAAATAACGAAAAGGCATCGGGCATCTCCAAAGATGCCCGAAGCCTAGATGCATCGGGGTTTTGCAACAATCCTTACCGACAACATTTTGATAACGCTAACGGATAACGCGGGGCTCACTTGCACCGCACGGAGCGGAAGTTCTCTGGCCCGCGGCCGGTCGCCAGGTCTTTGAGCCAGATGACCTTGGCCGAATGAGCAGGCGGGGAAGCCTGCCCATGGGAGGCGCGGTCGTGATTCAACGCCAGATAGTTCTTGATCAATTCAAGCTCCGCCTGACTCAAGCCTCGCAACTCCAGCTCCAGAGGCCGTTCATCACGCAATCGGCCTGCGGTTCTTGCGGCGTCCAATGCCCGACCCAAACGGTCGATCAATCCTTCATACAACTGCGGTTTCGTTAAAGTTCGCTGCGATTCAACCATCCCCTCACCTCATTGAAGAAATACTTGCTCCCCACTAAACAGCGTAGCCCCCGTTGCTGCGCCTGCCCGGTGCCGCGACAGACGGCCCTTGGCGCGCAATCAGGGTTTCCCTCGATAGAGTGGGGTCATGTATGCTACGGCGCTTCCTGTAACTCCACTTCCCGCAGGGTTTGGGCACGGACGCGCCGCTTCTTGGTGTCGAACAACCCGGACAGTGCACCGAAGAGGATTAGGCCCCCCCTATCCAGTTCAAAAGTAGCCATGCACGAACAATATCAGCCCCGTGAAATAGAAAATGCCGCCCAAACCTTCTGGGACGAGCAAAAGTCCTTTGAAGTCAGTGAACAGCCAGGCAAGGAGACTTACTACTGCCTATCGATGTTCCCTTACCCCAGCGGCAAGCTACACATGGGGCACGTGCGCAACTACACCATCGGCGACGTGATTTCGCGCTACCAGCGCATGCTCGGCAAGAACGTGCTGCAACCCATGGGTTGGGACGCCTTCGGCATGCCGGCAGAAAACGCCGCGATGAAAAACAACGTGGCGCCCGCCAAGTGGACCTACGAAAACATCGCCTACATGAAGACCCAGTTGCGCAGCCTGGGCCTGGCGGTGGACTGGTCCCGCGAGGTCACCACCTGCAAGCCGGATTACTACCGCTGGGAACAATGGCTGTTCACGCGCCTGTTCGAAAAAGGTGTGATCTACAAAAAAAGCGGCACCGTGAACTGGGACCCGATCGACCAGACCGTACTGGCCAACGAACAGGTCATCGACGGTCGCGGCTGGCGTTCCGGCGCGCTGATCGAAAAGCGCGAAATCCCGATGTACTACTTCAAGATCACCGCCTACGCGGATGAACTGTTGTCGAGCCTTGACGATCTGCCGGGCTGGCCTGAACAGGTCAAGACCATGCAGCGCAACTGGATCGGCAAATCCAAGGGCATGGAAGTGCAGTTCCCGTACAACGTCGACTCCATCGGCGAAGCCGGCGCACTCAAGGTGTTCACCACCCGCCCCGACACCCTGATGGGCGCGACCTACGTCGCCGTGGCCGCCGAACACCCGCTGGCCACCCAGGCCGCACAGAACAACCCTGAGCTGCAGGCGTTCATCGCTGAATGCAAAGGCGGCAGCGTAGCCGAAGCCGATGTCGCCACCCAGGAGAAAAAAGGCCTGCCGACCGGCCTGTTCGTCGAGCACCCGTTGACCGGCGAGAAACTGCCGGTTTGGGTCGCCAACTACGTATTGATGCACTACGGCGATGGCGCCGTCATGGCCGTGCCGGCCCACGACGAGCGCGATTTCGAATTCGCCACCAAGTACAGCCTGCCTATCAAGTCGGTCGTGCGTACCAGCTCGGGTGATACCAACCCCGCTCCGTGGCAAGACGCCTACGGCGAGCACGGCACGCTGATCAACTCCGGCGAATTCGACGGCCTGGACTTCCAGGGCGCGTTCGACGCCATGGAAGTGGCCCTGATCAAGAAAAACCTCGGTGCCTCGCGCACCCAGTTCCGTCTGCGTGACTGGGGCATCAGCCGCCAGCGCTACTGGGGTTGCCCGATCCCGATCATCCACTGCCAAACCTGCGGTGACGTGCCGGTACCGGAAGACCAACTGCCGGTCGTGCTGCCAGAAGACGTGGTGCCGGATGGTGCTGGCTCGCCGTTGGCGCGCATGCCCGAGTTCTACGAGTGCAGCTGCCCTAAATGCGGCGCGCCGGCCAAGCGTGAAACCGACACCATGGACACCTTCGTCGAGTCCTCGTGGTATTACGCTCGTTATGCCTCGCCGCACTATGAAGGCGGCCTGGTGGAGAAATCCGCAGCCGACCATTGGTTGCCAGTGGATCAGTACATCGGTGGCATCGAACACGCCATCCTCCACCTGCTGTACGCGCGCTTCTTCCACAAGCTGATGCGTGACGAAGGCCTGGTGAGCTCCGATGAGCCATTCAAGAACCTGCTGACCCAGGGCATGGTGATCGCCGACACTTACTATCGCCGCGAAGCCAATGGCGCCTACACCTGGTTCAACCCGGCGGATGTCGAGCTTGAGCGTGACAGCAAGGCCAAGGTCATCAGCGCGAAGCTGAAAGCCGACGGCCTGCCGGTGGAAATCGGTGGCACCGAGAAGATGGCCAAGTCCAAGAACAACGGCGTCGACCCACAGTCGATGATCGATCAGTTCGGCGCCGACACCTGCCGCCTGTTCATGATGTTCGCCTCGCCGCCTGACATGAGCGCCGAATGGTCCGACTCGGGCGTCGAAGGCTCGCACCGTTTCCTCAAGCGTGTCTGGCGCCTGGCCCACGCTCATGTCAGCCAGGGCCTGCCGGGCAAGCTGGATATCGGCGCGTTGAACGACGAGCAGAAAGCCGTTCGCCGCAGCATCCACCTGGCTATCCGCCAGGCCAGCCAGGACGTTGGGCAGAACCACAAATTCAACACCGCCATCGCCCAGGTGATGACGCTGATGAACGTGCTGGAAAAAGCCTCGCAGGCGACCGAACAAGACCGTGCGCTGATCCAGGAAGGCCTGGAAACAGTTACCCTGTTGCTCGCGCCGATCACGCCGCACATCAGCCATGAACTGTGGAGCCGTCTGGGCCACAGCGGTGCCGTCATCGATGCCGCCTGGCCGGTGCAGGATGACAGCGCCCTGGTACAGGACACGCTGCAACTGGTCATCCAGGTTAACGGTAAACTGCGTGGCCAGATCGACATGCCGGCCAGCGCCAGCCGTGAAGAGGTTGAAGCAGCTGCACGTATCAATGAGAACGTGCTGCGCTTTACCGAAGGCCTGACCATCCGCAAGGTGATCGTGGTACCCGGCAAACTGGTCAATATCGTCGCCAGCTAAATCGGATCGGGCGCGGGGCTTGGCCCCGCGCCGAACTAAACCTTTAGGGCCCGATAAGGCCCACCTGGTTTCAAGGGGAGCAACAAAATGATCAAACGCAATCTGCTGGTTATGGGCCTTGCCGTGCTGTTGAGCGCTTGCGGCTTCCAGCTGCGCGGCACCGGCACCAATGAGCTGTCGCTCAAGGAACTCGACGTCAGCGCCCGCAACGCCTACGGCGAAACCGTCACCCAGCTGCGCCAGACCCTGGAAAACAGCGGTGTGCACGTGTACAACGGCGCAACCTACAAACTGATCCTGACGGATGAGCGAGAAACCCAGCGCAATATCAGCTACGCCAGTGCTGGCCGTGCGTCCGACGTCGAGTTGAACACAGCGCTGATGTTCGAAATACAAGGCCGTGATCAGTTGCCGTTGATGGGTGACAAGATCCAGGTGCAGAAAGTGGTGAGCCACGATGGCAACAACCTGGTGGGTTCGGACTCCGAGACCATCCAGGTGCGCAAGGAAATGCGTCGTGAGCTGATCCAGCGCATGATGACTCGCCTGCAAATGCTCACCCCGGAAAAACTGGCTGAGCTGCAGCAAGTGGCCGACAACAAGGCCAAGGCTGACGCCGACGCCCTGAAAGCCGCGCAGGAATATGAAGACAACACACCGAAACAGTCGCCTGTTGAAGTCCCTGTCGAGTAAGCCAGACGGGGCGCCCCTGGCGCCCCGTTCGCCCCGCCTATGAAACTTGCCCCCGCCCAACTCGCCAAGCACCTGCAAGGTGGCCTTGCGCCTGTCTATATCGTCAGCGGTGATGACCCGCTGCTGTGCCAGGAAGCGGCCGACGCTATTCGCACCGCCGCACGCCAACAAGGCTTCGATGAACGCCAGGTCTTCAGTGCCGACGCCAGTTTCGACTGGGGCACGCTGCTGCAAGCTGGCGCGAGCATGTCGCTGTTTGCCGAGAAACGCCTGCTGGAACTGCGCCTGCCCTCGGGCAAGCCGGGCGATAAAGGCGCGGCGGCCCTGATGGAATACTGCTCGCGCCCCGCCGAAGACACCGTGTTGCTGGTCAGCCTGCCCAAGCTCGACGGCACCGCGCAGAAAACCAAGTGGGGCAAGGCCCTGGTTGAAGGTCCACAGACTCAGTTCATCCAGATCTGGCCGGTGGACAGCAACCAGTTGCCGCAGTGGATTCGTCAGCGCCTGTCTCAATCAGGTCTCGCTGCGACACAGGATGCCGTGGAGCTGATCGCCGCTCGGGTCGAGGGCAACCTGCTTGCCGCCGCCCAGGAGATCGAAAAGCTCAAGCTGATGGCCGAAGACGGGCAGATCACCGTCGAAACCGTGCAAGGCGCAGTGGCCGATAGCGCGCGCTTTGATGTGTTCGGCCTGGTGGACGCCATCCTCAACGGCGAGCCCGCCCACGCCCTGCGCATGCTTGAAGGCCTGCGCGGCGAAGGGGTGGAACCCCCGGTGATTCTCTGGGCCCTGGCCCGTGAGCTGCGCGTGTTGGCGAACATTGCGCTGCAATACAGCCAGGGCACACCGCTGGACAAATGCTTCAGCCAGGCCCGGCCACCGGTGTGGGACAAGCGCAAACCCCTGATGAGCAAAGCCCTGCAACGGCACTCGGCGCAACGCTGGGCGCAACTGTTGCTGGAAGCGCAGCGCATCGATGCACAGATCAAAGGCCAGGCGGCCGGCTCGCCGTGGATGAGCCTGAGCCGTCTGTCGCTGTTGATGGCCGGCCAGCGCCTGGCGTTGCCTGCCGAATAAACCCTTCTGTACAACAGCACAAAACCCTGTGGGAGCTGGCTTGCCTGCGATGGCGGTGTATCAGTGCCCTTTGTGCCAACTGACCCACCGCCATCGCAGGCAAGCCAGCTCCCACATTGACTCTGCCCACTGCTTATTTGCGACATTTCCCACCTATCGACGGGCTTTACAGCCGGCCCACTTCGGCAGATGATTTGCACCGCTGCATTCCACCCCCAAGCGAGAGAATCCATCATGAGCAAAAAGCCATCCAAGCATGGCCCCAACAAAGCCAAATCCATCATCGCCCAGCCACTGTTCCGCAGCCGTCAGGAACGCGCCGGCAAGGGCAAAGGCAGCTACCGCCGCGAAGCCTTCCAGTCTAATAGCTGGGAGGCTTCTTACTTTCTGGCTGCCTGAAGGCAAGCGCCCCTCTGGCATGATAAGGTCTGTACCTGATTTGTAACCCCCTGGACCTGTGCATGCCCTCTCGTCTTTCTCGTCATTGGCACCTACGCCAATTGATCGCTGCCTCCAGCCTCATTCTGCTCGTCGCCTGCGCCGAAAAACCTACCGCTGCGGACGCTCAACCCCTGCCCAAGCTCCAGACGGCCCCGGCTATCGCGCCTGCCGTGGTTGCCCCGTTGGCGGTGGACAATCTCGATATCCAACCGACCCAGACCTTTGCCGAATGGCAGGCTGGCTTCCGTGCTCAAGCGCTGCAGGCCGGGATCACTGCGGCCGTGTTCGATAACGCTTTTGCCGGCGTCACTCCTGATATGGCGGTGATTCGCGCCGACCGTAGCCAACCGGAATTTTCCCGCCCGGTTTGGGAATACCTCGACGGTGCACTGTCGCCGGTGCGCGTGCGCAATGGCCAGGCACTGCTGGTCAAGTACGCCGATATTCTGCAAAGCATCGAGCAACGCTATGGCGTCGACCGCCAGGCGCTGGTCTCGGTGTGGGGCATGGAGAGCAACTTCGGCGCTTTCCAGGGCAATAACTCGGTGATCCGCTCCCTGGCCACCCTGGCCTATGAAGGACGTCGTCCGGCCTTTGCGCAAGCGCAGTTGCTGGCAGCGCTGCAGATCATCCAGCATGGCGATATTCAGGCCGACCAGATGAAAGGTTCCTGGGCCGGGGCGATGGGCCAGACCCAGTTCATCCCGACCACCTACAACACCCATGCCGTGGACTTCGACGGTGACGGTCGCCGCGATATCTGGAACAGCCCGTCCGACGCCCTCGCCTCCACGGCGCATTACCTGCAAAGCTCCGGCTGGCAGAAAGGCCAGCCATGGGGCGTTGAAGTGCAGCCGCTGCCGTCTGGCTTCGACTACAGCCTGGCCGATGGCGGCGTGCGCAAGACCGTGGCGCAATGGCTGCAACTGGGCATCCAACTTCCCCCTGGCGTGAGCCTGCCGGCCAATGTCGACCAGTTGTCCGCCGCCCTGCTGTTACCGGCCGGCTACCGTGGCCCGGCATTCCTGGTATTGGATAACTTCCGCGCGATCCTCAAGTACAACAATTCGTCGTCCTATGCACTGGCGGTTGGCTTGCTGTCGGAGCGATTTGGCGGCGGCGGTGTGATTCGGGGCAGTTGGCCAAAAGATGAGCTGCCACTGAGCCGTTCGCAACGCATTGACCTGCAGACGGCGCTCAGCGCCAAAGGGTATGACGCGGGTAATGCCGACGGGATTATTGGCGCCAACACGCGCAAGGCGATTCGGGCTGCACAGCAGGCACTGGGCTGGCCGGCGGATGGGTATCCGACGGTGAAATTGCTGGAATCGCTGCAGAACCGCTGAAGTGATCGCTCCCACGCTCTGCGTGGGAGCGCTGCCTTGGACGCTCCGCGTCCGCGGCTGAAGAGGGTGACGCAGAGCGTCACTGGAGGCATTCCCACGCAGAGCGTGGGAACGATCAGGCCTTGAACACCACATCCTGCTCCAACACCACCCGCTGCTCCCCCGCATCCAGGCGCACCAAGGCGCCCATCGGCAATGTCAGGTTCGGATCGCAATGCCCACTGCGCCAGCCTGCCAGCACTGGAATGCACAGCGGCTCAAAGGTCTGCTTCAGCAGACGCGCCAATGCCGCGCTATCCACACCGGCCACATCCCCTACCAACACGCCAGCGACTTGAGCCAGCTTGCCAGCCAGGCGCAGGTGGGTCAGCAGGCGGTCGATGCGATAAAGCGGTTCGTTGACGTCTTCGATAAACAGGATGATGCCGTCAGCGTCTATTTCGTACGGCGTGCCCATGACTGCGGCGATCATCGACAAGTTACCGCCCAGCAAGCGCCCACAAGCCACACCCGGCTCGATTGTGGTCAGCGGGAAGGCCATCGGGTGCGGCAGCACACTGCCGGCGCCCCGTTGGCCACGCAGCAGGCTGAACAAGGAGGATTCGGTGGGCGGCTGTTTGCCACCGAGCAGGTCGGCATTGAGCATGGGCCCGTGGAACGTCACGAAGCCGGCATAGCGGTTGATGGCCAGGTGCAAGGCGGTGATATCGCTGTAGCCCACGAACGGCTTGGGATTGGCGCGTAGCAGGTCGAAGTCCACGGCATCCAGCAAACGGGGCGTGCCATAGCCGCCACGCAGGCAGAGGATGGCATCGATGTCGGGGTTGGCGAAGGCGGCATGCAAATCGCGCAGGCGCACTTCATCGCTACCGGCCAGGTAGCCGTCGCGCTCGTGTACACCAGGGAAAATGTGCAGGTCGTAGCCGCGGGCACGCATCCATTGCCGGGCTTTTTCAACATCCAGCGCGGCGGGGCCGGCGGGGGCGATCAGGCCGAGGGTGCCTTCGGGGCGCAGTGCAGGTACGGCGGCGGTCATCCATGGTTCTCCCTATATGACGCAGAACGAAATGTGGGAACTGGCTCGCCTGCGATGCAAGCGCCTCGGTGTATCAGTGACACCGAGGTGATGCTATCGCAGGCAAGCCAGCTCCCACACAAGCCCGCATTTCACATTGATTCTGGAGCGGCTTACGAAACCAGGCTCGCCTTGACCAGCTTGGCCTGCTCATCGGCGTGATACGAAGACCGCACCAACGGGCCCGAGGCTACGTTCTTGAAGCCCATCTTGTAGCCTTCCTCGGCGAACCAGGCGAAGGTGTCCGGGTGCACGAAGCGCTGCACCGGCAAGTGGCTGCGGGACGGTTGCAGGTACTGGCCCAGGGTCAGCATGTCGATGTCGTGTTCGCGCATGCGCTTCATGACTTCGATGACTTCTTCGTCGGTTTCACCCAGGCCCAGCATCAAGCCGGACTTGGTCGGGATGTGCGGCATCATCTGCTTGAATTTCTGCAGCAGGGTCAGCGACCACTGGTAATCCGAACCCGGCCGCGCAGCCTTGTACAGGCGCGGCACGGTTTCCAGGTTGTGGTTGAACACATCCGGCGGCTCGGCAGCGGTGATGTCCAGGGCGACGTCCATCCGGCCACGGTAGTCCGGCACCAGGGTTTCGAGCATCACGTTCGGCGACAGCTTGCGGATCTCGCGGATGCAGTCGGCAAAGTGCTGGGCACCACCGTCACGCAGGTCGTCGCGGTCTACCGAGGTGATCACCACATACTTGAGCTTCAGGTCGGCGATGGCGATGGCCAGGCTTTCTGGCTCATTGACGTCCAACGGCTTCGGACGGCCGTGGCCGACGTCGCAGAACGGGCAGCGACGGGTGCAGATGTCACCCATGATCATGAACGTGGCGGTGCCGCCAGAGAAGCACTCGCCCAGGTTCGGGCAGGAGGCTTCTTCGCATACGCTGTGCAACTTGTGTTTGCGCAGCAGCGACTTGATACGGTCGACTTCCGGCGAAACCGGGATGCGCACGCGAATCCAGTCAGGTTTCTTCGGCAGTTCGGTGGTCGGGATGATCTTGACCGGGATGCGTGCAACCTTCTCGGCGCCGCGCAGCTTGACGCCGGCTTCCACCTTGGCACGCGGGGCCGGGGCTGGACGCTCAGTGATGTCCAGCGTCGGGATCATGGTTTGCACAACATCAGTAGTCATATCAATCGATTCCGCCCGTCAGGGTCGTCTGCTCTGCATAGTCGAGGTGTTTGACGAGCTGCGCGCGCAGCCGGGCACTTACCTCGGCAAATTCTATGGATGTTGCATGGTCACTCAACTGGGTCATCGCAAGCCCGGCGTAACCGCACGGGTTGATCCGTCGGAACGGCGCCAGGTCCATGTCCACATTCAAGGCCAGGCCATGAAAGGAACAACCGTGGCGAATGCGCAGCCCCAGGGAGGCGATTTTCGCGCCATCCACGTATACACCCGGTGCATCGGGCTTGGCCACGGCGGTCACGCCGTAACTGGCCAACAGCTCGATCAGGCACGTCTCCATGCGGCTGACCAGGTCGCGCACGCCAAACCCCAGCTTGCGCACGTCCAGCAGCAGGTAAGCCACCAGTTGACCGGGCCCATGGTAAGTCACTTGCCCCCCTCGGTCGACCTGCACCACCGGAATATCACCCGGCAGCAGCAAGTGTTCGGCCTTGCCGGCCTGGCCCTGGGTGAATACCGGCGGGTGTTCTACCAGCCAGATTTCATCCGGGGCCGAAGTGCCGCGCTCATTGGTAAAGCGCTGCATGGCATGCCAGACCGGCTCGTATGCCATCCGGCCGAGCTCGCGAAAGCCCAGGACTTGCGACATCACAGCACCATATGCACGAAGCCGGTGGCTCGCAGTTCGCTGTTGATGTTGTAGAGCTGGTCTTGATCGGTCGCAACGATGTGCAACTGGATCGTGGTGTACTTGCCGGTGGAGCTTTGGCGCTCGTCCACGCGGTTGTCGTTGATCGTCGCGTGCTTCCTGACGATCTCGAGAATCTTGTCCTTGCGGCCGACACCGGTATCGCTGATCACCTTGACGGGATAATCCGTCACAGGAAATTCGATCTTTGGCGCCTTTACTTCTACGTCTTTATCGGTCATGGCAGAACAGCCTCGTAAGCGCTAAGCCGTGGCGACGGGCAAAGCCCCGCGTTGGATCAACGCGGGGCTTTGCAGGTGCACACAATCAGTTGAACAAGCCGTAGAAGAATAGACGGATGCTATCCCATACGCGGCGGAAGATACCACCTTCCTCGACAGCATCCAGCGCGATCAGGTCGGCGCTGTGCACCACCTTGTCGTCCAGCTTGACTTCGACCTTGCCGATCACATCACCCTTGGCGATTGGCGCAACCAATTGCGGGTTCAGGGTCATGCTGGCGGCGAGCTTTTTCAGCTGGCCTTTAGGCATGGTCAGGGTCAGGTCGTCGGCCAGGCCGGCCTTGACTTGCGACGTCGCGCCCTTCCACACCGGCGCGGTCGCCAGCTCAGCACCCTTCTGGTAGAAGGTCTGGGTTTCGAAGAAGCGGAAGCCGTAAGTCAGCAGTTTTTGCGTCTCGGCCGCACGGGCCTGCTCGCTGTTGGTGCCGAATACCACGGCGATCAGGCGCTGGCCATCACGTACGGCGGACGACACCATGCAGTAGCCGGCTTCGTCGGTGTGGCCGGTCTTCAGGCCATCGACGGTCTTGTCGCGCCACAGCAACAGGTTGCGGTTAGGCTGCTTGATGTTGTTCCAGAAGAATTCCTTCTGGGAGTAGATCGCATAGTGCACCGGGTCAACGCGGATGATGGCGCGCGCCAGGATCGCCATGTCATGAGCCGACGAATAGTGCTCTGGGTTCGGCAGGCCGGTCGGGTTCATGAAGTGGCTGTTGGTCATGCCCAGCTCACCGGCGGTTTTGTTCATCATGTCGGCGAAGGCGTCTTCGCTGCCGGCGATGTGCTCGGCCAGGGCGACGCTGGCGTCGTTACCGGACTGGATGATGATGCCGTGCAGCAGGTCGCTCACGGTGACTTGCGAACCCACCTTGATGAACATCCGCGAACCACCGGTACGCCAGGCGTTTTCGCTGACGGTAACCGGGTCGTTTTCGCCGATCTGGCCGCGACGGATTTCCAGGGTCGCGATGTAGGCAGTCATCAGCTTGGTCAGGCTGGCAGGCGGCAGGCGTACATCACCGCCGTTTTCGACCAGCACGTTGCCACTGGCGGCGTCCATGAGGACCCACGACTTGGCGGCCAGTTGCGGGGAGGCCGGCACCATTTCAACCGCCCAGGCGGCTGGGGTGATGATCAGCGAGATAAGCAGGCACGTACGTTTGGCTAAGGTGGTGATGTTCATCCGTCTCTCGAAATTGCTTATGGAAACTTGCCCTCGCGGGCAAAACTATTCAGACAGCCCGCTTCCAGACTGTCACGTGTTCGGTTGCCCGCTCACCCCTTGCCCCTGGGTTTTTATTGTTCAACGAGCCAACAACCAGGGTTCAAGCGCGCATGCGCGTCTGAGCCATCAATCCGTTACTGCTTATTCTGCGGTGACCACGCTGGGTTGCCCCAGATTGGCCAGACGCACGCTGTTCTGCACTTGTGCCACTTCGCTCGGCGAGCCGATAGGGCCCATGCGTACACGGTGCAAGGTTTGCTGGTTACGCACGATGGAACTGATGAAGACCGGCGCGCTGACCATGCCGCTGAGCTTGGACCTTAACAGTTCTGCCGCATCCGGGTTGGCGAAAGCGCCGACCTGCAGGTATTGCCCACCGGCCATGGAGGCGCCCGCTGCCACGTGAGGTACCACCACGGTATCAGGCGCATGCTGGGCAGGTGGCGGGGTCCATTGCTCGATCTTGCCGGTGGAGGCCGTCACTTGCGGTTGCGGGGTTGGCGGTTCGTTGAGCATCAACGGCGCGGGTTTGCCACGCTGGGCCCAATACTGCGCCGGATCGATGCCTTCGACCTTGACCCGTGCGGTGCCGGTTTCGGCATAACCGAGTTTCTTGGCGGCCGCGTAGGACAAGTCGATGATCCGGTCCGAATAGAACGGCCCACGATCATTGACCCGCAGGATCACGGTGCGATTGTTGTCCAGGTTGGTCACGCGCACATAGCTGGGCAGCGGCAGGGTCTTGTGGGCCGCGCTCATGCCATACAGGTCATACACTTCGCCGTTGGCGGTGTTCTGGCCATGGAACTTGGTGCCGTACCAGGACGCGGTGCCCGACTGCACGTAAGTCTTGGATTCCTGCAGCGGGAAGTAATTCTTGCCCAGCACGGTATAGGGGTTGGCCTTGTACGGGCCGGTGTGCAGGGTCGGCGTGGCGTCCGGGATCTTCGACACATCCACATCCCACCACGGCGCGCCGTCTTTGTGCGCGCGGTTGATGTCCAGGCCCGGCTGGGCACGTACCACCGCACCGCCCGCCTTCTTGGCCGGCGCACGGTTAGGGGTGGTGGAGCAACTGGCTACCAACAAGGACAACGCGGCGAACGCCACCAGCTTGAGCGGTTTTTTGAACGGCGATACCCGCATTACTTGTTGCCCCGTGCTTGAACCAGCTCATCTGACAGCTGATGCACGGCCATGGCGTACATCACACTGCGGTTATAACGCGTGATTGCGTAGAAATTCTTCAGGCCCATCCAGTATTCAGGGCCATTTGCGCCTTCCAGGCGGAATGCCGTCACCGGCATGTCGTCGCGTGGCGCATTCTGACTCGACCAGCCCAGCGCTCGCAACTCCCCGACGGTCTTGACCGGTTCGATACCTTGGGTCAGGCCCTCGTCGGCGCGCTCGCCCGTGACATCGGCGCGGATAACCACCGGCTCGCCGGCGACCCAACCGTGGCGCTTGAAGTAGCTGGCCACGCTGCCGATGGCATCGTCGGGGTTGCTCCAGATATTGATGTGCCCGTCACCGTCGAAATCCACCGCATAGGCGCGAAAGCTGCTCGGCATGAACTGCGGCAAGCCCATCGCCCCGGCGTAGGAGCCCTTGAGGCTCAGCGGGTCGACCTGCTCTTCGCGGGCCAGCAACAGGAATTCGCGCAGTTCCTTGCGGAAGAACTCGGCGCGGGGCGGGTAATCGAAGCCCAGTGTCGACAAGGCGTCGATCACTCGGTAGCTGCCGGTGTTGCGCCCGTAGAAGGTTTCGATGCCGATGATCGAGACGATCACCTGGGCTGGCACGCCGTACTCCTGCTCGGCGCGGGCCAGTACCGCCTCGTGCTGGCGCCAGAAATCCACGCCGCGGGCGATGCGCGCATCAGTGAGGAACATCGGGCGATAGTCCTTCCACTGCTTGACGCGTTCGGCGGGCCGGGAGATGGCGTCGAGGATCGCCTGCTTTTTCTGGGCTTCGCGGAACACGCCCATCAGTTGCTCACCGGCAAAACCGTAGTCGCGGGTCAGCTCACCGACAAATTCGGCAACCTGGGGAGAGCCATCGTAGTCACCGGCCTGCGCCTCTTGCGTTGCCCCCAGCAGCCCGATCAGGCCCATCCAGGTCGCATGCCGAGTCGCCCAGCCGCGCATTACTTGCATTGACATCTTCACCTTATTCAAACCTGTGCGATCCACTTGCGATGCGTATGAATCGACATCAAAACCCCAAACGCTGACAGCAATGTCACCAGCGAAGTTCCGCCGTAGCTAATGAATGGCAACGGCACCCCAACCACCGGCAGCAGGCCACTGACCATACCGATGTTGACGAAAACATAAACAAAAAAAGTCATGGTCAGGCTGCCGGCGAGCAATTTGCCGAACAGCGTCTGCGCCTGGGCAGTGATCACCAGGCCGCGACCAATCAACAGCAGATAAATCAGCAACAACGCGCAAATGCCCACCAGGCCGAACTCTTCGCCCATCACCGCGATGATGAAGTCGGTGTGGCTCTCGGGCAAGAAGTCCAGGTGAGACTGGGTGCCCAGCAACCATCCCTTGCCAAATACCCCGCCGGAACCGATGGCCGCCTTGGATTGGATGATGTTCCAGCCAGTACCCAGCGGGTCGCTCTCCGGGTCGAGGAACGTCAGGATCCGTTGCTTCTGGTAGTCGTGCATGAAGAAGAACCACATGGCCACGGCCACGGGCACGGCGGCTGCCAGCACGCTGAGGATCCAGCGCCAGCGCAGGCCGCCCATGAACAATACGAACGCGCCACCGGCGAGGATCAATAACGAGGTGCCAAGGTCCGGCTGGCGCACGATCAACACAAAGGGCACACCGATCAGGATCAGGCTGATCGCCACGTGCTTGAGCTGCGGCGGCAAGGTGCGCTTGGACAGGTACCAGGCAATAGTGGCCGGCATCAGGATCTTCATGAATTCCGACGGCTGGAAGCGAATCACACCGGGGATGTTGATCCAGCGTGTGGCGCCCATGGCGTTGTGGCCCATGACGTCCACCACCACCAGCAACAACACGCCGGCGACATACCCCAAGGGCACCCAGCGCGCCATGAAACGCGGCTCCAGTTGGGCGATCACCACCATCGACAGCAGGCCCAGGCCAAACGAGGACGCCTGCTTGATCAGCAGGTCCCAGTTCTTGCCGCTGGCCGAATACAGTACAAAAAGGCTGCCGGCCGCCAGGGTCAGCAGCAGGATCAGAAGGGGGCCATCAATGTGCATGCGTTGCAGCAACGTCGCACGGCGACGCATCACATCTTCGCTGGAGAGGATGCGGTCAAAATTACTCTTCACGGGCCGTAACCTCGGGGCTTGAAGGGGGGCCGCCATACTCGGGCTTGAGCCGGCCATCGTCGGCCAGCAGCCAGGCGTCCATCACCTGGCGTACCACTGGGGCCGCGACGCCGGAGCCGGACTCGCCGTTCTCGACCATCACTGCCACTACGATCTTCGGGTCTTCCGCCGGGGCAAAGCCGACAAACAAGGCGTGGTCGCGGTGGCGCTCCTGCACCTTGGAGCGGTCATACTTTTCGCCTTGTTTGATCGCGACCACTTGGGCGGTACCACTTTTGCCGGCAATGCGGTATTGAGCGCCAATTGCCGCTTTGCGCGCAGTGCCGCGAGCGCCGTGCATCACCTGCTGCATGCCGTGGTTGACCTTGGCCCAATCGGACGGGTCACGCAGCACAATGTCAGGAATCGGATTGTCGTCCACCGGCTTTTCGCCTTCGATGGTCCTGGCCAGATGCGGTCGGTTCCACACGCCTTTGTTCGCCACCAGCGCCGTGGCCTGGGCCAGTTGCAGCGGAGTGGCCTGCATATAGCCCTGGCCGATACCCAGGATCAGGGTTTCGCCGGGGAACCACGCCTGGCGGCGGGTCGCACGCTTCCACTCCCGCGACGGCATCAGGCCGGGGGATTCTTCGAACATGTCCAGGGAGACTTTCTGACCGAGGCCGAACTTGCCCATGTAGGCAGACAGCCGATCAATTCCCAGTTTATGGGCCAGGTCGTAAAAATAGGTGTCGTTGGAGCGCATGATCGCGGTGTCTAGGTCGACATAGCCGTCACCGGAGCGGTTCCAGTTACGGTACTTGTGATCGTAGTTGGGCAGCATGTAGTAGCCAGGGTCGTACACCCGGCTTGAGGCCGTGACCACGCCAGCATCCAGGCCGGCAATCGCCACCGCCGGCTTGATGGTCGAGCCCGGTGGGTACAGGCCGCGCAACACACGGTTGAACAGTGGCCGGTCGATGGAATCACGCAGCTCTGCGTAGGCCTTGAAGCTGATGCCAGTCACAAACGGGTTGGGGTCGAAGCTGGGCTGGCTGACCATCGCCAGCACTTCGCCAGTCTTCGGGTCCAGCGCCACTACGGCACCCCGCCGACCGCCCAGGGCCATCTCGGCAGCTTCCTGCAACTTGATGTCCAGACTCAGGACAATGTCCTTGCCAGGCACCGGATCGGTGCGCTTGAGCACGCGCAATACGCGACCACGCGCATTGGTCTCGACTTCCTCGTTACCTACCTGGCCATGCAACTCGGCCTCGTAGAAGCGCTCGATACCGGTTTTGCCGATGTGATGGGTGCCGCTGTAGTTGATCGGGTCGAGGGTTTTCAGCTCTTTCTCGTTGATCCGCCCCATGTAGCCAACGGAGTGGGCAAAGTGCGGCCCTTGCGGGTAATGCCGCACCAACTGCGCCACCACTTCCACACCCGGCAGGCGGAACTGGTTCACCGCAATACGGGCGATCTGCTCTTCGGTCAGCTCGAACAGGATCGGCACCGGCTCGAACGGCCGGCGCCCCTGCCGCATGCGCTTCTCGAAGACGGCCCGGTCTTCCGGCGTCAGTTGCAGCACCTCGACGATGACATCCAGGACCTGCTTCCAGTCGCCGGAGCGTTCACGGGTCATGCTCAGGCTGAAGCTGGGCCGGTTATCGGCAACCACTACGCCATTGCGGTCGAAAATCAGCCCACGGGTCGGGGGAATCGGCTGCACATGCACCCGGTTGTTTTCCGACAGCGTGGAGTGATAGTCGTACTGGATCACCTGGAGGAAATACAGCCGCGCAATCAGCACGCACATCAGCACCACCACCAAGACAGCACCGAACACCACCCGCGCGCGTACCAGACGTGCGTCTTTCTCGTGGTCCTTGATGCGGATCGGCTGGGTCATCGGGGGCGGCGCAGACTATTTGTGGTAAGGGTGCCCGGACAGAACTGTCCAGGCGCGATACAGCTGTTCACCGATCAGAATCCTTACCAACGGGTGCGGCAACGTCAGCGCCGACAGCGACCAGCGCTGATCGGCCCGCGCACAGACTTCCGGCGCCAGCCCTTCCGGGCCGCCGACCATGAAATTGACCGTGCGCGAATCCAGGCGCCAGCGATCCAGTTCCACCGCCAGTTGCTCGGTGCTCCAGGGCTTGCCGTGCACTTCAAGGGTGACGATGCGCTCATTGGGGCCGACCTTGGCCAGCATGGCTTCGCCTTCCTGACGGATAAAGCGCGCCACGTCGGCGTTCTTGCCCCGGGTATTGAGCGGTATTTCCACCAGCTCAAGCGACAGCTCAGCGGGCAGACGCTTGGCATATTCGTGCCAGCCTTCTTCCACCCACTTGGGCATGCGTGAACCGACAGCGATCAGACGCAGGCGCACAGCCGTTCCTTATTCCTGGTCTTTGTTGAGCTTGTCGAAGTGCGCGTGGCCCACTTCCGGGCTGTGGTGCTTGCCATCGGCGGCACGGCTTTGCTCGGCGCCTTTCCACAGACGCTCCAGGTCGTAGAACTGGCGAGCGTTGGAAGTCATCATGTGAACGATCACATCGTCCATGTCCAGCAACACCCAGTCGCTGTCGCCCTTGCCTTCTTCACCCAGTGGCTTGACGCCCTGGGCTTTGACGGCTTCGCGAACCTTGTCCAGCATCGCGCCGATCTGGCGGTTGGAGGTACCGGTGGCGATGATCATGAAGTCGGTGATGCTCTGCTTGTCGCGCACGTCCAGCACCTGGATGTCCTGGGCTTTAACGTCTTCCAGGGCAGCCACGGCGACTTTCACCAGCTCTTCGCCAGCCAATTCCGGGCCGACATGGGCTTCAACCGGCAGCGGCGCGCTTTTGAAGGTGCCTTTGCGCTTAACTTTGCTTACGTCTTTGTTCGTCATATAAAACTCGTTTTGCTCGTATGTTCGGGCGCTTGCTGCACGGTTCGTGCGTTCAAGCGCGCCTTTTCAGTTCGACGCACGGTAAAGCCCGTGCGCATCGATGTAGGCCAGGACCGCGTCAGGCACCAGGAAACGTACCGACTTCCCGCTGGCCAGCAGTTGACGGATCTGGGTGGCGGACACCGCAAGCGGGGTCTGCCAGACGAATGCAATATTCCCGTTCGGCCCGGTCAGGGCCAAGGGGTCACTTACCGACCGCGCGGCCAGCAGGTTGCGCAAGGCATCCGGCGGTTCGCTGTCGGCATCCGGGCGTTGCAAAACCAGGATGTGGCAATGCTGGAGGAGTTCCTCCCAGCGGTGCCAAGAGGGCAGGCCGCAAAATGCGTCCCAGCCCAAAAGCAGAAACAGTGGGTCATCCGCGGCCAATTCGGCGCGCATCAGCTCCAGGGTGTCGATAGTGTAGGACGGTTTATCGCGCTTGAGTTCGCGATCGTCCACCACCAGCGGCGATATACCTTCCACGGCAACACGCACCATTTCCAGGCGTTGCTCGGCGGCCACCTGCGGCGTGTCGCGATGGGGCGGCCGGAAATTGGGCAGCAGGCGCAGCTCATCCAGCGCAAGGGCATCCGCAACTTCGAGGGCACTGCGCAAATGGCCGATGTGCACGGGGTCGAAAGTACCGCCGAGCAGCCCGATGCGTTTAGTCATCAAGTGCGCACATGACCGTCGCCAAACACCACGTACTTCTCACTGGTCAGCCCTTCGAGGCCCACCGGGCCGCGTGCGTGGAGCTTGTCGGTGGAAATACCGATCTCAGCCCCCAGGCCGTACTCGAAGCCGTCGGCAAAACGCGTCGAGGCGTTGACCATCACCGAAGCGGAATCCACTTCGTTGAGGAAACGCCGAGCATCGCTGAAATGCTCGGAAACGATGGCGTCGGTGTGCTTGGAGCCATAGGTATTGATGTGTTCGATGGCCTGGTCCAGATCGTCGACGATGCGGATCGACAGGATCGGGGCCGTGTACTCGGTGTACCAGTCCTGCTCGGTCGCCTCGATGACGTCCGCACCCAGCAGCGCACGGGTGCGCTCGCAACCGCGCAGCTCTACCGACTTGTCACGGTAGATGGCGGCCAGCGGCGGCAGCACACGCTCGGCAATGCCAGCGTGCACCAGCAGGGTTTCCATGGTGTTGCACGGCGCGTAGCGGTGGGTCTTGGCGTTGTCGGCAATGCGAATCGCCTTGTCGAGGTCGGCGGCGATGTCGATGAACACATGGCAGACGCCGTCCAGGTGCTTGATAACTGGCACCTTGGCATCACGGCTGACGCGCTCGATCAGGCTCTTGCCACCCCGCGGCACGATCACGTCGACGAATTCCGGCATGGTGATCAGCGCGCCCACGGCAGCACGGTCGGTGGTTTCCACTACTTGCACCACTTCAGCCGGCAACTCGGCCACGGCCAGGCCCTGCTGGATGCAGGCGGCGATGGCGCGGTTGGAATTGATCGCTTCGGAACCGCCACGCAGGATAGTGGCGTTGCCAGACTTGAGGCACAGGCTCGCGGCGTCGATGGTCACGTTCGGACGCGACTCATAGATGATGCCGATCACGCCCAGGGGCACGCGCATCTTGCCCACCTGGATGCCGGACGGCAGGTAACGCATGTCGCGAATTTCACCGATGGGGTCAGGCAGCTTGGCCACCTGACGCAGGCCTTCGATCATGTCGTCGATACGTGCCGGGGTCAGCGCCAGGCGGTCCAGCAGGGCTGGCTCCAGGCCGTTAGCGCGCCCATTGGCCAGGTCCAGCTCGTTGGCGGCGGTCAACTCGGAGCGCGAAGCATCCAGAGCATCGGCAGCCGCCAGCAGCGCACGGTTCTTCTGCGCGGTGCTCGCACGGGCGATCAACCGCGAGGCCTGCCGGGCAGCGCGACCCAGGCGGGTCATGTAGTCAAGAACGGACTCAGTCATGGTCAGGGAGTCTTGGCAAAGAGGAAAGCGGCAGATTATAGCTGTGACGCCGCCCGACTGACAGCGGTGAGGGGCGGATGGTCGAAATGAACTGTAAAAACCCCAGGTTCAGCCGTAATTAAGGTGAGAGTTGTTATGATTCGGTCACATTTAGCCGTATCAACCCTTGACCGCCATGCCCGACTTTCCCCCGCTGCTCCCCGCCAGCCCGCTGCCCGATAGCTTCTTCGACCGCGATGCCCAACTGCTTGCGCGTGAATTACTCGGAAAAGTCATTCGTCATCGTGTGGGCGATCTCTGGCTTTCGGCGCGAATTATTGAAACCGAAGCCTATTACGTGGCCGAAAAAGGCAGCCACGCCTCACTCGGCTACACAGAAAAGCGTAAGGCTTTGTTTCTGGGTGGTGGCCATATCTACATGTACTACGCCCGTGGCGGTGATTCGTTGAACTTCAGCGCCCACGGCCCGGGCAATGCCGTGCTGATCAAATCGGCCTATCCCTGGGTCGACGAAATTTCCGGGGCGGCGAGCCTGGCGCAGATGCTGTTGAACAACCCCAACCCCGACGGCAGCCCACGCCCCTCGCAGAAGCTGTGTGCAGGCCAGACGCTGCTGTGCAAGGCACTGGGCCTGAAAGTGCCGATGTGGGATGCCAAGCGCTTCGATCAGGAACTGCTGTATGTCGAAGACGTGGGCCAGGTGCCCACGCAGATTATCCAGACCACGCGCCTGGGCATTCCCACTGGGCGCGATGAGCACTTGATGTACCGTTTCGTCGATGCTGGCTATGCGCCTTATTGCACGCGGAACCCGCTGCGTCGGGGGCAGGTCGAAGGCCGGGATTATTTTTTGATTTAACGCGCGACACATCCCATGTGGGAGCTGGCTTGCCTGCGATAGCGGTGTGTCAGGCAACTTCAATGCTGGCCATGCCGCAGCCATCGCCGGCAAGCCAGCTCCCACAGTTGAATTTCACCGTCTCAAATTCTGTTTTGTATGCATGGAGTGGATTGTATGGGCCAATGGCTCGATAGCATCACCGGCTGGTTGACCCTCAACCCACAATGGCTGGCAGCGGCGGTGTTTATTGTCGCGTGTGTGGAATGCCTGGCGATTGCCGGGTTGATCGTGCCAGGCACGGTATTGCTGTTTGCAATCGCCGCGTTGGCTGGCAGCGGTGCGCTGTCGCTGAGTGAAACCCTGCTGCTGGGCTTCCTCGGCGGCTTATTGGGCGACGGCGTTTCCTATTACCTGGGCCGCCATTTCCATCAGAACATTCGGCGCCTGCCCGGCCTGCGCCAGCATCCTGAATGGATGAACGGTGCAGAAACCTACTTCCACAAGTACGGAATCGCCAGCTTGTTGGTCGGGCGCTTCATCGGCCCATTGCGTCCCATGCTGCCCATGGTCGCCGGCATGTGCGACATGCCCTTCCCGCGCTTTGCCGCTGTGAGCATCATTGCCGCAGCGGGTTGGACCGTGGCCTATCTGCTGCCGGGCTGGGCTGCCGGCGCCGCGTTCCGTCTGCCCTTGCCGGAAGGCTTCTGGCCGGAAGCGGCGATTATCGCGGCGTGCCTGGCGGTACTGCTGGGGATGAGTTTGAACAGCAGTTGGCGCGGGCATCGGCGCACCACCTTGTGGATTGGTTGCGCCAGCCTGGTGTTGTTGATCGCGCTGTTTATCGGCTACCCCCATCTCAATGACTTCGACCAGGGCCTGAGCGCACTGGTGCAGGAACATCGCAGCCCGTGGCTGGACGAGGTGATGGTGCGGGTCACCCAACTGGGTGAGTTCAAGAAGATGTTTTTCGCCAGCGCCGTGTTCACTGGCCTGTTGCTGTTGGCACGGCAGTGGCGCCACGCCGTATTTGTCGGCGCCACCCTCGCTGGCGCGGCAGTGATCAACACCGGCACCAAGCTGTTTTTCGCCCGTGGCCGCCCGGAAATCCTAACGGACCCGCTGACCAGCTTCAGCATGCCCAGCGGCCATGCCTCCGGGGCCTTTGCCTTCTTCCTGGCGCTCGCGGTATTGGCCGGTCGCGGCCAACCTACGCGGCTGCGCCTGACCTGGATGCTGCTGGGCTGCATTCCCGCGGCGTTCATTGCCTTGTCGCGGGTGTACCTGGGCGCCCATTGGCCCACGGACATCCTGGCCGGCACCTTGCTGGCAATGACCGTGTGTGCGTTCAGCCTGACGGCAATCGAGCACCGCAGCCCATTGCCAGCCATGTCGCAAAAAGCCTGGTGGCTGGTGCTGCCCGCCGTGGTGGCCGTGCTCGGTTTCATCGCCTTTACCGGTACGCCCCACGCACTGCTCAGGTACGCCTATTGACCCTTGGCCGGGCCGATCCAGTCCACGGAGGCGCTGCGCCGTTCAGCGTAACGCTCGCGGCGCTCCAGCAGCATTTCATCGGCCATTTCGGCGGCGCGCTCGGTGATGTACTCCGCGCCACGCGTGGCTTCCTGCTGGAGTAATTGCGTGGTCACGCTGACAAAATAAGCGTCCCACGCGACTTGTTCCGAGGGGGTCAGCCGAATCATGGTTATCTCCGATCATTGTTGTGCGATCGGAAAATAGTGCAGGCGGCGCAGTGGAGGCGACCGAGCAAAGTCTGAAAGCTCTGTCAGGCAAATCCGAACATCAGGTGAACAGCTCGCCCTGCAATTCATCGAGCAACAGTTGGATCGCATCCAGGCGTTGCCCTGGGTCGTCCAGTTGCAGCAAGTCAATCTTGTCGGCCTCGCTAAATGGAAGCAGATAGGCCAACTGATTGCTCAGGGCTTGCTGGCCTTCGGCCTGGCCGCCCATGTCCAGCGAGGCCACCATCGGGTGTTCGGCCAAGGCCTCAAGCAACGCCAGCAAGTCGGCGTCCTCTTCGCCCAGCGGCTGGTCCGGCAATTCTTGCAGCCATTGCACATCGGCCACCAGCAACTGGTCTTTCTGCACGCCGGCCTCACGCACGCGGAAACGACGGCCACCTTCGACGCGAATGCCCAGCAGGCCGTTGTCCTGCTGTTTGAAGTCACGAATCAGCGCTTCACAACCGACAAGCGCATAACCGTCAGGGGCCGTGCCCACTTCCGAGCCATCCAGGATGCACACCACACCAAAGCCTTCGCCCTTTTTCATGCAACGGCCGATCATGTCCAGGTAGCGCGCCTCAAATATCTGCAAGTCGAGGGTGCAGCCCGGGAACAGCACAGTGTTGAGGGGGAATAGCGCCAGACTCATAACGGTTTCCTTAAAACCTGGGTTAAACAATGACCGACACCGCCAACGGCAGGAACACCGCCGTGGCCACGCCCATCAAACTCATGGCGAGCGCCGCGAAGGCGCCGCATTCTTCGCTTTCCTGCAGGGCCACCGAGGTGCCGACGGCGTGGGCGGTCATGCCCAGGGCCATGCCGCGCGCTTCGGGGCTGCGTACACCCAGGCGCGACAAGAGCGCTGGACCGATCATCGCGCCGACCACCCCAGTGATCAACACAAACACCGCCGCCAAGGCCGCTACGCCGCCGATCTGCTCGGCCACCAGCATGGCAATCGGCGAGGTGACCGACTTGGGCGCCATGGTCATCAGCACCCTGTGCTCGGCCCCGAACCACCATCCCAACGCCACACAAAGGCCGGTGGCCAATACCCCGCCTACCACCAGCGTAGTAAATATCGGCCAGAACAATTGGCGAATCCGTCGCAGGTTCAGATAAAGCGGCACCGCCAGGGCCACGGTCGCAGGCCCCAGCAGGATGCCCATGATCTCGGTGCTCTTGCGGTATTCGGCGTAGCTCAGCCCGCAGGTGAGCAGCACGCCGATCACCAGCAGCATCGACACCAGCACCGGCTGCAGGAAGATCCAGCGGGTTTTCTCGAACCCCGCCAGCACCAGTTGATAGGCACCCAGGGTGATACCGATACCGAACAGCGGGTGATGAATGACCGCCGTCCAGGCGCCCTGCCAGTCGAGGATCATTGGTCCTTCTCCTTGCGCTTGACCATCTGCTGCATCAGCACACCGACAAAGCCCATGGCGATCACCAGCGACAACACCAACGCCCCGACGATGGCCCAGAAATCCGCCACGATGTCCTTGGCATACACCATCACTCCCACGGCCGGCGGCACCAGCAGCAGCGGCAGGTAACGCAACAGGCTGCCGGCCGCCAGGCTCAGGGGCTCGCCGACTTCACCGCGCCAGACCAGAAAGCCCAGCATCAGCAACAAGCCGATGATCGGCCCCGGCAGTACCGGCACCAGCAAATGATTGATCGCGGTGCCGATCATTTGAAACAGCACCAGCCAGGTCAGGCCACGTAACAGCATCCCGCTCTCCCCCCTCAAAACTCGCGCGCATTATAAGCATGCCCGCCCTATGCTCCGGCATTCGCCAAAAGCATGTTGGGTTGACCAGGCTGATTGCCCATGATGATCTACATTGGTTCTCTGTAACCCATAAAAACGCCCCTTATCAACGGGCACGTAAGTGATGAACCAAGGAGAGACGCAATGCCCTATGTACCCGTAGCGCAGCTCAAAGATTACGTCGGCAAGGAGCTGGGACGTTCCGAATGGCTCACCATCGACCAGGCGCGTATCAACCTGTTCGCGGAAGCCACGGGCGATCATCAGTTCATCCACGTCGACCCGGTCAAGGCGGCGCAAACCCCGTTCGGCAGCACCATCGCCCACGGGTTCCTGTCACTGTCGCTGATGCCCAAGCTGATGGAAGACATCCTGATCATGCCCGAAGGCTTGAAGATGGCCGTCAACTACGGCCTGGACAGCGTGCGCTTTATCCAGCCGGTGAAAGTAAACTCCAAGGTGCGGCTGAACGTCACCCTCACTGACGTCACCGAGAAAAAACCGGGCCAATGGCTGTTCAAGGCCACCGCCACCCTGGAAATCGAAGGTCAGGAGAAGCCGGCCTATATTGCCGAGTCGCTGTCACTCTGCTTCGTATGATCGCCACACCCCCACTGTAGGAGCGAGCTTGCTCGCGAAGGTCGTCAGCGATAACGCGTGCTTGCTGAACAAATGCGGCGCCTGTGAGTTTTCGCGGGCAAGCCCGCTTCTACAGGTGATGGATCCTGCGCATAGACCACTAGGTTCGGCACCCCGGCTACGGCATACTCGGCGCTCAATTATCCGGATCCCGCTATGCGCCCACTCGCTCCCCTTGCCCTTGCCCTGTTGCTCACCGCTTGCGGAGACGGCGAATCGCTGTTGCCGCCCGATGCGCGCTTGCCCGATGGCGGCCGCTACCGTGGCGATGTGGTCAACGGTTTGCTGCAAGGCCAAGGCCGTGTGGACTACCCCAATGGCAGTTGGTACGCCGGCCAGTTCGACAAAGGCCAGTGGCACGGCCAGGGCGAATGGCATGGCAGCAATGGCGAAGTCTATAAAGGTGAATTCAAGCAGGGCCTGTTTGACGGCCAGGGTAGCCTGACCACCTCGGGCAGCAGCTACGTGGGCGGTTTCAAGAACGGCCGACGCAACGGCGAAGGCACCCTCAAAGAAGGGCAGATGACTTATCGCGGCGAATTCCAGGACGACCAGTACTCAGGCCTCGGCCGCCTGGAACTGGCCGACGGCAGTCAGTACCAGGGCCAGTTCGCCCACGGCAAGCCCAATGGCGAAGGCCAGCGCAATGACGACAGCGGCAACCAGTTCAGCGGCCGCTTTGTCGATGGACAACTGGAAGGCAATGGCACTTTCAATAGCGCCGAAGGCGATATCTATGTCGGCCAATTCAAGCAGAACCAGCTCAACGGTAAAGGCCGCTACGAGAACGCCGACGGTGATGTGTGGATCGGCCAGTTCAAGGAAGGCGCGCTGACCGGCAAAGGCGAATTGATCGGGGTCGATGGCAGCCACTATGTCGGCCAGTTCAGTGACTGGCGCTTTACCGGCGAAGGGCGCCTGAACCTCACCGATGGCAGTTTCTATATCGGTGGCTTCGACAGCGACAACTATCAAGGCCGTGGCACCCTGGTACTCACCGACGGCACCGTGCAGTCCGGCACCTGGGTCAACGGCCTGCGCGTGCGCGACGCCGAGGGCAAGCTGCTGCCGGACCCTCTGGAGACCGGCATACTGGCTCAAGGCCGCTTGCTCGATGACGCCCTGGCGACAGTGCCCGCGTCCACTCCGGCCGTCGAGCTATACACGTTGGTGCTGGCGGGCGACGGCAAGCAAAGCGTGTTCCTGCGCGAGGCCGATTACGTCAGCAACCTGCTCGCCACCCGCTTCGGCGCGCGCGGGCAGGTGCGCCTGGTCAACCACCGCGACCATATCGCCGACCGCCCCCTGGCCACCCGCGAAAGCCTGCGCCGCTCGGTGCAAACCCTGGCCGAACGGACCGGACCGGAAGACCTGGTGTTCATTTACATGACCAGCCATGGCACCCATGAGCATGAGCTGGTGCTCGACCAACCGCGCATGGAACTGGCCGACCTGCCCGCCGACGAGCTGGCCGCCGTGCTCGCACCGCTGAAAAACCGCGACAAGGTCATCGTGATCTCCGCGTGTTACTCCGGCGGTTTCATACCGGCGCTCAAAGATGAGCGCACCCTGATCATGACCGCCTCCCGTGCAGACCGCGTGTCATTCGGCTGCTCGGAAGAAGCAGACTTCACCTACTTCGGTGATGCCCTTTTCGCACAAGCTTTCAACCAGACGGATGATTTGCAACACGCCTTCAAACTGGCGCAACTGCACGTGGCCGAACGCGAACAGGCGGACAACTTCGAAGCCTCCGAACCGCAGATCTGGGCCCCTAAAGGCGTGATCGCCCATTGGCAATTATTACGTAAACAGCAGGCACGAAAGGCGCTCGAAAGCGTCTCAATGAATAGCAAGGAAGCCAAAGGCAACTAAGCTGTAACGTGTAACAAGGGGGAAACACCATGTACCTGACACCGCAGCATATCTTGCTGGCCGGGGCTTCCGGCCTCACTGGCGAACACCTGCTCGACCGCCTGCTCAACGAACCCACCGTGACCCGCGTGCTGGCACCGAGCCGCAAACCATTGGCTGAACATCCACGCCTGGAAAACCCGGTGGGCGACCCGGCGGTGTTCCTGCCGCAACTGAGCGGCCGCGTGGATATTGCCTTCTGCTGCCTGGGCACCACGATCAAAAAGGCCGGCTCGGAAGCGGCGTTCCGTGCGGTCGACCTGGACATGGTGGTGGCCTTCGCCAAGCGCGCACGGGAACTGGGCGCGCGGCATCTGATCGTGATCAGTGCGATTGGCGCCGACCCGAAATCCTCGGTGTTCTACAACCGGGTCAAGGGGGAAATGGAACTGGCGCTGAGAGCGCAAGACTGGCCGCAGTTGACCATCGTACGTCCATCGCTGCTGCTGGGGGAGCGGTTGGAACCGCGCCTGGCCGAGCAGTTGGCCGGGCCGCTGTCACGGCTGATTCCCGGTAAGTACCACGGTATTGAAGTCTGCGAACTGGCCCGCGCCATGTGGCGCCTGGCGCTGGAAGAACAGGATGGCGTGCGGGTGGTGGAATCGGACGAGTTGCGCAAGCTCGGTAAGTAATGATGCAGCGCTTGTACTGATGATCGTTCCCACGCTCTGCGTGGGAACGCCGGTTATGACGCTCTGCGTCATGCTTGGGACGCGGAGCGTCCCCGACTGCATTCCCACGCGGAGCGTGGGAACGATCCACCCAGGTAGCCCTTATCTTACAGTCCGCCCGTGGCGTTGAAGCCAACCCCCAGCACCGTCAACACCGACAGTGGCAACAATAAGGTATCGAGCAACGCGCTGGCCGGCAGGTCGAGATGGGGATAGCTCGGGGCCTCGGCACCAAAGCGGTCCTTGGCGCAGCAGCCGCCATTGATCGCGTACAGATCCAGGCGTGTGCCGGCATACACCACCGGGGCGCCCGGTTGCGCGGCATCCAGAGTACGCGCTGTGGCACAGCCGGTGAGTTGCAGCGCCATCAACAGCAGCAGTGCTTTATTCATCGCCGCCCAGATGGTGCTCGCCCCAACGCGGCAGCATGTCCTGGGGAATGTTCAACAGGTTGAGAATGCGCGCCACCACAAAGTCCACCAGGTCATCGATGGTCTGTGGATGGTGATAGAAACCAGGCGACGCGGGCAGGATGGTCACGCCCATGTTCGACAACTTGAGCATGTGCTCCAGGTGAATGCTCGAATACGGCGCTTCGCGCGGCACCAGGATCAACTGGCGGCGCTCCTTCAAGGTCACATCCGCCGCCCTTTCGATCAGGTTGTTGCAGGCGCCTGTGGCAATCGCCGACAAGGTGCCGGTGGAACACGGCACCACCACCATCGCCGCTGGCGCACCGGAGCCTGAGGCTACCGGCGACATCCAGTCCTCTTTGCCGTAAACCTTGATCTGCCCCGCCGCTGCGCCGGTGTACTCGGTGAGGAATGCCTGCATCATCTGCACCTTGGAAGGCAGCGCGACATCGGTCTCAGTCGCCAGCACCAATTGCGCCGCCTTGGAGATCAGAAAATGCACCTCACGGTCTTCACGCACCAGGCAATCGAGCAGGCGCAGGCCATAGGGCGCACCGGATGCGCCGGTCATCGCCAGGGTGATGCGTTCCGGCCCGCTCATTTCAGTGCCTCGGCCAGCTTGCCGTGCAGGCCGCCAAAGCCGCCGTTGCTCATGACCACCACGTGGGTGCCGGGCTGGGCCAAGGATTTCACATGCTCAATGATGCCTTCCAACGAATCGCAGACTGTGGAGGGCACGGTGCATAGCGCAGCAATCGCGGGCAAATCCCAGCCGAGGTTGGCCGGCGCATACCACACCACCTGGTCGGCATCGTTGACGCTCTCGGGCAGGCCATCACGGTGCGCGCCCAGCTTCATGGAGTTGGAGCGCGGCTCGACGATGGCAATGATCTGCGCATCGCCGACGCGCTTGCGCAGGCCATCCAGGGTTGTGGCAATTGCGGTCGGGTGGTGGGCAAAGTCGTCGTAGATGGTAATTCCATTTACTTCAGCGACTTTCTCCATGCGCCGCTTCACACTCTTGAACGCGCTCAAGGCGGCAATGCCCATGGCTGGCACCACGCCAACATGCCGAGCGGCAGCCAGGCTCACCAAAGCGTTGGCCACGTTGTGTTGGCCGGTCATGCCCCAATCGACGATGCCTTGGGGCTGGCCTTCGAACAGCACTTCAAACCGCGAACCGTCTTCGCTGAGCAACCTCGCCTGCCACTGCCCGTCCGCGCCGGTAGTTTGCACCGGGGTCCAGCAGCCCATGTCGATCACACGCTGCAACGCAGGCTCGGTGGTGGGATGAATGACAAGGCCCTCACTTGGGATAGTGCGCACCAAGTGGTGGAACTGGCGCTCAATCGCCGGCAGATCGGGGAAGATATCCGCGTGATCGAACTCAAGGTTATTCAGGATCGCTGTGCGTGGGCGGTAATGGACGAACTTGGAGCGCTTGTCGAAAAAGGCGCTGTCGTATTCATCGGCCTCGATCACAAAAAACGGGGTCTGGCCCAGGCGCGCCGATACCGAGAAGTTCTGCGGCACACCGCCAATCAGGAAACCCGGACTCATGCCTGCATGCTCCAGCACCCAGGCCAGCATGCTGCTGGTGGTGGTCTTGCCGTGAGTGCCCGCCACTGCCAGGACCCAACGGCCCTGCAGCACATGGTCCGCCAGCCACTGGGGGCCGGAGACGTAAGGCAAGCCTTTGTTCAGTACGTATTCCACCGCCGGGTTGCCGCGAGACATGGCGTTGCCGATGACGACCAGGTCCGGCACCGGGTCGAATTGCGAAGGGTCGTAACCTTGGATCAGCTCAATCCCTTGCGCCTGTAGCTGCGTGCTCATGGGTGGATAAACATTGGCATCGGAGCCTGTTACGTGATGGCCCAGCTCTTTGGCCAGAACCGCCATCGAACCCATGAACGTACCGCAGATACCCAGAATATGAATGTGCATAGTCGACCTCGTAAACATCGAGGCAGGTTAGCGTAGGGTGGGAAAGTTCGCACGCTTTAGCTGAGCACGAAACGCTCGCCGGTAGGATCCGGCACAAGGGAGCTCTTAAACCGTGCTGCCGGCGTTTTTAAGCTCAGCGCCTTTCAAGGTAGCGCGTGAGGCAAAAAACGAGCAGTTCGCAATAACCAGGTTACTCCGACAGCGCCACTTACTGCATGGCGCCCCGTGAAATGCCATGCTTGCGTAACTTGCGGTACAGCGTATTGCGACTGACCCCCAACTGTTCAGCCACATGGCTCATATGCCAGCGCTGCTGCGCCAGCGCGTTGAGCAATGCCTGGCGCTCGGCGTTCTCCAGCGGCGAGACGCACGGCGCATCCACCCTCGCCCCTTGCGGCTGCGCTTGGCGAATCAGTGCCGGCAAGTCTTCAAGACCGACTCGCCCGCCCTCACAGAGCGCCACTACCGTGCGCAACACCGTACGCAACTGCCGCAGGTTGCCGGGCCATTGGAATGCTAACAAGGCCTGGCGCGCAGGTTCGTCCAGCATCACTTGCTCGGGGCCCGCTTCCTGGGCCAGGAGGAAGTCCAACAGTTGCGACTTGTCACTGCGTTCGCGCAACGGCGGCAGGGCCACTTCCAAGCCGTTCAAGCGGTAATACAGGTCTTCGCGAAAGCTGCCATCGGCCACGCGCTCCAGCAAATTTCGGTGCGTGGCGCTGATGATGCGCACGTTCACCGCTTGAGGTTCGCCGCCGATAGGCACCACCAGGCGATCCTCCAGCACCCGTAACAGGCGGGTTTGCAACGCCAGGGGCATGTCGCCGATTTCGTCGAGAAACAGCGTGCCGCCGTCGGCCTGTTGCAGTTTGCCGCGCATGCCTTCTTTAAGGGCGCCGGTGAAACTGCCGGCGCGATAGCCAAACAATTCGCTCTCGATCAGGTTTTCTGGAATCGCCGCACAGTTCAGCGCAACAAAGGCCTTATCGCCCCGCTGGCTGCCCTGGTGCACAGCCTTGGCGAAGGCTTCTTTACCGCAGCCGGTTTCGCCGTTGATCAGCAAGGGCACGTCGCGCTCGAACACTCGCGAGGCCTTGCGTAGCTCATTTTGCAACGCCGGGTCGCCCACGCAGATACCCAAAGGCCGTGGCGCCTGCGGCTTGATGATGGGTACCGGCACACTGCGCGGCTGGCCTCGCAGCGCTGCAAACAAAAGCCGGCCATCGCGGGTGCGCAGCGGCCAACTGGCCGTGGCATTCGCGCTGGCCCGCCCCAGCAACTGATCCAGGGAGCAGTCGAAAAATGCCTCCACCGGCTGGCCTACCAAGCCGCCGCGTAGCTGCCCCAACAGGTTCAGAGCGCTCTGGTTGACCGCACAAATGCGCCCTTCGCCATCAAACGCCAGCAAGCCTTCGCTGAACAACCCGACCGACTCGGCCTGCAGGTGGAAACGCAACAGCCAGTGGTGTTCGAAGTGGCGCAGGAAATAGCAACTTTCGATCATCTTGCCCGACAGGTTCACCAGCGCCATGGTGTGGAACTGGCTCTGGCGCGACACGGCTTCGCGGGCCGAGGACACATCCAGCACCGCCAGCAATTCACCATGAGGGTCGAACACCGGGCTGGCCGAACAGGTCAGCCCGGTATGACGGCCGCGAAAATGCTCGTCACGGTGGATCGTCAACGACTGCCGTTCCACCAGGCAGGTGCCGATACCGTTGGTGCCTTCGCAGGCTTCGCTCCAGTCAGCGCCCAGCCATAAGCCGGCGCGCTCGAAGATCTTGCGCTCGGACGGCGCGGTGACACAGTTGAGGATCACCCCACGCGCATCGGTGAGCAGCACCGCATGACCGGCGCCGGAGAGTTGCTGGTGCAGGCTGTTCATTTCGCTGCCGGCGATGTGCAGCACTTGGCGCAGGCGTTCGCGACTTTCCAGCAGGCGCCCGTGCTCGAGCACGGTGGGCGCGATGGTCAGCGTCGGGTCGAGGTGGTAATCCTCCACGCAGCGCAGCCAGGAACGGGCGATGGACGGGTCGCTGCCAGGCCCTTGGGAAAGCTCTTGGCCACGGGTGACGGTCAAGACTTGCTGGGCATGGCGACTGAAATGATCGTTATGCATGTTCTTATTATTCTCCCTGCGTGAGAACGCCCAGCATCCCCCAGCCATCCGGCCATTGCAATCCCGGCCCGACCCACCGGTCACAGGCTGTATCGTTTATGGCACAAACTGTCACCTTGCCTGTATCACTCCCGTCACGGCAAAGCCTTGCAACAAAGCCCAACCTCTTGATTCTGCTGGCCCGCACGGCGATGGCCCGACCTTTGCTCTACGCTTTATAACGCGCTCGCAGCGCTGTACTCCGATAAACATAAAAGCAGGAGATGCCCACCATGCGTTATGCACACCCCGGTACCGAAGGCGCCATCGTTTCGTTCAAGGCCAAATACGGCAACTACATCGGCGGCGAATTCGTGGCGCCGGTCGATGGCAACTACTTCTCCAACACCTCGCCGGTCAACGGCAAGCCCATCGCCGACTTCCCGCGCTCCACTGCCAAAGACATCGACAAAGCACTGGACGCCGCCCACGCAGCCGCAGACGCCTGGGGCAAAACCAGCGCCCAGGACCGCTCGCTGGTACTGCTGAAAATCGCCGACCGCATCGAGCAAAACCTCGAACTGCTGGCCATCACCGAAACCTGGGACAACGGCAAGGCCGTGCGCGAAACCCTCAACGCCGACATCCCCCTGGCCGCCGACCACTTCCGCTACTTCGCTGGCTGCATCCGCGCCCAGGAAGGCAGCAGCGCGGAAATCAACGAACTCACCGCCGCCTACCACTTCCACGAACCGCTGGGTGTGGTTGGCCAGATCATCCCGTGGAACTTCCCACTGCTGATGGCCGCGTGGAAACTCGCACCGGCTCTGGCCGCCGGTAACTGCGTGGTGCTCAAGCCAGCCGAGCAAACACCGTTGGGCATCAGCGTGCTGATGGAGCTGATCGGCGACCTGCTGCCACCGGGCGTGCTGAACGTGGTGCACGGTTTCGGCAAGGAAGCTGGCGAAGCCCTTGCCACCAGCAAGCGCATCGCCAAGATCGCCTTTACCGGTTCAACGCCTGTGGGCTCGCACATCATGCATGCCGCGGCCGAGAACATCATTCCGTCCACGGTCGAGCTGGGCGGCAAGTCGCCGAACATCTTCTTCGCCGACATCATGAAAGCGGAACCTGCATTTATCGAAAAAGCCGCCGAAGGCCTGGTGCTGGCGTTCTTCAACCAGGGCGAAGTGTGCACCTGCCCTTCCCGCGCTCTGGTGGAAGAGTCGATCTACGACGACTTCATGAAAGTGGTGATGAAGAAGGTCGAGTCGATCAAGCGTGGTGACCCGCTGGACACCGACACCATGGTCGGCGCCCAAGCGTCCGAGCAGCAGTTCGACAAGATCCTGTCCTACCTGGAAATCGCCAAGGGCGAAGGCGCGCAATTGCTCACCGGCGGCAAGGTCGAGAAGCTCACGGGCGACCTGGCCACCGGCTATTACATCCAGCCGACCCTGCTCAAGGGCACCAACGACATGCGCGTGTTCCAGGAAGAAATCTTCGGCCCGGTGGTGAGCATCACCACTTTCAAGGATGAAGCCGAAGCCCTGGCGATTGCCAACGACACCGAGTTCGGCCTGGGCGCTGGCCTGTGGACCCGCGACATCAACCGCGCCTACCGCATGGGCCGGGCGATCAAGGCCGGCCGCGTGTGGACCAACTGCTACCACCTGTACCCGGCGCATGCCGCGTTTGGTGGTTACAAGAAGTCTGGCGTGGGCCGTGAAACCCACAAGATGATGTTGGATCACTACCAGCAGACCAAGAACTTGCTGGTGAGCTACGACATTAATCCGTTGGGCTTTTTCTAACCCCACTGAAGCAACAACCGTCACTGTAGGAGCGAGCTTGCTCGCGAAGAACGTTAACGATAACGCGAGCAGCCTGACTCCCCGAGGCGCTCGCAAGTTTTTCGCGAGCAAGCTCGCTCCTACATTAGCGGCGTGTATCAGCCAAATAAGGGGTAGCTGACAGGCCGCTATCGCAGGCAAGCCAGCTCCCACATTTGATATCACACGCAATTGCTACCTCGTTCGGCACACAGACGCCGAGTCAAAAACAATAAGAATGGAAGGTACTTCCCATGCCTAGCGAACCCACTGGTTCTTCTGTCGACTTCGAAAAAGTCGGCACCGATTATTTTCAACAACGCGAACTGAAAAAAGGCGCCGCCGGCTGGGTACTACTGGTTGGCCTTGGCGTCGCCTATGTTATTTCCGGCGATTACGCCGGCTGGAACTTCGGCCTGGCCCAAGGCGGCTGGGGCGGCATGTTCCTCGCCACTTTGCTGATGGCCACCATGTACCTGTGCATGTGCTTTTCCCTGGCCGAGCTGTCCTCCATGATCCCCACTGCCGGCGGTGGCTACGGTTTTGCCCGCAGCGCATTCGGCCCTTGGGGCGGGTTCCTCACGGGTACTGCCATCCTTATCGAATACGCCATCGCCCCCGCCGCCATCGCAGTGTTTATCGGCGCCTATTGCGAGTCGTTGTTCGGCATTGGCGGCTGGATGATCTACCTGGCGTTCTACATCATCTTTATCGGCATCCACATCTTTGGTGTGGGCGAAGCCTTGAAGCTGATGTTCGTGATCACCGCTATCGCCGCGATTGCCCTGGGCGTGTTCCTGGTGTCGATGGTGCCGCACTTCAACGTCGCCAACCTGCTGGATATACCCGTGACCGAGGCCAAGGGCGCCAGCAGCTTCCTGCCGTTCGGCTACGTCGGCGTGTGGGCCGCGATCCCTTATGCCATCTGGTTTTTCCTGGCGGTAGAAGGCGTGCCGCTGGCCGCTGAAGAAACCAAGAACCCCAAGCGCGACCTGCCGCGCGGGCTGATCGGCGCGATTGTGGTGCTGACCAGTTTTGCCCTGTTGATCCTGGTGATCGCGCCGGGCGGTGCGGGGACGTACGCGCTGATCAAATCCGGCAACCCGCTGGTTGAAGCCTTGGCGTTGTCATACGGCGGTTCCACCTGGATGGGGAGCTTCGTCAACCTGGTCGGCCTGGCCGGTTTGATCGCGAGCTTTTTCTCGATTATCTACGCCTATTCGCGGCAGATCTTTGCCTTGTCCCGTGCCGGTTACCTGCCGCGCAAATTGTCCGAGACCAACAAGAGCAAGGCGCCAGTATTGGCACTGGTGATCCCCGGGATTATCGGCTTTGGCCTGTCGCTGACCGGCCAGGGTGACTTGCTGATCCTGGTGGCGGTGTTTGGCGCCACCATTTCCTACGTATTGATGATGGCCGCCCACATCACCCTGCGCATCCGTCGCCCTAAAATGGAGCGGCCATACCGCACGCCGGGTGGCATCTTCACTTCGGGCGTGGCGCTGGTGCTGGCTTGCGTGGCCGTGGTGGCTGGCTTTCTGGTGGACCCGCGTGTGGTGATTGGCGCGGCGATCATCTATGGAGTATTAATTGCTTACTTTGCTTTCTACAGCCGGCATCACTTGGTAGCAGGCACGCCGGAAGAGGAATTCGCGGCGATCCAGGCCGCAGAGGCCGCTCTGCACTAACTGCCGAAAACCTCGACGCGGTGCCTTGCCCACAGCAGGCCCGCGTCATCAAGGAGACACTGTATGGCAAGTTTTTCCCACGCGGTGGGTGCTCAAACCTACCGCTTCGACAGCCTCAAGGACGTGATGGCCAAGGCCAGCCCCGCACGCTCCGGGGACTTCCTCGCCGGTGTCGCCGCCCAGAATGACGGTGAGCGTGTGGCGGCGCAGATGGCGCTGGCGAATATCCCGCTCAAGCACTTCCTGCAAGAAGCACTAATTCCTTATGAAAGCGATGAAGTCACCCGGCTGATCATCGACACCCACGATAAACAGGCGTTTGCAGCGGTCAGCCACCTCACCGTCGGCGGCCTGCGCGACTGGCTGCTCAGCGATGCGGCTGATGAACATACCCTACGCGCATTGGCGCCAGGGCTGACACCGGAAATGGCCGCGGCCGTGTCCAAGATCATGCGCGTGCAAGACCTAGTGCTGGTGGCGCAGAAGATCCGCGTGGTCACCCAGTTTCGCGGCACCCTGGGCCTGCGCGGGCGCTTGTCCACGCGCTTGCAGCCCAACCACCCCACCGACGAACCGGCCGGCATCGCCGCGAGCATTCTCGACGGCCTGCTGTACGGCAACGGCGACGCCATGATCGGCATCAACCCGGCCACCGACAGCATCGCCTCGATCTGCGCCATGCTCGAGATGCTGGACGCGATCATCCAGCGCTACGAAATCCCCACCCAGGCCTGCGTGCTCACCCACGTCACCACCTCCATCGAAGCGATCAACCGCGGCGTACCGCTGGACCTGGTGTTTCAGTCAATTGCCGGTACCGAAGCGGCCAATGCCAGTTTCGGGATCAACCTGAACGTGCTGCAGGAAGGTTACGACGCCGGCTTGAGCCTCAAGCGCGGCACCCTGGGCCAGAACCTGATGTACTTCGAAACCGGCCAGGGCAGCGCCTTGTCGGCCAATGCGCACTTTGGCGTCGACCAGCAAACCTGTGAAACCCGTGCCTACGCCGTGGCGCGGCACTTCAAGCCGTTTCTGGTGAACACCGTGGTCGGTTTTATCGGCCCGGAGTACCTGTACAACGGCAAGCAGATTATCCGCGCCGGCCTGGAAGACCACTTCTGCGGCAAACTGCTCGGCGTGCCCATGGGTTGCGATATCTGCTACACCAACCACGCCGAAGCCGACCAGGACGACATGGACACCCTGCTGACCCTGCTCGGTGTGGCCGGCATCAACTTCATCATGGGCATCCCCGGCTCCGACGACATCATGCTCAACTACCAGACCACCTCGTTCCACGACGCTCTGTACGCCCGGCAAACATTGGGTTTAAAACCGGCGCCGGAGTTCGAGCAGTGGCTGGCGAAAATGGGCATCTTCACGCAGGCCGATGGCAAGGTGCACTTTGGCAACAGCCTGCCACCGGCCTTTCGTCACGCCTTGGCGCAATTGGGATGAAGGAGCCGACTGTGGAACCAGAATTGCCTGACAACCCGTGGCTGGAACTGCGCCGCCTGACCCCGGCGCGTATTGCCCTGGGCCGCACCGGCACCAGCCTTCCCACCAGCGCCCAACTGGACTTCCAGTTTGCCCACGCCCAGGCGCGGGACGCGGTGCACCTGCCCTTCGATCACGCCGGGCTCAGCCACCAACTGGCCGAACGTGGCCGAGACAGCCTGTTGTTGCACAGCGCCGCCACGGACCGGCACATCTACCTGCAACGCCCGGACCTTGGGCGACGCCTGAGCGATGAGTCGGCGCAAACGCTGCGCGACTACGCCCTGGCCCAGCCCGGTGGCGTGGACTTGGCCATCGTGGTGGCCGATGGCCTGTCGGCACTGGCCGTGCATAAACATACAGCGCCGTTTCTGGCGCGCCTGGAAGAACAGACCCACGTCGAAGGCTGGTCCTTGTCACCGGTGATCCTGGTGGAGCAAGGCCGCGTGGCGGTGGCCGATGAAATCGGGCAGCTACTGGGCGCCAAGATGGTGGTGATCCTGATCGGCGAACGGCCGGGGCTCAGCTCGCCGGACAGCCTGGGCCTGTATTTCACCTACAACCCCAAGGTCGGCCTCACCGATGCCTATCGCAACTGCATCTCCAATGTGCGGCTCGAAGGCTTGAGCTACGGCATGGCGGCCCATCGCCTGCTGTACTTGATGCGAGAGGCGTGTCGCCGACAGTTGTCGGGGGTCAATCTCAAGGATGAGGCGCAGGTTCAGACCCTCGAATCCGACAACCCGGACCTGATGAAAGGCAATTTCCTGCTCAGCCCGCCGGATGACCGCTAGCGGCACGATTGCGCTTTTTGGCGTCATTAGGCAGCATCGAGTCACGGCCGCTCGTGTGGTCATACCCCATTTGGAAGTTGAGGCCTGGCATGCGGATTACTCAAGCGACCCTGGAACACCTGGACCTGTTGACCCCGTTGTTCGTCAAATACCGCGAGTTCTACGGGGCCTTGCCGTTCCCGGACTCGTCACGGGCCTTCCTGGAAAAGCGCCTGCGGCGCAAGGAGTCGGTGATCTACCTGGCCCTGGCCGACGATGACGACAAGCGGCTGCTGGGGTTTTGCCAGCTGTATCCGAGTTTTTCTTCGCTGTCGCTCAAGCGGGTGTGGATCCTCAACGACATCTATGTGGCCGAGGACGCACGCCGGCAACTGGTGGCTGACAACCTGATGCGCACGGCCAAGAAAATGGCCAAGGACACCCACGCGGTGCGCCTGCGGGTATCGACCAGCAGCGATAACGACGTGGCGCAGAAGACCTATGAATCGATTGGGTTTCGCGAAGACACCGAATTCAAAAACTACGTGTTGCCGATCAACGAAGACTGAAAACCAGTCAGCCAGACACCGCAATATCCTTGTGGGAGCTGGCTTGCCTGCGATAGTGGAGTGTCAGCGAGCATTTCTCATAATGACCCACCGCTATCGCAGGCAAGCCAGCTCCCACATTGGATCCGGCGACGGGCTTGAAGCCTCACCCCTTCACAATTTCGCGACACTCCCCGCTACAAAAGCCACACGCTTTTCACCTCTCAATCCGTATAATGCCGACCTTTCAGGGTTGTAAGAACCGCGACAATTACTTGTAGCCTTATTGCCTGAGCTTCCGCACAAGCCCGCTGAGTCGGGCTATTCACACAGGTGCCATCCATGGATTTCAACCCGCTCGACCTTATCCTGCATCTCGACGTCTACCTCGACATGCTGGTAACCAATTACGGTCCGTGGATCTACGCCATTCTGTTCCTGGTGATTTTTTGCGAAACCGGCCTGGTGGTCATGCCCTTCCTGCCGGGCGACTCCTTGCTGTTCATCGCCGGTGCTGTAGCGGCTGGCGGCGGTATGGACCCAGTCCTGCTGGCCGGCCTGCTGATGCTGGCGGCCATCCTCGGCGATAGCACCAACTACGTGATCGGACGAACGGCGGGCGAGCGCTTGTTCAGCAACCCGAACTCCAAGATCTTCCGCCGCGACTACCTGCAAAAAACCCACGACTTCTACGACAAGCACGGCGGCAAGACCGTGACCCTGGCGCGCTTCCTGCCGATCCTGCGCACCTTCGCGCCGTTCGTCGCGGGCGTGGCCAAGATGCCGTATCCGCGCTTCTTCGGCTTCAGCGTACTGGGCACCATCCTGTGGGTCGGTGGCTTGGTGACCTTGGGTTACTTCTTCGGCAACGTGCCTTTTATCAAGAAGAACCTGTCGCTGCTGGTGGTGTTCATCATCCTGCTGTCACTGGTGCCGATGATTATTGGCGTAGTGCGCAGCCGCTTTGGCCGCACGTCCTCCGAAGCCAATCCGCACTGACCGCCCGTGTGGTCCCTCAGCGCCTGGCGTCGCCGGCGCCTGCTGGCCAAGCACCCGATTGCCGATGACACCTGGCAACGGGTGCGCCACCACCTGACCTTCCTCGACGGCATCACGCCGGAGCAAGACCAGTGGCTGCGCGAAGCCTGCGTGGTGTTTCTCAGCGAAAAACACCTCACCGCCCTGCCCGGCGTCGAACTGCACCAGGAACAACGCCTGCTGCTCGCCGCCCAGGCGCAATTGCCGCTGATGAACCTGGGCGACCTCGACTGGTACCTGGGTTTCCATGAGATCGTGCTGTACCCCGACGACTTCCTCAGCCCACAACGCCATCGCGATGCCAGTGGCGTGGAGCACGAATGGGACGGCGAACACAGCGGCGAAGCCTGGCAACAAGGCCCGGTGATCCTCGCCTGGCCTGGTGTGCTCGCCAGCGGCCAATGGGAAGGCTACAACCTGGTCATCCACGAACTGGCGCACAAGCTGGACATGCTCAACGGCGACGCCAACGGCCTGCCGCCTCTGCACCATGACATGCGCGTGCAGGACTGGGCCAGCGTCATGCAAGGCGCCTTCGATGACCTCAACCGCCAGTTGGACGCCAACCCGGACGCCGAGACCGAGATAGACCCTTACGCTGCGGAAAACCCGGCGGAATTCTTTGCCGTCACCAGTGAATATTTCTTCAGCGCCCCGGATTTACTGGTCAATTGTTATCCACAGGTGTACGCCCAACTCAGCCGCTTTTATCGCCAGGATCCCCTGGCCCGCCTGACCCAACTGCAAGCCAGCGACCCGCGCTACTCGCCACAGGGCGAATGACCGTACGACGCTTGGCGCATGGCATCGGCGTCAGAATATGCCTATAATCGCCGCCACTTTTAGGCCAATCCGGCCATGTCATATGGCCAACTAACGGGGGCAACGCCCAATGAGCTACAGCAAGATTCCGGCTGGCAAAGACCTGCCGAACGACATCTACGTCGCCATCGAAATTCCGGCCAACCACGCGCCGATCAAATACGAAATCGACAAAGACAGCGACTGCCTGTTCGTTGACCGTTTCATGGCCACCCCGATGTTCTACCCGGCCAACTACGGTTTCATCCCCAACACCCTGGCTGACGACGGTGACCCCCTCGACGTGCTGGTCGTGACCCCTTACCCGGTCACCCCAGGCTCGGTTATCCGCGCCCGCCCAGTCGGCATCCTGAACATGACCGACGACGGCGGCGGCGATGCCAAAGTCATCGCAGTGCCACACGACAAGCTGTCCCAGCTGTATGTGGACGTGAAGGAATACACCGACCTGCCGCCACTGCTGCTGGAACAGATCAAGCACTTCTTCGAGAACTACAAAGACCTCGAAAAAGGCAAATGGGTGAAGATCGACGGTTGGGGCAACGCAGACGCCGCCCGCGCCGAGATCATGAAGTCGGTTGCTGCCTACAAAGGCTGACACCCGCACCTCATTGCCACGGCAAATAAAAAGCCCCGTTAATTCGGGGCTTTTTTATGGGCCAGACTAAACATCAAGTTCAATTTTTAGTTGCGGCGTTTAATCAAGTTGCATACATGAAAGATCAAGCCATAACTAAGCCAGATCCTACAACGGCAAATCAACGCATGGTTTATTTGATGGGACTTTCCGGCCAGTAAACTCTGCGTTTATGAATACATCAGGTGATCGTTTAAAAGCACTACTACGGGAAGTTCATCTTTCCGCCTCCGACTTCGCCAAGAACCGCGGCGTCACGCCTCAGCACGTGAACAACTGGTTCAAACGCGGCGTCCCCATGGGTCGACTCAACGAGATCGCAGAATTGCTGTGCGTCTCAAGTCGCTGGTTAAGCGACGGTAAAGGCCCCAAGCACCCGCCTGCCAACTACCTGTTGGAAGGCCCCATCGCAAGGATTGCAACCACCCGCGAAGACACAGGCAAATACCTCACAGGCCCCGCCTGCCGCCCGGAAAAAACCGACGTGGAGATCCCTCTCCACCCCACCTTCACCTCAACCGAACGCATCCGCGTCTCCCTGCACAATTTGGAAACCCTCAACGTCAACCCCGACCGCGCGATAGGCGCCTACATGGTCGACAACAGCATGATCGACATCATCCAACAAGGCGCCACCCTCGCCATCGACCGAGGCCGCACCCAAATCATCGACGGTGAAATCTACGCCGTTGAACACGACGGCATGCTGCGCATCAAATACCTCTACAACCGTCCTGGCGGCGGCCTGCGCATGCGCAGCCACAACGCCAGCGAACACCCGGACGAATACCTCAACCATGAGGAGCGCTTCGAACAAAGCTTCAAGATCGTCGGCTGGGTATTCTGGTGGTCCACCCTCAACAACCGCCGCCCACCGGTGCCACTGGATGAACACCTGCTGGGCTGGGAAGGCTCTAAATCGGAACCGGAGGTGGGCAACTGAGGTGAATGTGGGTATCATGCGCCGCACATTTGGCAGGGGTCGCTTTTAGCTGATTTCCTGCCGGCGAAGCGGAGGAGTTCCCGCGGATGCCCCTACTATTCAGCCTGACGCAATGTGGGCTGAGCGATTTGAAGGCTGGTGAGGTTTGTCAAAAACAAGCTGAGGCAGTCCCCGAGAAGCCGGCCACAAGCCGGCTTTTTAATGCCCGTAAAACACAGTTCAATTACCCAACAGCTGCTGGCCCACCCTTCAATCAATGTCATTGAGGCAGACAATTCATTCCTGTTCTGCGCAGCGACCTGAGGCCTGAAATCGCGCCTTAACCATTGTCCACCTTGAGTTGACAGTAAGACTCCTCCCACCCGATTTATCCCCCGTCACCCACCCATTAATCTGTGCCCATGTTGAACGCAACGCCCAACCAACCTAAACAAAAAAAGGATTCAACCATGAGCACTGCAACCTACAACCGCTTGAACAAAGACGACGCCATTGTTCTGCTGGTCGACCACCAGACCGGCCTGATCTCCCTAGTGCAGGACTTCACCCCCAACGAGTTCAAGAACAACGTGCTGGCCCTGGCTGACCTGGCCAAGTTCTTCAACTTGCCGACCATCCTCACCACCAGTTTCGAGCAAGGCCCTAACGGCCCGCTGGTGCCGGAGTTGAAGGAGATGTTCCCGGACGCGCCGTATATCGCTCGCCCTGGTCAGATCAATGCCTGGGACAACGAGGATTTCGTCAAGGCGATCAAGGCCACGGGGCGTAAGCAAATCATCATTGCCGGTGTGGTGACGGATGTGTGTGTGGCGTTCCCGACGTTGTCGGCGCTGGCGGAAGGGTTTGAGGTGTTTGTGGTGACGGATGCGTCGGGCACGTTCAACACCACGGTGCAGCAGGCGGCGTGGAGCCGGATGACACAGGCCGGTGCACAGTTGATGAACTGGTTCTCGGTGGCGTGTGAGTTGCACCGCGACTGGCGCAACGATATCGAAGGGCTGGGGAATTTGTTGTCCCAGCGGATTCCTAACTATCGCAATTTGATGAACAGCTACTCGGCCCTGTCTGCTCGCCAGAGCTAAGACTGCCATGCTCCGTATTGAGCCTGCCTGAAAAGGCAGGCTTTTTTATGGGCGTAGATTGAGATGCGTGTGGGTGACGCGGAGCGTCACTGGATGCATTACCACGCGGAGCGTGGGAACGATCAACTTCCTTAATCCAGGATCAAGTGCGGCAGAAACCGGCTTGAGTCCTTGGTGATCAAGCTATTGTCCTCTCGCACCCCAATCCCCGCCGCCTGGTCGCCAATGACCCAGGAGCCGATCAGCGTGTAGCTGTCACCAAATTTCGGCAGCGGTGCGAACTCTTGAAGGATGAAGGGCGCATCCGTGTAGGGACCGTCTTCTTTTACGATCAGGCCGTCGGCGGTTTGTAGTTCGATGTTGGCGCCTTCCCGGGAGAAGAACGGTTTGCGCACCCAACCTTTTGGTACGGCCTTGCCTGGGTCGGTGTCCAGGTGGCACGCGAGCAGGTTGGGGTGGCCTTTGTTGAATTCCCACAGCAGCGGCAGGATGCCTTTGTTGGAGAGGACGGATTTCCACGCGGGTTCGAAGAACTGCGTGTCGCTCTGGGCAATCGCGGCACCAAAGGGCTCGTGGAAGATGAACTCCCAGGCGTGCAGTTTGAACAGGTGGGGGATCCAGCGATCTTCAAGGTCGACGAAGCGGCCTTCGCTGGTCAGGCCGATGTCTTCGACGTCGATGTGGCGCGATTCGATGCCGACCTTTTCGGCAACCAGACGCAGGTAGTCGGTGGTGCCTTTGTCTTCGATGGAGTCTTTCATCGAGGCGAAGTAGAACGGCTGGTTGACCTGCAGTTGGGCGAAGGCCTGGTGCAGTTTGGTGTCGATGCTATTGAACTGGTCGGCGTGCTTGGGCAGCAGGCCACGCTCGATGCATTGTTCCAGCCAGCCCCACTGAAACGCGGCTGCTTCGTAGAGGCTGGTGGGGGTGTCGTAGTTGAGCTCCAGCAACTTGGCGGGCCCGCTGCCGTTGTAGGAGAAGTCCATGCGCCCGTACAGGTGCGGGTGACCTTCGAGCCATGAGGTTCGGATCATGTCGTAGAAAGGCGCGGGGATGCTCAGGCGTTCAAGCAGTTCTTCGCTGTGGACCACGCGGGCGACGAGGTCCATGCACATGTCATGGAGCTCGGCGGTCGGGTCTTCGAGGTCGCGCTCGATTTGCTTGAGCGTGAACTGGTAGTACGCGCTTTCGTCCCAGTAAGGTTCGCCGTCAATGGTATGGAACAGGAAGCCAAGACTCTCGGCTGTATGTTTCCAGTCATGACGCTCTGCGCATTGGATCTTCTTCATGGCCGGTTTCCTTAGCTGCTCGACCCGCCGCCCCAGCCGCTGCGTGCGCTGGCTTTGCTGCCGAAGCCGCCGCGAGAGGTGGCCGATGAAACCGAGCTCGACTTAGGTGAAGAGCGCAGCGTGCTGGTGTAATTGCTGCTGCCGTAGCGGGCCTGGTTGGAACGGCCAAAGGTCGCGCCATTGGACACGCGCTGGTTGAGCGTCGAATTACCGTAGTTGCCGCGATCATCGCGATAGCGGTACACCGGTTCCGAACGGTAGCTGTTGCGGTTGTTGCTCAGCATGTTGCCGATCAGCAAGCCGGTCAGCAGGCTGCTGGTGGAGAAGCCCGAGCCGCCGCCGCTGGCCTGAGCGTTGGCCGCTTGCGCATTGGCAGCGTCGACCTGGGATTGGGTCACCTGGCCTTCGGCGGTCAGTTCGAAACCGCCCAAGCGCGGGATGAATTTGCCGGTGGAGTCTTGCTGGCACCAATCAGCGACAAAGTCGGCGTCGCAATCGGCCTGGCTGTCATACACCGGCGCAATGCGGCGATGCTCGGCCATGGCCGTCATGTAGGCGTCCGAGCAGACGTCCACCGGAAGCTTTTCATCGGCGCATTGCTGTACCGACTGGAAGTTGTACTTCTTTTGCAGATCGTAGGTTTTTTCCGTTGGGCCGCAGCCGGATATCGCCATGGCGACCGACGCTGCCAGCGACAGCTGGACGTACTTGCTTCGTTTCATCGGGAGCTCCGTGCGCAATCAGTTCGAGGTGGGCGTCATGCACGCGGCATTCAGCATGCCGACGCTGATGGCCACCGCGGCCACGTAGATACCGGCCGCCAGTTCGCCCTTCTTGATGCGCTCGGACGTGCCTTTGAGCACCAGGCTGGTCAGCAGGAACGCCAGCAGCTGGACGACGGCGGCGATCACGGCCCAGACGATGAAGTCGAGAACGTTGATCGAGTAGGCGATCACGTTGCTGGCTGGAATGGCGAAACCGACGATGGCACCGCCCAGGGCGACCGCTGCGGAGGTGTTGCCCGCACGGATCAGTTCGAACTCCTTGTGCGGGGTGATGCGGGTGTAGATGAACTGGAACAGCGCGAACAGTACCGCAGCCCCCAGGATGTAGAGGACAAAGCCGAGCACCGCAGCTTTGTTGAGGGAGATGGAGAGTGCTTCTAGCATGGACGGCTTCCTTTTTTAGAGCGTAGTCAGGTCGGTGGTGTACAGCGAAATGCCCAGGGATATGCTCAGGCTGATGGTGCCTTCGGCATCTTCTTCGACGGAGAACAGCAGGAATTCTCGACGGTCGGTCAGGCCGGTGTCGCGGGCGTATAGCATCGAACGGTGCTCGACGCTGTAGGTGGCTTCTGGGCTGGTGACCTGTTCGCTCATCGCCACCAATTCGGTCTGGCCGTCCTCGCTGCCCCACTCCCGGAAGTACTCAACGCCGTCGTGGGTGTAGGTCGGCAGCCCGATCAGGCTCTGTGGGCCCGCGAGCCTGCGCAGTTCCGCTTCACTGCTGATGGTGACGTAGCTGAGGTAGTTGAACAGAATCACTGACTCGACCTGGCCCGCTATCTGGCCGGTGGTGTGCACCTGCAACCAATAATCTTCGTCGTTCATGTAATAGCGCGACAGCCAGGTGGACTGGCCAAGATCGATGGTGCCATTGCTCCAGATTTCCTGGGAGCCGGGGATCACCACGTTGGTTTTTTCATCGAGCAGCAATTTCAGGGTGGTGTCGAACATCACGCCCTTGCCCGGCGCCAGGTCCAAAGGACCGGTAGCAGGCAGGCTTGGGCTGGCGGTTCGGCTCGAGTCGGTAGTGGCTTTTGGGGCCTCAAGCCCCATCAACTGTTTAAGCCATCCCATGGGAGATTTCCTTAAGGCGAGTGGAAGCGATGTAGAAGAGTTCGCCGCCTTTGACCTCTGTGGCGCTGGGCGGATTGATCGACGGCTGCTGAACACCTTTGGCGCGATAGCCAATGAGGGTGGCGTTGTGGCGCTCCTTCATCTGCGTGTACAGCTCGCCGAATGTTGCCTCAAAGGCTTCGGGCAATTTCATCAGGTACTGGGTGGCGCCCTGCCCCACACACAGCAACTCATTGATGACCACCGACGAGCCCGGATCCTGAGAGGCGCGCACCAGCATCTCGATCGCCATGCTGGACGTGCATTCCAGGCGCGGGGCGTAGGAACTGGCCAGTGCAGCGATTTCACTTTCGTTGAAGTGGGCGACCACATGCCCGACGGGACTCAGTTGATTCACCGCCAGCACGGTGGCCAGCGTCAGGTCATCCGACGGGGTTCGCACCAGCACACGCTCGGCACCAGGCACACCGGCACGCAGCAACAGTGCGGTGGAAGACAGGCTTTCGCCGCGGATGAACGCCGCTTTGCCCGGCATCGGGTTTTCTTCAAGGCTGCAATCGCAGATCACGATCAAGTTGTCGTTCGAGGTTTCGTCTTGCAGCAACAACTCAATCACCCGCTCGCTGGACGCGCCCTCCCAGCCGATCAGCACGGTATGGCCGACCTTGCCGGTGAAATCACCTTTGCCCTTCATGCCTTTTCTCCATGCATCGATAACACTGCTGGTGGTTTTGCCGATGGCGGCCGTGAGCAGCGCAATGCCCCCGAGCATGACCCAGGTCGCCACGAAAATTCGTCCCGCCGAGGTCTGCGGCGCGAGGTCGCCATAGCCGACGGTGAGTGTGGTGGTGAGGTAGAAGTAGATAAACGTGGCGGGAGCGGTGAGGTGTTGTTCGCCCAGCAACACCAGGCCCAGATAAGCCGTGCTCAGGTGGACACCCAAGGCAACGATCAGCCCTGCCCAACCGAAGCGGTGAAAGAGGGACGAGGCGTACATGCGTAACAGTAGGAAAATCGACATTTGGCCCCTGGCTCCCTGGGTACTTGAATCCTGACGACAGCATCGCCTCGGCGTCTGGATGCTCAAGTGCGGTCACCCGGCATTAAACCCGCTGCGCGACGTGGATAGAAGTACCTTGGCTGCAATAAATCCGGCGAGCGCACCAAACAGATGCCCTTCGAAGGAAACGCCCTGCCGCGGAAGGAAGCCCACGACCAGTCCGCCATACAGCAAAGCCACGACAGCGGCTGTTAGCAGGTTGCCCCAGCTTCTATGGAACCAGGCGCGAGACAGCAGATAAGCCCATAGCCCGAACACCCAGCCGCTGGCGCCGACGTGTACGCCTGAAAAACCAAACAGCCAGACCAACAAGCCGCCCAGCAGAATGATGATGGCGCTGACGGCGATGAACCGGTTGACCCCTTCGATGATGACCAGAGAACCCAGGATCACAAAGGCAATCAGGTTGGCGCTCAGGTGGGCGAAGGAGGCGTGCAAAAACGGCGAGGAGAGGATGCCGAACAGACCCTGCACCGTTCTTGGGATTAGCCCGAATGCCATGAGGCTGTAACCGGTCGCCACATTGAGCAGTTGCAGCGCGACCATGAAGAGGGCCAGGCCTGCGATTGTCTTGAAACCCTTCAAGGCGTTCATCCTGACCTCAACATACAAAAGAAAGGCACTGCGACTGTGGCGAGGGAGCTTGCTCCCGCTGGGGCGCAAAGCGGCCCCAAAAACAGGACTGCTGCGCAGCCCAGCGGGAACAAGCTCCCTCCCCACAGAGTTGCAGGCTTAACTGACCTGCGTTGATTACTCCGCCGACTTTTGCTTCAGACGCTCCAGAATCGCATTGGCACTGCCTTCGTTCGGCGTGATGCCGGCATCGCGCAGTTTGCGCTCCAGGTCCGTGCCCGTTGACGCATCAGCCAGCTCATCCTGGGCTTGCAGCTCAGCGGCACGTTGCTGCTGCTTGGCCTGCAAGCGGTTGAGCGTACCGACCGCGGTTTCCAGCTTGCCGTTGGCACCACCGCTGGCAATGGAGGCACTGACCTGGGCCTTTTGCACGCTGTCGCGAGCCTTGGCCATGTCCACTTGCTGGCGCAGGCTTTTGATGCGGCTCTCGGCTTTGGTGATGTCTTTGCGCATGCTTTCAGCGTACCCACCGAACTCAGTGGTCTGCTTTTGCTCCACGTCCCGCTCGTTGGTCAGGGTCGAAATGGCTTCGGCCACTTCCAGGGCGAGGTCTTCACGGTTGGCCTGGATAGCGGCCATCGCCTTGGATTCCAGGTCTTTGATCTTGGCGTCGTACTCGCCAACGCGATCAGCCGCCAGTTTGTGCTTGGCCATGATGCTTACCAATTCACGCTTGGCGTTGGCCAAGGCGCTGTCGGCATCGCGAATTTCCTGGTCGAGGATGCGCAGGGCCTGTTGGTCGACGATCGATTCGCCGACTTCGCTGGCACCGCCACGCAACGCGGTGAACAATTTGCTCCAGATGGACTGAGTCATTGGGTTTTCCCGAATAATTAAATGAAGAAACGTTCGAAGGCTTCGCTGGCGCGCTGCACGTTATCAACCAGGGTTTTCACCTCGGTCACGATGTTGGTCAGGCTGGAGTCGGAGCTGAGCGCACCGAACATGTTGTAAACCACCTGCCCATTCGGCATGGACTCGATACCGATGGACGACAACGGAAACATCTCCCGGCTGCGCAGCACGGCGTCGTTGAAGGCCGGCACGTCGTTGATGGACTCAGCGTCAACCAGGACGGTATCCACGATGATTTGCTCGCCCACCACCGCGATGTAAATCGGCAAGCCACCAAAGTCGTTCATCTCCAGCTTGATGCTGGACTCGGAGCCTTGGACGAGAGAAAGCGTAATGTCATTGGACGTCACGTCATCCAGCGCCTGAAGAGCACTGAAGAGGCGATCGATATTCCAGTTGGTACCTGCGCTCATGAAATTCTCCGACATGAATGAGCCAGCCAGGATCGGTTGGCGTAGCTGTTTCTCCATTTGCTTGAGCAGGCTTCGGTTTTCGGGAAGCACCCAAGTCTCGTGTTTCACATAACCGGCCGCCGCCAGCCCCGCACGCATCTGCTTCATGTAAAAGCTCGACGGCTTTTTTGCGGACGGCTTCAAGCGCTCTCCCTTGAGGCTTGTTGAATCGGTATCGGGCCCAGTTGATGGGCTCGATGGAGAGCTGCTGTTCATGGTACTGACCTCGCTGCGAAAAACTCACGCGTGAGAAAATCTACAGGCAATCCGCAAGGTACTCAATAGCTCACGCGTGAGATTTTTCCTTACATTTTTCAACCACCGAAAAGCCCCTGGCTACCCCGCCAACTCTCGCTCGATTTGCTCGTCTGCCGGGAAGTTTGTCCAAAAGCGCGACTTGATGGCACCAAGACAATTGTGCAGCAGCCTGTTGCACAATTTTCCGAATCCGACCACGCCTTAGCAAAAGCACGCCTGTACTTGAAATCGCGCGGCGAAGAACCCTGATGTCAGGGAAGGCAGGCTAGCCAGCCCACAGTACCGTCACAAGCATTCGAGAACAGTTCAGGAAGGGTCCCGCGTACCTCACAGAAAGGTCCTGCTGGCACTTGACTCTCCCCTATACGGCACCCCCTACCCTGAATGCCCTTTTCTCAGAACTTATCACCATGAGTCAGCGCATTCTGGTCATTCTCGGCCACCCGTCCTCCGATAGCTTTTGTTCCGCCCTCGCGCGCACCTATATCCACGCTGCGAAAACGGCCGGCCACGAAGTCCGCGTCCTGCGCCTGGGTGATCTCAGGTTCGACCCCATCCTTAATCATGGCTATACCCAGGCACAGACGCTGGAGCCCGACTTGCTCAGCGCCCAGTCCGACATCCTTTGGGCCGAGCACCTGGCGTGGGTGTTCCCTGTCTGGTGGGGCGGTGTCCCGGCACTGATGAAGGGCTTTATCGACCGCGTTTTCCTACCCGGCTTTGCCTTCAAATACCGCGCAGGCAAGGCATTCCCAGACAAGTTATTAAAGGGCAGAACCGCGCACTTGTTAGTGACCCTGGACACGCCGTCGTGGTATTACCGCTGGGTTTATCGCATGCCGGCCATCTACCAGATGCGTCGTACCACACTGGCGCTCTGTGGCATCACGACGAGCAAGACACTGCTGTTGGGGCCGGTACTGGGCTCAACGCTGACGCAGCGGGCCAAGTGGCTGAAACAGGCCAGCGCACTATTCGAAAAAGGGAGTTTTCATGTACATCGGCAAAGCCGCGCAGTTGTCCGGCACAACCATCAAGGCGATTCGTCACTATGAGGCGATCGGGCTGATGCCCGCGCCTGCGCGTCAGGGCGGTTATCGCGTTTATACCGAGCAGAATGTCGAGCGGCTGATGTTTATAAAGTGCGCGCAACAGCTGGGGTTCAAGCTCAAGGAATTGCAGGAGATTTTGCTGGGGTACGAGGGTGATGCGCTTCCTTGGGACCGGGCTGAGCAAGCCATCGCCGACAAGAAGCGCACGCTGGCCGCGCAAATCGCCGTATTGCGACGGATGCAGGCTGGGCTGATTGCGTTCGAAACCCAACTCAAAGGCGCTCAAGGGGACTGCTCGTCAATCAGTAGCTTCGCGATTTGAAGTGGCCTTTATGTATGGGTTAACGCCGACTTTTACCCGTCCGTTGTAGCCGCAATCTGATTTTTCCAACCGTTCATCCAGCCGTTTTTTACTGCGGCAGACTCCGACGCCTTGCCTTGCGACGAGACGTCATGGATGACCCAACCTGCCCACATCAACTTTATCGAACACGAGCTAAATGGTTTCCATCAGATCCTGGCGGAGTACCGCCAGCAGATGGGCGCCTGGTATTCGCGCGCGCTGGATACGGTCGGTCATGCAGCGGACATGCCGTCGTTGCTGGGTATGGATCGGGTGTTGCGGGCTGGGGATGCACAGCAGTCGGTGAGTCTTGGCGATACGGATTTTTCCACCGTGACCCGCTGTCCTGCGGGTGGTGTGCTGAAGATCCAGAGCAGGTTCGAGTCAGCGTACGACGTGCCGATCGGCAATATCCCGGTTGAGGTGATCGGGCTGGATGACGGCAGTTCCAGGGTCATCCTGCTCGACGAGCACGGCGACGGTTTCCACGAATGCGCCGCCGGCGGGCGCTATCAGGTAAGGGTTCAGGGCGGCGTTTCAGCGCAGCAAGTCGATGCCTTGTTTGCTTCCTATGCCGGGCTGACTGCGGATCTGGAGCAATGGCTGCGCGAGCAGTGGCAAGGCTTCAAGCCGCATTGGCAGCAATCCCCGGCCAGCGCAATAGGCAACGGCGTGCTCGCCGGCAGTTGGGCAGCGATCACGGAGGTGTGGGACAGCATCAAGCAGGTGCAGGCGATTCTTGAAGACCCGCTCAAGTACGTCGAGCAACTGGGTAGCGAGGCGGCGAAGTTGGCGCAAATCGCCACCGATGCGCCCAAGGTCATGGAACAGGCGATGTTGCTGGCCAGTGATGAGGCCGCGCTGTACCTGTTACTGCGCACTGCCATGATCTGGCTGGAGGCCTTACCGCCCAGTGAAGTCGCGCAAGCAGCCGCCGGTTTTATGGTGTCGCTGCTGATTGACCTGGTGATAGGCGTGGTGTTGACCATCGCGCTGCCGGCGGCGGGCGTGGCGTATTTGAGTATGCGCCTGGTCAAGTACGGTGCGCGGGTGCTTCAGTCAGCCGTGGGTTTCGTGACCGGTGTGCTGACGATCCTCACGAAGTTCATGCAGGCGGTGAACCGCTACAAAGCGGTGGCGGTTCGCGGGGTGGTGGGA
>NZ_WJZD01000027.1:0-80438 GCF_021609665.1 Pseudomonas sp. PA-1-3F | reverse complement strand
GCAGTGAAACGATGCATCGCCGATGGTAGTGTGGGGTTTCCCCATGTGAGAGTAGGTCATCGTCAAGATTAAATTCCGAAACCCCAATTGCGAAAGCAGTTGGGGTTTTGTTTTGGGCGCTCGAAAATCTGGTGGGGCGTCGATCATGACTGATATCCAGCCTTTCTATGCAATGACCCTGCGCATGGCTATCATGCGTGCCTCATTCTGTGGCGATATGTGCATGCTGACGTTGTTGAAACTTCTGAAAGATGGTCGCTTTCATTCTGGAGAAGCGCTTGGTGCCGCCCTAGGTGTCAGTCGCAGTGCCGTGTGGAAGCAGCTTCAGCATCTTGAGGCAGAATTGAATCTCCCCATTCATAAGATCCGGGGGCGCGGATATAGATTGGCTGCGCCATTGATGTTTTTGAATGCGCAGGAAATTTCTCAGAGGGCGGCTTCCTTGGCTTGGCCCGTTCACATTTTCGACTCCATTGACTCCACTAATGCTGAGGCTTTACGTCTTGTCGATGCGGGCAGTGCGGCTCCTTTTATTGTGCTATCGGAGCAGCAGACGGCTGGTAGGGGGCGACGAGGCCGCAAATGGGTCAGTCCATTTGCGCAAAACGTTTACTACAGCCTTGTATTGCGTGTTGAGGGCGGCCTGCGGCAACTGGAAGGGCTGAGTCTGGTGGTGGGGCTGGCAGTCCTGCAGGCTCTGCGTGAGTCGGGCGTGGAGGGCGCAGCTTTGAAGTGGCCAAACGACGTCCTGGTTGGGCACAAGAAAGTCTCAGGCATCTTGCTTGAGTTGGTGGGAGATCCCGCAGATATCTGTCACGTTGTGCTAGGGATAGGTATCAATGTGAATATGCAGAAGGCTGTAGAGGTTGATCAGCAGTGGACCTCGATGCAGCTCGAGACGGGCTCTTCTGTTGATCGCAATCACCTGGTGGCGCGACTGGGCTTGCAACTACAAGCCTACCTAGACCGACACAAGGCTGCGGGTTTTGCCGGGCTGCAAGCAGAATGGGAGCAGCATCACGCGTGGCAAGGGAAGAGTGTGTCGCTTATTGCGGGCGTCAATCAGATTGATGGGGTTGTGCTCGGTGTGGATTGTCAGGGCGCGTTGCGTTTGGATGTCGGTGGCGTTGAGAAAATATACAGCGGTGGTGAGCTAAGCCTGAGGTTGCGTGATGATTCTTGAGCTCGACTGTGGAAATAGCTTTATCAAGTGGCGTGTTCTTGAGTCGAGTGATGCAAGTGTCCGCGCCGAAGGCATCGCAGGTTCGGATATTGCGCTTATCGACAGTTTGGTGGCTTTGCCTGGTCTATTGCTCACGCGTTGTCGGTTGGTGAGTGTTCGCGCGCTTGAGGAGACCGATAAGTTGATAGCCGCGTTGGTAGGGGCATTTGGCGTTGCTGTTTCCTGTGCCACCTCTGCGCGAGAAATGAGCGGAGTGCGCAACGGCTACGAAGACTTCCAGCGCCTAGGAATGGATCGATGGCTGGCCATGCTAGGCGCGTTCAAGTTGGCGTCAGGTGCATGCCTGGTACTCGATTTTGGTACGGCGGCGACCGCAGATTTTATCGGTCCGGACGGTGAGCACCTGGGTGGTTTTATTTGTCCGGGTATGCCGCTTATGCGTAATCAACTGCGAACCCATACTCGCAAGATACGCTATGACGACGCGGCCGCTGAGCGGGCGCTGGAGCGTCTCTCTCCAGGTCGCACGACCGTAGAGGCCGTCGAGCGTGGTTGTACGCTCATGCTTAGAGGTTTCGTGCTGACTCAGCTCGAGTTGGCGCGAGGCTATTGGGGGGAGGATTTCACGGTCTTCCTCACTGGAGGCGATGCCGACCTGGTCAGGGATGCTGCGCCTCAGGCTCGGCTGGTCCCGGACCTGGTGTTTGTTGGTTTGGCGATGGCGTGTCCTTTGTCTTGAGGTGATTATGCGCTGGCTGTTTTTACTTTTACTGGTTCTCAATATTTTTTATTACGTCTGGCATCAGCAAGAGGCGCCATTGCGGGCCAAGGATGTCACGCCCTTGAATCTCCATCGAGGAGCGCAGCAAGATATTCGCCTCTTGAGTGAGTCGGCAGATGCGGTGGCTCGGCGTGATCGAGCGAGGTCGGCGGAGGCGCAGAATACCTGCTTGTACATCGGTGGTTTCTCGGATCGACGCCAGGCCTCTTCTCTTGAGCAGAGGCTCACGAGCCTGGATATAAAGGTCACGGTCCAGTTGCTGAATGCACAGAGCGCCTCGGGTTATTGGTTGCGTGTGGCCCCTGAAAGCCGTCGCCTGGCTGACGATCTGCCCTTTGAAAGCCTTGCTAATGAATTCAATGAGTTAAAACATAAAATAATGCTGTGCGAAGGCATTGCAACTCTCGAATAGTTTGCATAGAATGGCGCCCGCTTCGCAGTGAAGACCTTTAAGGGCTACAGTGCAAAGCTACCGTCAATGCAGCTAACCTCATAATTTAAATGAGAAAATGCTTGACAGAAGGTCGGCGTGATGTAAAATGCCGGCTCGCTTAGGAGGGGTTCCCGAGCGGCCAAAGGGATCAGACTGTAAATCTGACGTCTACGACTTCGAAGGTTCGAATCCTTCCCCCTCCACCATTTTTAGCGTGAGCTGCAAGCTCCGCGGGTATAGTTTAGTGGTAGAACCTCAGCCTTCCAAGCTGATGATGCGGGTTCGATTCCCGCTACCCGCTCCAAGTTTGCAGGTTGTGCAAGATGTTTCGCTCTTGTAGCTCAGTTGGTAGAGCACACCCTTGGTAAGGGTGAGGTCAGCGGTTCAAATCCGCTCAAGAGCTCCATATGACAAGGCAGATATGAAAATATCTGCCTTTGTTTTAACAGCTGCCTCGGCTTGAATGTTGTTCGATGTTTCAGGTCTTGTGGGGTTGGTTGTTGTAAAGTCTTTTTCAGGCCTGCATAATGGTCGGCCTGATTTTGTTTTAGGTCAGTAGCTCAATTGGCAGAGCGACGGTCTCCAAAACCGTAGGTTGGGGGTTCGATTCCCTCCTGACCTGCCAGATTCACGTGGTGTGTCTGGCTTTCTTTTCACAGGATCTTCATAGATGACTCCTAAGGCTGAAGCTCAAAGCTCTCGTTTCGATCTGGTAAAGTGGCTCGCTGTAGTCGCCTTGGTGGTCGTAGGCGTTGTTGGCAATCAGTACTATTCTGCTTCGCCGATCCTGTACCGTGTACTCGCTTTGCTTGCCCTCGCTGCTGTAGCTGCCTTTGTAGGCCTGCAGACTGCCAAAGGCAAGTCCTTCGCGATACTGGTTAAGGAAGCTCGCACCGAAATCCGTAAAGTCGTTTGGCCGACTCGCCAAGAAACCACTCAGACCACATTGATTGTCGTGGCTGTTGTTCTGGTTATGGCGTTGCTGTTGTGGGGGCTTGATTCCCTGCTCGGCTGGCTTGTTTCCTTGATTGTTGGCTAAGGGTGTCCCGTGGCTAAGCGTTGGTACGTTGTGCATGCTTACTCGGGTTACGAGAAGCATGTTATGCGCTCTTTGCTGGAGCGCGTAAAGCTGGCAGGCATGGAAGATGGCTTCGGCGAAATTCTGGTTCCCACTGAAGAAGTGGTTGAAATGCGGAATGGGCAGAAGCGCAAAAGCGAACGCAAGTTCTTCCCTGGCTACGTGCTGGTACAAATGGACATGAACGAAGGTACTTGGCACTTGGTCAAGGATACCCCTCGCGTCATGGGCTTTATTGGCGGTACTGCCGACAAGCCTGCTCCGATCACCGACAAAGAGGCGGAAGCAATTCTGCGTCGTGTTGCTGACGGTAGCGACAAGCCCAAGCCGAAGACATTGTTCGAGCCGGGTGAGGTTGTTCGCGTTACAGATGGTCCGTTCGCTGATTTTAACGGTACGGTCGAAGAAGTTAACTACGAAAAGAGCCGGATCCAAGTGGCAGTGCTCATTTTCGGTCGCTCTACCCCGGTAGAGTTGGAGTTCAGCCAGGTCGAAAAGGTCTAGCTGGGCAAGCATCCCAACCCCGCAGCCTAGGCTGTGGGGTTTTGTCGTCACTGGGATAAACGCGCAAGTAACCGGGGAGCCTTTCGAGGCGTTTGAACCCGTAATTGGAGTGCCTCATGGCCAAGAAGATTACCGCTTACATCAAGCTGCAAGTGAAGGCCGCTCAGGCCAACCCTAGCCCACCCGTCGGTCCAGCTCTGGGTCAGCACGGCGTGAACATCATGGAATTCTGCAAGGCCTTCAACGCCCGTACTCAGGGTCTTGAGCCAGGTCTGCCGACTCCAGTGATCATCACTGTATACAGCGACCGTAGCTTCACCTTCGAAACCAAGTCGACCCCGGCTTCGGTTTTGCTGAAGAAAGCTGCCGGTCTGACCAGCGGTTCCGCTCGTCCTAACACCGTTAAGGTTGGCACTGTAACCCGTGCTCAGCTGGAAGAAATCGCGAAAACCAAAAACGCGGATCTGACTGCAGCTGATATGGATGCAGCCGTGCGTACCATCGCCGGTTCTGCTCGTAGCATGGGCCTTAACGTGGAGGGTGTGTAATGGCTAAGCTGACCAAGCGCCAAAAGGCTATCGCCGGCAAAATCGAAGCGGGCAAGTCCTACAACTTCGTAGACGCTGCTGCCCTGCTGACCGAGCTGTCGACTGTCAAGTTCAGCGAGTCTGTTGACGTTGCTGTGAACCTGGGCGTTGACCCACGTAAATCCGACCAGGTCGTTCGTAGCGCTACTGTGCTGCCACACGGTACTGGCAAGACTGTACGTGTTGCCGTCTTCACCCAAGGCCCAGCTGCTGAAGCTGCTCTGGCCGCTGGTGCTGATCGCGTTGGCATGGATGACCTGGCTGCCGAAATGAAAGGCGGCGACCTGAACTATGACGTCGTAATTGCTTCCCCGGATGCAATGCGCGTTGTAGGTCAGTTGGGTCAGATCCTCGGTCCACGTGGCCTGATGCCTAACCCTAAAGTCGGCACCGTAACTCCAGACGTAGCTACCGCGGTTAAAAACGCCAAGGCTGGTCAGGTTCGTTATCGCACCGACAAAAACGGCATCATTCACACCTCCGTTGGCAAAGTCGGCTTCGATGCCGTCAAGCTGAAGGAAAACGTTGAAGCCCTGATCGCTGATCTGAAGCGTATCAAGCCTGCTTCTTCGAAAGGTATCTACGTCAAGCGCGTTACCCTGAGCACCACTATGGGCCCAGGCCTGGTCATCGACCAAGGCTCGCTGGACGTATAAGACATAAATTGGCGCGAGCAATTGCGCCAATTGAAAGATTGGGGTCCCTGCCTGGCGGGGGCTATCCAAGACCGTAGGCGACGCAAGTCTTAAACCAACAAGCCTACGCAGATGGTGCTCCCGGTTCCTTACCGAATCAGACACCAAAACGACATCAGGCCTAGGCCAGATGAAACGGTAACAAGCAGGAGTTAAACCCGTGGCAATTAATCTCGAAGACAAGAAGGCCATCGTCGCTGAAGTCAACGAGGCTGCCAAAGCTGCTCTGTCCGCTGTCGTGGCTGATGCCCGTGGTGTGACAGTAGGCGCTATGACCGGACTCCGTAAAGAGGCTCGTGAAGCTGGCGTATACGTACGTGTTGTACGTAACACCCTGCTCAAGCGCGCCGTTGCTGACACTGAATACAGTGTTCTCAACGACGTGTTCACTGGCCCGACTCTGATCGCGTTCTCTAAAGATCATCCAGGCGCTGCTGCCCGTTTGTTCAAGGAATTCGCCAAGAGTCAGGATAAGTTCGAGATCAAGGCAGCTGCGTTCGAGGGCAAGTTCCTCGCAGCTAACCAAATCGACGTACTGGCAACACTGCCGACCCGCGACGAAGCCATTTCGCAGCTGATGAGCGTGATTCAAGGCGCTACCAGCAAGCTGGCTCGTACTCTGGCTGCAGTTCGCGAGCAAAAAGAAGCTGCCGCAGCCTAAGGCTGAGCAACCTCTCTCGCGTATTTTTGTTTATTTCGATGGCCGCGTAGGCCGTCCCCCAATTCAGGAAATACAGCAATGTCTATCTCCCAAGACGATATCCTCAACGCCGTAGCTGAAATGTCGGTTCTGCAGGTTGTTGAGCTGATCAAAGCTTTCGAAGAAAAATTCGGCGTTTCCGCTGCCGCTGCTTCCGCCGGTCCAGCTGCTGCTGCTGCCGTTGTTGAAGAGCAAACCGAATTCAACGTCATGCTGACCGAAGCTGGCGAGAAGAAAGTAAACGTGATCAAGGCAGTACGTGAACTGACCGGTCTGGGCCTGAAAGAAGCCAAGGCTGTAGTTGACGGCGCTCCTGCCATGGTTCTGGAAGCTGTTACTAAAGACGCAGCTGACAAAGCCAAAGCTACTCTGGAAGAAGCAGGCGCTAAAGTCGAGCTGAAGTAAGCATCGACCTTGCGTCTCCAGTCCAAGCGTTAAGCTGAAGGCTGATGGCTGGTGGCTCTTGCCACCGGCCTTTTTCCGTTCTTGGCTGTCGACTCGGTCGCCGCCATTAACGCGCTGTAGCCACCCGAAGCGGTGGTGCAAACCATGGGGTTTGCAAGATTTTCTGGCTGCTCCCGTCGGAGGGGCCAAACAAGCAGGTGACCAAGCTGGGGAACGCTGATGGCTTACTCATATACTGAGAAAAAACGTATCCGCAAGGACTTTAGCAAGTTGCCGGACGTCATGGATGTCCCGTACCTTCTGGCTATCCAGCTGGATTCGTATCGTGAATTCTTGCAGGCGGGAGCGACCAAAGATCAGTTCCGCGACGTGGGCCTGCATGCGGCCTTCAAATCCGTTTTCCCGATCATCAGCTACTCCGGCAATGCTGCGCTGGAGTACGTCGGTTATCGCCTGGGCGAACCGGCATTTGATGTCAAAGAATGCGTGTTGCGTGGCGTTACGTACGCCGTACCTTTGCGGGTAAAAGTCCGTCTGATCATTTTCGACAAAGAATCGTCGAACAAAGCGATCAAGGACATCAAAGAGCAAGAAGTCTACATGGGCGAAATCCCATTGATGACCGAGAACGGTACCTTCGTAATCAACGGTACCGAGCGTGTAATCGTTTCCCAGCTGCACCGTTCCCCGGGCGTGTTCTTCGACCACGACCGCGGCAAGACGCACAGCTCCGGCAAACTCCTGTACTCCGCGCGGATCATTCCGTACCGCGGTTCGTGGTTGGACTTCGAGTTCGACCCGAAAGACTGCGTGTTCGTACGTATCGACCGTCGTCGCAAGCTGCCGGCCTCGGTACTGCTGCGCGCACTCGGCTATACCACTGAGCAAGTGCTGGACGCTTTTTATACCACCAACGTATTCAGCCTGAAGGATGAAACCCTCAAGCTGGAGCTGATCGCTTCGCGTCTGCGTGGTGAAATTGCCGTCCTGGACATCCAGGATGAAAAAGGCAAGGTCATCGTTGAGGCTGGCCGTCGTATCACTGCGCGCCACATCAACCAGATCGAAAAAGCCGGTATCAAAGAGCTGGAAGTGCCTCTGGACTACGTTCTGGGTCGCACTACCGCCAAGGTCATCGTTCACCCGGCTACAGGCGAAATCCTGGCTGAGTGCAACACCGAGCTGAACACCGAGATCCTGGCCAAAATCGCCAAGGCCCAGGTTGTTCGCATCGAGACCCTGTACACCAACGATATCGACTGCGGTCCGTTCATCTCCGACACACTGAAGATCGACTCCACCAGCAACCAATTGGAAGCGCTGGTCGAAATCTATCGCATGATGCGTCCTGGTGAGCCGCCAACCAAAGACGCTGCCGAAACCCTGTTCAACAACCTGTTCTTCAGCCCTGAGCGTTATGACCTGTCTGCGGTCGGCCGGATGAAGTTCAACCGTCGTATCGGTCGTACCGAGATCGAAGGTTCGGGCGTGCTGTGCAAGGAAGACATCGTCGCGGTATTGAAGACTTTGGTCGACATCCGTAACGGCAAAGGCATCGTCGATGACATCGACCACCTGGGTAACCGTCGTGTTCGCTGCGTAGGCGAAATGGCCGAGAACCAGTTCCGCGTTGGCCTGGTGCGTGTTGAGCGTGCGGTCAAAGAGCGTCTGTCGATGGCTGAAAGCGAAGGCCTGATGCCGCAAGACCTGATCAACGCCAAGCCAGTGGCTGCGGCGGTGAAAGAGTTCTTCGGTTCCAGCCAGCTTTCGCAGTTCATGGACCAGAACAACCCGCTCTCCGAGATCACCCACAAGCGCCGTGTTTCTGCACTGGGCCCGGGCGGTCTGACCCGTGAGCGTGCTGGCTTTGAAGTCCGTGACGTACACCCGACGCATTACGGTCGTGTATGCCCGATCGAAACGCCGGAAGGTCCGAACATCGGTCTGATCAACTCCCTGGCTGCCTATGCGCGCACCAACCAGTACGGCTTCCTCGAAAGCCCATACCGTGTGGTGAAAGACGCCCTGGTCACCGACGAGATCGTATTCCTGTCCGCCATCGAAGAAGCTGATCACGTGATCGCTCAGGCTTCGGCCACGATGAACGACAAGAAAGTCCTGGTCGACGAGCTGGTAGCTGTTCGTCACTTGAACGAGTTCACCGTCAAGGCGCCGGAAGACGTCACCTTGATGGACGTTTCTCCGAAGCAGGTAGTTTCGGTTGCAGCGTCGCTGATCCCGTTCCTGGAACACGATGACGCCAACCGTGCGTTGATGGGTTCCAACATGCAGCGTCAAGCTGTACCGACCCTGCGTGCTGACAAGCCGCTGGTAGGTACCGGCATGGAGCGCAACGTAGCACGTGACTCCGGCGTTTGCGTCGTGGCTCGTCGTGGCGGCGTGATCGACTCCGTTGATGCCAGCCGTATCGTGGTTCGTGTTGCCGATGACGAAGTAGAAACTGGCGAAGCCGGTGTCGACATCTACAACCTGACCAAATACACCCGCTCGAACCAGAACACCTGCATCAACCAGCGTCCGCTGGTGAGCAAGGGTGATCGCGTTCAGCGTAGCGACATCATGGCCGACGGCCCGTCCACCGACATGGGTGAACTGGCTCTGGGTCAGAACATGCGCATCGCGTTCATGGCATGGAACGGCTTCAACTTCGAAGACTCCATCTGCCTGTCCGAGCGTGTGGTTCAAGAAGACCGCTTCACCACGATCCACATCCAGGAACTGACCTGTGTGGCGCGTGATACCAAGCTTGGGCCTGAGGAAATCACTGCAGACATCCCGAACGTGGGTGAAGCTGCACTGAACAAGCTGGACGAAGCCGGTATCGTTTATGTAGGTGCTGAAGTTGGCGCTGGCGACATCCTGGTCGGTAAGGTCACTCCGAAAGGCGAGACCCAACTGACGCCGGAAGAGAAGCTGCTGCGTGCCATCTTCGGTGAAAAAGCCAGCGACGTTAAAGACACCTCCCTGCGTGTACCTACCGGTACCAAGGGTACTGTCATCGACGTACAGGTCTTCACCCGTGACGGCGTTGAGCGTGATGCTCGTGCACTGTCCATCGAGAAGACCCAGCTCGACGAGATCCGCAAGGATCTGAACGAAGAGTTCCGTATCGTTGAAGGCGCGACCTTCGAACGTCTGCGTTCCGCTCTGGTAGGCCACAAGGCTGAAGGCGGCGCAGGCCTGAAGAAAGGTCAGGACATCACCGACGAAATCCTCGACGGTCTTGAGCACGGCCAGTGGTTCAAACTGCGCATGGCTGAAGATGCTCTGAACGAGCAGCTCGAGAAGGCCCAGGCCTATATCGTTGATCGTCGCCGTCTGCTGGACGACAAGTTCGAAGACAAGAAGCGCAAACTGCAGCAGGGCGATGACCTGGCTCCAGGCGTGCTGAAAATCGTCAAGGTTTACCTGGCAATCCGTCGCCGCATCCAACCGGGCGACAAGATGGCCGGTCGTCACGGTAACAAGGGTGTGGTTTCTGTGATCATGCCGGTTGAAGACATGCCGCACGATGCCAATGGCACCCCGGTCGACGTCGTCCTCAACCCGTTGGGCGTACCTTCGCGTATGAACGTTGGTCAGATCCTTGAAACCCACCTGGGCCTCGCGGCCAAAGGTCTGGGCGAGAAGATCAACCGCATGATCGAAGAGCAGCGCAAAGTCGCAGACCTGCGTAAGTTCCTGCACGAGATCTACAACGAGATCGGCGGTCGCAACGAAGAGCTGGACACCTTCTCCGACCAGGAAATCCTGGATCTGGCGAAGAACCTGCGCGGCGGCGTTCCAATGGCTACCCCGGTGTTCGACGGTGCCAAGGAAAGCGAAATCAAGGCCATGCTCAAACTGGCAGACCTGCCAGAAAGCGGCCAGATGCAGCTGTTCGACGGCCGTACCGGCAACAAGTTCGAGCGCCCGGTTACTGTTGGCTACATGTACATGCTGAAGCTGAACCACTTGGTAGACGACAAGATGCACGCTCGTTCTACCGGTTCGTACAGCCTGGTTACCCAGCAGCCGCTGGGTGGTAAGGCTCAGTTCGGTGGTCAGCGTTTCGGGGAGATGGAGGTCTGGGCACTGGAAGCATACGGTGCTGCATACACTCTGCAAGAAATGCTCACAGTGAAGTCGGACGATGTGAACGGTCGTACCAAGATGTACAAAAACATCGTGGACGGCGATCACCGTATGGAGCCGGGCATGCCCGAGTCCTTCAACGTGTTGATCAAAGAAATTCGTTCCCTCGGCATCGATATCGATCTGGAAACCGAATAACACGTGACGCGAATCGAGAGCGGGGCTGTTTAGCCCGCTCTCTGCTCCGCCAGGAGGAAAGGCCTTGAAAGACCTACTGAATTTGCTGAAAAACCAGGGTCAAGTCGAAGAGTTCGACGCCATCCGTATTGGGTTGGCATCGCCTGAGATGATCCGTTCGTGGTCGTTCGGTGAAGTTAAAAAGCCGGAAACCATCAACTACCGTACGTTCAAACCTGAGCGTGACGGCCTGTTCTGCGCCAAGATCTTTGGCCCGGTAAAGGATTACGAGTGCCTGTGCGGTAAGTACAAGCGCTTGAAGCACCGTGGTGTGATCTGCGAGAAGTGCGGCGTTGAAGTTGCGCTGGCCAAGGTTCGTCGTGAGCGCATGGCGCACATCGAACTGGCTTCGCCGGTTGCCCACATCTGGTTCCTGAAATCGCTGCCGTCCCGTATCGGCTTGCTGATGGACATGACCCTGCGTGATATCGAACGTGTTCTCTACTTCGAGAGCTATGTCGTTATCGATCCAGGCATGACCACCCTTGAAAAAGGTCAGCTGCTGAACGACGAGCAGTACTTCGAAGCGCTTGAAGAGTTCGGCGACGATTTCGATGCCCGCATGGGTGCCGAAGCTGTCCGCGAGCTGCTGCACGCTATCGACCTGGAGCACGAGATTGGTCGTCTGCGTGAAGAGATTCCGCAAACCAACTCCGAAACCAAGATCAAGAAGCTGTCCAAGCGTCTGAAGTTGATGGAAGCCTTCCAGGGTTCCGGCAACTTGCCAGAGTGGATGGTGCTGACCGTTCTGCCGGTTCTGCCGCCAGACCTGCGTCCGCTGGTACCGTTGGACGGTGGTCGTTTCGCGACGTCCGACCTCAACGACCTGTACCGCCGCGTGATCAACCGTAACAACCGCTTGAAGCGCCTGCTTGATCTGTCCGCTCCGGACATCATCGTGCGCAACGAAAAGCGTATGTTGCAAGAAGCGGTCGATGCCCTGCTCGACAACGGTCGTCGTGGCCGCGCTATCACCGGTTCCAACAAGCGTCCTCTGAAATCCTTGGCTGACATGATCAAGGGTAAGCAAGGCCGTTTCCGTCAGAACTTGCTCGGTAAGCGTGTTGACTACTCCGGTCGTTCGGTAATTACCGTAGGCCCGACCCTGCGCCTGCACCAGTGCGGTCTGCCTAAGAAGATGGCACTCGAGCTGTTCAAGCCGTTCATCTTCGGCAAGCTGGAAATGCGCGGTCTTGCGACCACCATCAAAGCGGCCAAGAAAATGGTCGAGCGCGAACTGCCAGAGGTTTGGGACGTTCTCGCTGAAGTGATCCGCGAACACCCGGTTCTCCTCAACCGTGCACCGACCCTTCACCGTCTGGGTATCCAGGCGTTTGAACCTGTACTGATCGAAGGTAAGGCTATCCAGCTGCACCCTCTGGTCTGTGCTGCGTACAACGCCGACTTCGACGGCGACCAAATGGCCGTGCACGTACCGCTGACACTGGAAGCCCAGTTGGAAGCGCGTGCGTTGATGATGTCGACCAACAACATCCTGTCGCCAGCCAACGGTGAGCCAATCATCGTTCCGTCGCAGGACGTTGTATTGGGTCTGTACTACATGACTCGTGAAGCGATCAACGCCAAAGGCGAAGGTCGTGTGTTCGCTGACCTGCAAGAAGTTGACCGTGTGTTCCGTGCTGGCGAAGCCGCACTGCACGCCAAGGTCAAGGTGCGGATCCACGAAACCGTCAACGACCGTGACGGCGGCAGCGTGAGCAACACCCGTATCGTCGACACTACTGTCGGCCGTGCGCTGTTGTATCAGGTTGTGCCAAAAGGTCTGTCGTACGACGTCGTCAACCTGCCGATGAAGAAAAAGGCGATCTCCAAGCTGATCAACCAGTGCTACCGCGTGGTTGGTTTGAAAGAGACCGTTATCTTCGCTGACCAGTTGATGTACACAGGTTTCGCTTACTCGACTATCTCCGGCGTTTCCATCGGCGTTAACGACTTCGTTATCCCGGATGAAAAAGCCCGCATCATCAGTGCTGCCACTGACGAAGTGAAAGAGATCGAGAGCCAGTACGCCTCCGGCCTGGTAACCCAGGGCGAGAAGTACAACAAGGTGATCGACCTTTGGTCCAAGGCCAACGACGAAGTGTCCAAGGCGATGATGGCCAACCTCTCGAAAGAGAAAGTCATCGACCGTCACGGCGACGAAGTTGACCAAGAGTCCTTCAACTCGATGTACATGATGGCCGACTCGGGCGCACGGGGTTCTGCTGCGCAGATCCGTCAGCTCGCCGGTATGCGTGGCCTGATGGCCAAGCCGGACGGTTCCATCATCGAAACGCCGATCACTGCGAACTTCCGTGAAGGTTTGAGCGTACTTCAGTACTTCATCTCCACTCACGGTGCTCGTAAGGGTCTTGCGGATACCGCGTTGAAAACCGCTAACTCCGGTTACCTGACTCGTCGTCTGGTAGACGTTGCACAAGATCTGGTTGTAACCGAGATCGATTGCGGCACCGAGCACGGCCTGCTGATGACGCCGCACATTGAAGGCGGTGACGTTGTAGAGCCGCTGGGTGAGCGCGTATTGGGTCGTGTTATTGCCCGTGACGTGTTCAAGCCAGGTACCGAGGAAGTTATCGTTCCTGCCGGCACCCTGGTTGACGAGAAGTGGGTCGAGTTCATCGAACTCAACAGCATCGACGAAGTGATCGTTCGCTCGCCGATCAGCTGCGAAACCCGCTACGGCATCTGCGCCAAGTGCTATGGCCGTGACTTGGCTCGTGGTCACCAGGTGAACATCGGTGAAGCGGTCGGCGTTATCGCTGCCCAGTCCATCGGTGAGCCGGGTACCCAGCTGACCATGCGTACGTTCCACATCGGTGGTGCGGCAAGCCGGACCTCCGCAGCTGACAGCGTTCAGGTGAAGAATGGCGGTACCGTCCGTCTGCATAACCTCAAGCACGTTGAGCGAGTGGATGGTCACCTGGTTGCTGTGTCCCGTTCCGGTGAGCTGGCCATCGCTGATGACTACGGTCGTGAGCGTGAGCGTTACAAGCTGCCGTACGGTGCTGTGATTTCGGTTAAAGAAGGTGACAAGGTCGACGCTGGCGCAATCGTGGCCAAGTGGGATCCGCACACTCACCCAATCGTTACCGAAATGAAAGGTACCGTGACCTACGTGGGCATGGAAGAAGGCATCACGATCAAGCGTCAGACTGACGAATTGACCGGTATGACCAACATTGAAGTACTCGACGCCAAAGATCGTCCAGCTGCTGGTAAGGACATCCGTCCTGCCGTGAAGATGGTCGATGACAACGGCAAGGATCTGTTGCTGCCAGGCACTGACGTAATCGCTCAGTACTTCCTGCCAGCCAACGCCCTGGTCGGTGTAGCGGATGGTGCGAAGATCGCGATCGGTGATGTTATCGCGCGTATCCCGCAAGAAACTTCGAAGACCCGTGACATCACCGGTGGTCTGCCGCGTGTTGCCGACTTGTTCGAAGCTCGTCGTCCGAAAGAAGCGTCGATTCTGGCTGAAGTCAGCGGCACCATCGCGTTCGGTAAAGAAACCAAAGGCAAGCGCCGTCTGGTTATTACCCCGAACGACGGTAGCGATCCGTATGAAGAGCTGATTCCGAAGTGGCGTCACCTGAACGTGTTCGAAGGCGAACAGGTAAACCGCGGCGAAGTTATCTCCGACGGTCCGAGCGATCCACACGACATCCTGCGTCTGCTGGGTGTGAGTGCGCTGGCCAAGTACATCGTTAACGAGATCCAGGACGTTTACCGTCTGCAAGGCGTGAAGATCAACGACAAGCACATCGAGACCATCCTGCGTCAGATGCTGCGTAAAGTTGAAATCGCTGAATCCGGCGATTCCAGTTTCATCAAGGGCGACCAGATGGAACTGACTCACGTACTGGTAGAAAACGAGCGCCTGGCGAACGAAGAGAAGTTTGTCTCCAAGTTCACTCGCGTGCTGCTGGGTATCACCAAGGCGTCGTTGTCCACTGAGTCGTTCATCTCGGCGGCCTCCTTCCAGGAGACCACTCGCGTACTGACCGAAGCAGCGGTAACCGGCAAGCGCGATTACCTGCGCGGCCTGAAAGAAAACGTAGTCGTGGGTCGTCTGATCCCGGCAGGTACCGGTTTGGCTTACCACAGCGAGCGTAAGCGTCGCCGTGATGCTGACAAGCCGCTGCGCGTAAGCGCCAGTGAAGTGGAAGCTGCACTGACCGAAGCGCTGAACTCAAGCGGTAACTGAGTTCTGCGATAGATGAGTCTGGGCCCTGGCACTCCCGTTCGTCGGATCGAGGCATTTTTGCCCCGGTTCGACGCGAGGGGAGGTCGGGGCCTTGCCTTGACTGGGGACAAGATCCTCTTTAGACTCTTGTACCCCTAAATTTGGCGGGAATTCGTTCCTGCCATTTTGCTTTTCTTGCAAGACAATAGCGTCGCAAGACAACAGTGGAGCTAGTAGATGGCAACTATCAACCAGCTGGTACGTCAGCCGCGTAAGCGTATCGTCGAGAAATCCGACGTACCTGCGCTGCAGAACTGCCCGCAACGTCGTGGCGTATGCACCCGTGTGTATACCACCACGCCGAAAAAACCTAACTCGGCACTGCGTAAAGTATGCCGTGTGCGTCTGACCAACGGTTTCGAGGTTTCCTCGTACATCGGCGGTGAAGGCCACAACCTGCAAGAGCACAGCGTGGTACTGATCCGCGGCGGTCGTGTAAAAGACTTGCCAGGTGTTCGTTATCACACCGTACGCGGTTCCTTGGATACTTCCGGCGTTAAAGGTCGTAACCAGGGTCGTTCGAAGTACGGTACCAAGAAGCCTAAGTAGTAGCGGCTTTTTGTAAACCTGAATCATCTTATTTTCTGAGTCGATAAGAGTAAGGTCGGAGGCGTCCCGAAAGGGCACCGATTCCGAGCGAACCTGAAGACCGTTTGAGGGCTTATCCATGCCAAGAAGACGCGTAGCAGCCAAGCGCGAAGTGCTTGACGATCCAAAATACGGAAGCCAAATCCTGGCCAAGTTCATGAACCACGTGATGGAAAGCGGCAAGAAAGCCGTTGCCGAGCGTATCGTTTATGGCGCGCTGGAAAAGGTTAAAGAACGCAAGAACAGCGACCCCCTGGAAATCTTCGAGAAAGCTCTCGACGCCATCGCTCCGCTGGTCGAAGTGAAGTCGCGCCGTGTAGGCGGTGCTACTTACCAGGTTCCGGTTGAAGTTCGCCCGTCCCGTCGTAACGCTCTGGCAATGCGCTGGTTGGTAGACTTCGCCCGTAAGCGCGGCGAGAAGTCTATGGCTCTGCGTTTGGCCGGCGAACTGTTGGACGCTGCTGAAGGTAAAGGTGCTGCTGTTAAGAAGCGTGAAGACGTGCACCGTATGGCTGAAGCCAACAAAGCTTTCTCGCACTACCGCTTCTAATTTTAGCTTCACTAATTTTGCGAGGGCTTTATGGCTCGTACTACTCCGATTAGCCGCTACCGTAACATCGGTATCGTCGCTCACGTGGATGCTGGTAAAACCACCACCACCGAGCGCGTACTGTTTTACACCGGCAAAAGTCACAAAATGGGCGAGGTGCATGACGGCGCCGCGACCACAGACTGGATGGTTCAGGAGCAGGAGCGTGGTATTACCATTACTTCTGCTGCTATTACCGCCTTCTGGAAAGGTTCCGAGAAGCAGTACAAAGACGAGCATCGCTTCAACGTAATCGATACCCCGGGCCACGTAGACTTCACCATTGAAGTTGAACGTTCCCTGCGCGTACTCGACGGCGCTGTCGTTGTGTTCTGCGGCACCTCGGGTGTTGAGCCTCAGTCGGAAACCGTATGGCGTCAAGCCAACAAGTACGGTGTTCCACGTCTTGTTTATGTAAACAAGATGGACCGTGCTGGTGCCAACTTCCTGCGCGTGATCGGTCAGATCAAGCAGCGTCTGGGTCACACTCCGGTGCCTATCCAGTTGGCTATCGGTTCCGAAGACAACTTCCAGGGTCAGATCGATCTGATCAACATGGAAGCTGTTTACTGGAATGATTCCGACAAGGGTATGGTTCCTGTTCGTAAGCCTATCCCTGAAGAACTTCAGGAACTGGCTGACGAGTGGCGCAACAACATGGTTGAGGCTGCTGCCGAAGCCAGCGAAGAGCTGATGAACAAATACCTCGAAGGTGAAGAGCTCACCAACGTGGAAATCAAGGCCGCTCTGCGTCAGCGTACTATCGCTGGTGAGATCGTCTTGGCTGTTTGCGGTTCCTCGTTCAAGAACAAGGGTGTTCCCCTGGTTCTCGACGCCGTTATCGACTACCTGCCTGCTCCAACCGACATTCCTGCTATCAAGGGTTCCAACCCTGATAACGAGGAAGAAGAAATGGAGCGTCACGCCGATGACAACGAGCCGTTCTCGGCTCTGGCGTTCAAGATCGCTACCGACCCATTCGTGGGTACTTTGACCTTCGTTCGCGTTTACTCGGGCGTGTTGGCCTCCGGCGACGGCGTGATCAACTCGGTTAAAGGCAAGAAAGAGCGCGTGGGTCGTATGGTGCAAATGCACGCAAACGCCCGTGAAGAGATCAAGGAAGTACGCGCTGGTGACATCGCGGCCCTGATCGGCATGAAGGACGTCACCACTGGTGAGACTTTGTGCGACGCTGCCAAGCCAATCATCCTGGTTCGCATGGACTTCCCGGAGCCGGTTATTTCGGTTGCCGTAGAGCCTAAGACCAAGGATGACCAGGAAAAAATGGGTATCGCTCTGGGCAAGCTTGCTCAGGAAGATCCATCTTTCCGCGTCAAGACTGATGAAGAGACTGGTCAAACGATCATCTCCGGCATGGGCGAGCTGCACCTGGACATCCTGGTTGACCGGATGCGCCGTGAGTTCAACGTCGAAGCCAACATCGGTAAGCCTCAGGTTTCCTATCGTGAGCGCATCACGAAGAACTGTGAAATCGAAGGCAAGTTCGTTCGTCAGTCCGGCGGTCGTGGTCAGTTCGGTCACTGCTGGATCCGTTTTGCTCCTGCTGACGAAGGTCAGGAAGGTCTGCAATTCGTGAACGAAGTAGTAGGTGGTGTTGTTCCTAAGGAATACATCCCTGCTATCCAGAAGGGTATCGAAGAGCAGATGAAGAACGGTGTTGTTGCCGGCTATCCGCTGATCGGCCTGAAAGCAACCGTTTTTGACGGTTCTTACCACGACGTCGACTCCAACGAGATGGCGTTTAAGGTGGCTGCTTCCATGGCAACCAAGCAACTGGCCCAGAAGGGCGGTGGTGAGTTGCTTGAGCCAATCATGGCGGTAGAGGTTGTTACACCTGAAGACTATATGGGTGATGTCATGGGCGACCTTAACCGTCGTCGCGGCATGATCTTGGGTATGGAAGACACGGTTTCCGGCAAAGTGATTCGCGCCGAGGTTCCGTTGGGCGAGATGTTCGGTTATGCGACCGACGTTCGTTCCATGTCCCAGGGTCGCGCAAGCTACTCTATGGAATTCAAAAAATACAACACAGCTCCGGCGCACATCGCTGAAACTGTATCCAAAAAACAAGGCTGATTCAGTCCTTTAGGCAAGGAGTTAATTGTCGTGGCTAAAGAAAAATTTGATCGTTCCCTACCGCACGTAAACGTTGGCACCATCGGCCACGTTGACCACGGTAAAACCACTCTGACCGCTGCTCTGACTCGCGTCTGCTCCGAAGTTTTCGGTTCGGCTCGTGTTGACTTCGACAAGATCGACAGCGCACCAGAAGAAAAAGCTCGTGGTATCACCATCAACACCGCGCACGTTGAGTACAACTCGACTATTCGTCACTACGCTCACGTTGACTGCCCAGGTCACGCTGACTACGTGAAGAACATGATCACTGGTGCTGCCCAGATGGACGGCGCTATCCTGGTTTGCTCGGCCGCTGATGGTCCGATGCCACAAACCCGTGAGCACATCCTGCTGTCCCGCCAGGTTGGCGTTCCGTACATCGTGGTTTTCCTGAACAAGGCTGACCTGGTAGACGACGCTGAGCTGCTGGAACTGGTTGAGATGGAAGTGCGCGATCTGCTGAGCACTTACGACTTCCCGGGCGACGACACTCCGATCATCATCGGTTCTGCTCGTATGGCTCTGGAAGGCAACGACGAAAACGAAATGGGCACCACTGCCGTTCGTAAACTGGTTGAAACTCTGGACAGCTACATCCCAGAACCAGTTCGTCTGACCGACAAGCCGTTCCTGATGCCAATCGAAGACGTATTCTCGATCTCCGGTCGCGGTACTGTTGTGACTGGTCGTATCGAGCGCGGTATCGTTCGCGTTCAGGATCCACTGGAAATCGTTGGTCTGCGTGACACTACTGTCACCACCTGCACCGGTGTTGAAATGTTCCGCAAACTGCTCGACGAAGGTCGTGCTGGCGAGAACTGCGGCGTTCTGCTGCGTGGTACCAAGCGTGACGACGTTGAGCGTGGCCAGGTTCTGGTTAAGCCGGGTTCGGTCAAGCCGCACACCAAGTTCACCGCAGAAGTTTACGTTCTGAGCAAAGAAGAAGGCGGCCGTCATACTCCGTTCTTCAAAGGCTACCGTCCACAGTTCTACTTCCGTACTACTGACGTGACCGGTAACTGCGAATTGCCAGAAGGCGTTGAAATGGTAATGCCAGGCGATAACATTCAAATGACTGTTACCCTGATCAAAACCATCGCAATGGAAGACGGTCTGCGCTTCGCTATCCGTGAAGGCGGCCGTACCGTTGGTGCTGGCGTTGTAGCTAAAATCATCGAGTAATCTCTCTTTTGAGTGAGCTCTGATGTTTTGAAAAGGCCCCCGCTTAGCGGGGGCCTTTTTTATTGGGTTGACACCTATCTAGGGCGTCTATAGAATTGCGCCTCCTTTTAACGGGCGTATTGCGCCCGGTGGGAATAGCAGCCGGAGTCTGAAATCCAATGCAAAATCAGCAAATCCGTATCAGGTTGAAGGCTTTTGACCATCGCCTGATCGACCAATCCACCCAGGAAATCGTGGAAACCGCGAAACGTACTGGTGCTCAAGTGCGTGGTCCAATTCCACTGCCTACCCGTAAAGAGCGGTTCACCGTTCTGGTCTCCCCGCACGTCAACAAAGACGCGCGTGACCAGTACGAGATCCGTACTCATAAGCGCGTACTGGACATCGTCCAGCCAACGGATAAAACCGTTGATGCACTTATGAAGCTCGATCTGGCGGCCGGTGTGGAAGTACAGATCAGCCTCGGCTAAGACTTGGGTCTTAGTCGTGTAACGCTCTGAAATGGGCGGCCATAGCGGGTGAAAGCCCCGTACACTCATGAGGTTTACAACATGACTATTGGTGTAGTCGGTCGTAAATGCGGTATGACCCGTATTTTCACCGAAGAAGGTGTCTCCATTCCGGTCACGGTCATTGAGATCGAACCGAATCGCGTCACCCAGTTCAAAACTGAAGAAACCGATGGCTATCGTGCAGTGCAAGTCACTGTCGGCGAGCGTCGTGCTTCGCGCGTGACTGCTGCTCAAGCAGGTCACTTCGCTAAAGCAAACGTTGCAGCTGGTCGTACTGTCATGGAGTTCCGTCTTGAAGACGGCGACTACCAGGCTGGCGATCTGATCAACGCTGAAATCTTCGCCGCTGGTCAACTGGTTGATGTAACCGGTCAGTCCAAGGGTAAAGGCTTCCAGGGTACGATCAAGCGTTGGAATTTCCGTGGTCAAGACAACACTCACGGTAACTCCGTTTCCCACCGCGTCCCGGGCTCTATTGGCCAGTGCCAGACTCCTGGTCGTGTATTCAAGGGCAAAAAAATGTCCGGTCATATGGGCGCTGAGCGCGTGACCGTGCAGTCCCTCGAAGTAGTGCGCGTCGACGCTGAACGCAATCTGTTGTTGGTCAAGGGTGCTGTTCCTGGCGCTACTGGCGGCAACCTGGTTGTACGTCCAGCGGCCAAGGCTCGCGGTTAAGGGGAAGCTGACATGCAATTAAATGTAAATGACGCTCAAGCGATCGAAGTTTCCGAACTGACATTTGGCGGCGAATTCAACGAGACGCTCGTTCACCAAGCAGTCGTGGCCTACATGGCCGGCGGCCGTCAAGGTAGCAAGCAGCAAAAGACCCGTTCCGACGTACGTGGTGGCGGTAAGCGCCCTTGGCGTCAGAAAGGCACTGGCCGTGCTCGTGCCGGTACTATCCGTAGCCCAATCTGGCGTGGCGGCGGTACCACTTTCGCAGCTCGTCCACAGGATCACTCTCAGAAGCTCAACAAGAAGATGTACCGCGCAGCACTGCGCTCCATCCTTGCTGAACTCGTGCGTACTGATCGTCTGGTCGTGGTTCAGGACTTCGCTGTTGAAAGTCCAAAAACCAAAGATCTGTTGGGCAAACTGAACAACATGAGCCTGACCGACGTTTTGATCGTGTCCGAAGCTGTTGATCAGAACCTGTACCTGGCTGCTCGCAACCTGCCACACGTTGATGTACGTGACGTGCAAGGTTCCGATCCAGTTAGTCTGATCGCATACGACAAGGTGTTGATCACCGTGTCGGCCGTGAAGAAATTCGAGGAGCTGCTGGGATGAACCAGGAACGCGTATTTAAAGTTCTGCTTGGCCCGCACGTTTCCGAAAAGGCTACGGTTCTGGCTGACAAGAAAGGCCAGTTCGTTTTCAAGGTTGCAACTGACGCAACCAAGCTGGAAATCAAGAAGGCCGTCGAAAGCCTGTTCAGCGTGAAAGTAGAGCGTGTTACTACCCTGAATGTTCTGGGTAAGAGCAAGCGCACTGCTCGCGGTCTGGGCAAGCGTAATGACTGGAAGAAGGCGGTTATCTCCCTTCAGCCAGGCCAAGATCTCGATTTCAGCAGCAGTGCTGAGTAAGGAAGGGGTGCATCATGGCAATCGTTAAATGCAAACCGACTTCCCCTGGCCGCCGTTTTGTGGTCAAGGTGGTCAACCAGGAGCTGCATAAAGGCGCTCCTCACGCACCGCTGCTCGAGAAAAAATCGAAGTCTGGTGGTCGTAACAACAATGGTCGTATTACCACTCGTCACATCGGTGGTGGCCATAAGCAGCATTATCGTCTGGTCGACTTCCGTCGCAACGACAAAGATGGCATCGCTGCCACTGTCGAGCGTATCGAATACGATCCAAACCGTACTGCTCACATCGCTCTGCTGCTGTACGCAGATGGCGAGCGTCGCTACATCATCGCCCCTAAAGGCGTGAGTGCTGGCGACCAGCTGATCGCAGGTGCTCTGGCACCGATCAAGCCGGGCAACGCTCTGCAACTGCGTAACATTCCAGTTGGTAGCACCGTACACGGCATCGAATTGAAGCCAGGTAAAGGCGCACAGATCGCTCGTTCCGCTGGTGCTTCGGCTCAGTTGATCGCTCGTGAAGGTGTCTACGTGACCCTGCGTCTGCGTTCTGGTGAGATGCGTAAAGTACTGGCTGAATGCCGTGCGACCCTGGGCGAAGTCTCGAACTCCGAGCACAGCCTGCGTTCGTTGGGTAAAGCTGGTGCCAAACGCTGGCGTGGCGTTCGCCCAACCGTTCGTGGTGTTGCCATGAACCCGGTTGACCACCCACACGGTGGTGGTGAAGGTCGTACCTCTGGTGGTCGTCATCCGGTATCGCCATGGGGCTTCCCGACTAAGGGCGCGAAGACTCGTGGTAATAAGCGTACCGACAAAATGATCGTCCGTCGTCGCAAGTAAATAGAGGGATACGACAGTGCCACGTTCTCTGAAAAAAGGTCCTTTTATTGATCTTCACCTACTGAAGAAGATCGAAGTGGCGGCGGAAAAGAACGATCGCAAACCAGTTAAGACCTGGTCGCGTCGTTCGATGATCCTGCCACAAATGGTCGGTCTGACCATCGCAGTACACAACGGTCGTCAACACGTCCCAGTTCTCGTTAACGAAGACATGGTCGGCCACAAACTGGGCGAGTTTGCCGGTACCCGCACTTATCGTGGGCACGTGGCAGACAAGAAAGCCAAGCGTTAAGGGGTTAGGAAATGGAAGTAGCCGCTAAGTTGTCGGGCGCTCGAATCTCCGCCCAGAAAGCCCGCTTGGTCGCCGACCAGATCCGCGGGAAGAAGGTGGGCGAAGCGCTCAACCTGTTGGCTTTCAGCAGTAAGAAAGCCGCCGAGATCATGAAGAAAGTGCTGGAGTCGGCCGTAGCCAACGCCGAGCATAACGAAGGCGCAGACGTTGATGACCTGAAGGTCAGCACCGTTTTCGTCAACGAAGGGCGTTCGCTGAAGCGCATCATGCCACGTGCCAAAGGCCGTGCTGATCGCATCGTCAAGCGGTCTTGCCATATCACTGTCAAGGTTGCTGACAAGTAACGGAGTCGAAGAGATGGGTCAGAAAGTACATCCCATTGGCATTCGCCTGGGAATCGTCAAGGAGCACACCTCCGTCTGGTACGCAGACGGTCGGACTTATGCGGACTATTTGTTCGCTGATCTGAAGGTGCGTGAGTATCTCCAAGACAAACTAAAAAGCGCGTCCGTAAGCCGTATCGATATCCATCGTCCGGCCCAAACTGCACGTATCACCATCCACACCGCTCGTCCAGGTATCGTTATCGGGAAGAAAGGTGAAGATGTTGAGAAACTGCGTCAGGACCTGACCAAGCAAATGGGTGTGCCTGTGCACATCAATATCGAAGAGATCCGCAAGCCGGAGCTCGACGGTATGCTGGTTGCGCAGAGCGTAGCTCAGCAGCTGGAGCGTCGCGTAATGTTCCGTCGCGCTATGAAGCGCGCCGTACAGAACGCCATGCGCATTGGTGCCAAAGGCATCAAAATCCAAGTGAGCGGTCGTCTCGGCGGTGCTGAAATCGCACGTACTGAATGGTATCGCGAAGGTCGTGTGCCACTGCACACCCTGCGTGCCGACATCGACTATGCCAACTACGAAGCTCACACCACTTACGGTGTGATCGGTGTAAAGGTTTGGATCTTCAAAGGCGAAGTAATTGGTGGTCGCCAAGAAGAACTGAAACCACAAGCACCAGCGCCTCGTAAAAAAGCTGCTAAGTAAGGGGTACGCCAAATGTTGCAACCTAAGCGTACGAAGTTCCGCAAGCAGATGACAGGCCACAACCGTGGTCTGGCTCAGCGCGGTAGCAAAGTCAGCTTCGGCGAGTTCGCGCTGAAGTCTGTAGCTCGTGGTCGTCTCACCGCTCGTCAGATCGAGTCAGCGCGTCGTGCTCTGACCCGTCACGTAAAACGTGGCGGCAAGATCTGGATCCGTGTATTCCCGGACAAGCCGATCTCCAAAAAACCTCTCGAGGTTCGGATGGGTAAAGGTAAGGGTAACGTGGAGTACTGGGTAGCCCAGATTCAGCCAGGCAAAGTCCTGTATGAAATCGAGGGTGTTTCTGAAGAGCTGGCGCGTGAGGCTTTCGCCCTGGCTGCTGCAAAGCTGCCGCTCGCCACCTCCTTTGTTAAACGGACGGTGATGTGATGAAAGCGAATGAACTTCGTGAAAAATCCGCACAGCAGCTGAACGAGCAACTGCTCGGCCTGCTGCGCGACCAGTTCAATCTGCGTATGCAGAAAGCAACTGGCCAGTTGGGGCAGTCTCATCTGCTCTCGCAAGTTAAGCGTGACATCGCTCGCGTGAAGACTGTGCTCAACCAGCAGGCAGGTAAGTGATCATGGCTGAAGCCGAAAAGACTGTCCGTACGCTGACTGGCCGTGTTGTCAGCGACAAGATGGACAAAACCATCACCGTTTTGATCGAGCGTCGCGTTAAGCACCCGATCTACGGTAAATATGTTAAGCGTTCGACTAAGCTGCACGCGCACGACGAAACCAATCAGTGCCACATCGGCGACAAAGTCACTATTCGTGAAACTCGTCCGATGGCCAAGACCAAGTCTTGGGCACTGGTTGATGTTCTCGAACGCGCTGTGGAAGTCTAAGGACTAGGGGTCGGAGAAATTATATGATTCAGACTCAATCCATGCTCGATGTGGCCGATAACAGCGGCGCTCGCCGTGTTATGTGCATCAAGGTGCTGGGTGGCTCCCATCGTCGTTACGCTGGTATCGGTGACATCATCAAAGTTACCGTGAAGGAAGCAATTCCTCGCGGTAAGGTGAAAAAAGGCCAAGTGATGACTGCTGTTGTAGTCCGCACTCGTCACGGCGTACGTCGTGCTGATGGCTCCATTATCCGCTTTGATGGCAACGCTGCTGTTCTTCTGAACAACAAGCAAGAGCCGATCGGCACCCGTATCTTTGGGCCAGTGACCCGTGAACTTCGTACTGAGAAGTTCATGAAGATCGTCTCGCTCGCCCCAGAAGTGCTGTAAGGAGATCCGACATGCAAAAGATTCGTCGTGACGACGAGATCATCGTGATCGCCGGCAAAGACAAAGGTAAGCGCGGTAAGGTGCTTAAGGTTCTCGCCAATAACCGTCTGGTTATCGGTGGTCTGAACCTGGTCAAGCGTCATACCAAGCCTAACCCGATGTCGGGCGTGCAGGGCGGTATCGTCGAGAAAGAAGCTCCGCTGGACGCTTCTAACGTCGCCATCTTCAACGGCGAAACCAACAAGGCTGACCGCGTTGGTTTCAAAGTAGAAGACGGTAAGAAAATTCGTGTCTTCAAGTCGACCCAAAAAGCGGTTGATGCTTGAACACTGCTAGGTAGATTAGACCATGGCACGACTACAAGAGATTTACCGGAAGGAAATCGCCCCTAAGCTTAAGGAAGAACTTAAGCTCGGGAACGTGATGGAAGTTCCGCGCGTCACCAAAATCACCCTGAACATGGGTCTGGGCGAAGCGATCGGCGACAAAAAAGTCATCGAGCACGCTGTTGCTGACCTGGAAAAGATCACCGGTCAAAAAGTCGTTGTGACTTACGCTCGGAAATCCATCGCTGGCTTTAAAGTCCGTGAAGGTTGGCCGATCGGCGTCAAAGTGACTCTGCGCCGTGAGCGTATGTACGAATTCCTGGATCGTCTGCTGTCGATCTCCCTGCCTCGGGTCCGCGACTTCCGCGGCCTGAATGCCAAGTCCTTCGATGGTCGTGGTAACTACAGCATGGGCGTTAAAGAGCAGATCATCTTCCCGGAAATCGACTACGACAAGATCGATGCTCTCCGCGGTCTGGACATCACCCTGACCACCACTGCCAAGAACGATGATGAAGGCCGCGCTCTGCTGCGTGCGTTCAAATTCCCGTTCCGCAACTGATTGGAGTAGGACCATGGCCAAGATGAGCATGAAAAACCGCGAGCTGAAGCGTCAGCTCACGGTTGCCAAGTACGCCAAGAAGCGTGCAGCACTGAAAGCAATCATCGTTGATCTGAACGCAAGTCCAGAAGCGCGTTGGGAAGCTACAGTCGCTCTGCAGAAGCAGCCACGTGACGCAAGCGCTTCGCGCATGCGTAACCGCTGCCGCCTGACCGGTCGTCCACACGGCGTTTACCGCAAGTTCGGCCTCGGCCGTAACAAACTGCGTGAAGCGGCAATGCGTGGTGACGTACCAGGTCTGGTTAAAGCCAGCTGGTAAGTACTTTCAGCGTCCAGGTGGTCGGAATCGCAAGATACTGACCGCCGGTGACCTTGAATCTGGATCAAGCCCCTTTTGGGGCTTGTTTCATTTCTGGAGTGTGTCTAAAATACGCGGCTCGCCTGAGCCCGTGTTTTTTGTGCTCGGAGATTCTCGGCGACATATGTAGCCGCAAGGCTAATTTTTTTGTATTAGGAGCGTCTAGCCCATGAGTATGCAGGACCCGTTAGCGGACATGCTAACTCGTATCCGTAATGCCCAGATGGCTGAAAAGTCCGTCGTAAGCATGCCATCTTCCAAGTTGAAGGTAGCTGTTGCCAAAGTCCTGAAAGACGAAGGCTACATTGCGGGTTATCAGATCAGCAGCGAAATCAAACCACTGCTGTCCATCGAGCTGAAGTACTTCGAAGGCCGTTCGGTCATCGAGGAAGTGAAGCGCGTTAGCCGTCCAGGCCTGCGTCAGTACAAGTCCGCTGAAGATCTGCCGAAAGTTCGTGGCGGTCTGGGCGTGTCTATCGTCTCCACCAACAAAGGTGTGATGACGGATCGTGCTGCGCGCGCTGCCGGTGTCGGCGGCGAAGTTCTTTGCACTGTGTTCTAAGGGGGGATAAGCATGTCTCGCGTCGCTAAGAACCCCGTTAAGCTGCCAGCCGGTGTCGAAGTCAAATTCGCAGGCCAACAGCTTTCGGTGAAGGGTGCCAAGGGTACTCTTGAACTGAACATCCATTCGTCCGTTGAGATCGTTGAAGAAGCTGGTGAGCTGCGTTTCGCTGCTCGCAATGGCGATCAACAAACTCGCGCAATGGCCGGTACCACGCGTGCGTTGGTAAACAACATGGTCCAAGGCGTAAGCCAAGGCTTCGAGCGCAAGCTCCAGCTGGTCGGTGTTGGTTACAAAGCGCAAGCAAAAGGCACGGTTTTGAACCTTGCCCTTGGCTTCTCGCACCCAGTGGATTACGAACTGCCAGCGGGCATCACTGCTGAGACTCCTAGCCAGACCGATATCCTGATCAAGGGCATCGACAAGCAGCTGGTAGGTCAAGTGGCCGCTGAGATCCGCGACTTCCGTCCACCAGAGCCGTACAAAGGCAAAGGTGTGCGCTACGCGGACGAAGTCGTCCGTCGTAAAGAAGCCAAGAAGAAGTAGGGCATAGCAAATGACCGACAAAAAAGTTACTCGACTGCGTCGCGCTCGCAAAGCACGCCTGAAAATGCACGAACTCGAAGTCGTGCGTCTCTGCGTGTTCCGCTCGTCGCAGCACATCTACGCCCAGGTCATCTCGGCCGACGGCAACAAAGTCCTGGCAAGCGCTTCGACTTTGGATAAAGAACTGCGTGATGGTGCCACTGGCAACATCGACGCGGCCACAAAGGTTGGCCAGCTGGTCGCTACGCGTGCTAAGGCCGCTGGCGTCTCGCAAGTGGCTTTCGACCGCTCTGGCTTCAAGTACCACGGCCGCGTGAAAGCGCTGGCTGATGCTGCTCGTGAAGCTGGGCTGGAGTTCTAAGTTATGTCAAATAACGACCAAAAGCGCGACGAAGGCTACATTGAGAAGCTGGTTCAAGTTAACCGCGTAGCCAAAACCGTTAAAGGCGGCCGTATCTTCACTTTCACCGCGTTGACCGTGGTGGGTGATGGTAAAGGGCGTGTTGGCTTCGGCCGTGGCAAGTCACGTGAAGTGCCTGCCGCGATCCAGAAGGCAATGGAAGCTGCTCGCCGCAACATGATCCAGGTTGATCTGAACGGCACCACTCTGCAGTACGCAATGAAGTCCGCTCACGGCGCTTCGAAGGTGTACATGCAGCCTGCTTCTGAAGGTACCGGTATCATCGCTGGCGGCGCTATGCGTGCTGTCCTCGAAGTTGCTGGCGTTCAGAACGTTCTGGCCAAGTGCTACGGCTCGACTAACCCGGTAAACGTGGTTCACGCCACTTTCAAGGGTCTGAAAGCTATGCAATCTCCTGAGTCCATCGCTGCCAAGCGTGGTCTGACTGTCAAGGAGATCTTCTGATCATGGCTACCGTTAAAGTAACGCTGATCAAAAGCATGACCGGCCGCATCCCTAACCACAAACTGTGTGTTAAAGGTTTGGGTCTGCGTCGCATCGGTCACACTGTAGAAGTCCTGGATACTCCCGAGAATCGCGGGATGATCAACAAGGCTTACTACATGCTGCGTGTAGAGGGTTAATCGATGAAACTCAATGATCTGAGTCCAGCGCCGGGTTCCCGTCGCGAAAAGCATCGTCCGGGCCGTGGTATCGGTAGCGGTTTGGGTAAGACTGGTGGCCGTGGCCACAAAGGTCAAACCTCCCGTTCCGGTGGCACCATCGCTCCAGGCTTTGAAGGCGGTCAACAGCCGCTGCATCGTCGCCTGCCTAAGTTCGGTTTCGTATCCCTGAAAGCCATGGACCGCGCAGAAGTGCGTCTGTCCGAGCTGGCTAAAGTGGAAGGCGACATCGTTACTGTGCAGACCCTGAAAGATGCCAACGTGATCAACGTCAACGTACAGCGTGTGAAAATCATGCTGTCCGGTGAAGTGACTCGCGCTGTCACTATCGGCAAGGGAATCGGCGCCACCAAAGGTGCGCGTTCGGCTATCGAAGCAGCTGGCGGCAAGTTCGAGGAATAAATGGCTAAGCAAGGTGCTCTCTCAGCGCTCGGCAAAGGCGGTATGTCTGAACTTTGGGCTCGTCTGCGTTTTCTGTTCCTGGCGATTATCGTCTACCGAATAGGCGCACACATCCCGGTTCCAGGTATCAACCCGGACCGACTCGCAGACCTGTTTCGACAGAATGAGGGGACCATTCTTAGCTTGTTCAACATGTTTTCCGGCGGCGCGCTGGAGCGGATGAGCATCTTTGCACTGGGGATCATGCCGTATATCTCGGCATCGATCATCATGCAGCTGATGACAGCCGTCAGCCCGCAGCTGGAGCAGTTGAAGAAGGAAGGTGAAGCTGGCCGTCGCAAGATTAGCCAGTACACCCGCTACGGCACTGTCGTCCTCGCCCTGGTTCAAGCTATCGGCATGTCCGTTGGCCTGGCAGGGCAGGGCGTTGCGTTCACTGGTGACTTTGGCTTCCATTTCGTCGCGGTATCCACGTTTGTGGCTGGTGCGATGTTCATGATGTGGCTGGGTGAGCAGATTACTGAGCGTGGTGTTGGCAACGGTATCTCGATGTTGATTTTCGCAGGTATCGTCGCCGGTCTTCCGAGAGCAATCGGGCAGTCTTTCGAGTCTGCGCGTCAGGGTGATATCAATATCTTCGCCTTGGTTGCCATCGGTTTGCTGGCAGTAGCGATTATCGGTTTTGTGGTGTTCATTGAGCGTGGCCAGCGTCGTATTGCTGTTCACTACGCCAAGCGTCAGCAGGGCCGTAAGGTCTTTGCTGCGCAGACCAGCCACTTGCCGCTGAAAGTGAATATGGCCGGTGTTATTCCGGCAATTTTCGCGAGCAGCATCTTGCTGTTTCCGGCTTCGTTGGGTACCTGGTTTGGTCAGTCTGAAAATATGGGCTGGCTGCAGGACCTCTCTCAGTCGATCGCTCCTGGTCAGCCGTTGAATATTCTGCTGTTTAGTGCAGGGATTATTTTCTTCTGCTTCTTCTATACGGCGTTGATGTTCAATCCGAAAGACGTAGCGGAAAACCTGAAGAAGTCCGGTGCCTTTATTCCGGGCATCCGTCCAGGTGAGCAGTCGGCACGCTACATTGATGGCGTTCTGACCCGTTTGACCCTGTTCGGTGCTCTATATATGACGGCCGTGTGCTTGTTGCCCCAGTTCCTGGTGGTTGCAGCAAACGTTCCGTTCTACCTTGGCGGGACCTCGTTGCTGATCGTGGTCGTGGTTGTGATGGACTTCATGTCCCAAGTACAATCGCACCTCGTTTCGCACCAGTACGAATCCCTGATGAAGAAAGCCAACCTGAAGGGCTACGGCAGCGGCATGTTGCGCTGAGTACCCCATAAGGTTCGAGGAGTTGGTGATGAAAGTTCGTGCATCGGTGAAAAAGCTGTGCCGTAACTGCAAGATTATTCGCCGCGAAGGTGTTGTTCGAGTAATTTGCAGCGCGGAACCGCGTCACAAACAGCGCCAAGGCTGAGTGTGATCCGCTTGAAGCCCGGCAGCTAGTGCGCTGCCGGGTTGATTATTTGTTATTACAGCGATATTATCTCGCGCCCTATTTCTTGGCTTCCGGGGCGTAGGTAGCTGTCAATTGGAGTCCCACTGAATGGCCCGTATTGCAGGCGTTAACATTCCAGATAACAAGCACACTGTTATCTCGCTGACCTACATCTATGGTGTTGGTCGCACTACTGCGCAGAAAATTTGCGCAGTTGCTGGGGTAAACCCAGCCGCTAAGATCAAGGATCTGAGCGACGAGCAGATTGAACAGCTGCGTGGCGAAGTGGCGAAGTTCACCACTGAAGGTGACCTGCGTCGCGAAATCAACATGAAAATCAAGCGTTTGATGGACCTCGGTTGCTATCGCGGTCTGCGTCATCGTCGTGGTCTTCCAGTACGCGGTCAGCGTACCAAGACTAACGCGCGTACCCGTAAAGGTCCGCGTAAGCCGATCCGCAAGTAATCGCCCCAGCGAATCGACAGGAAAATTATCATGGCAAAACCTGCTGCTCGTCCTCGTAAAAAAGTTAAAAAGACAGTGGTTGATGGCATCGCCCACATCCATGCATCTTTTAACAACACCATCGTGACCATCACCGACCGTCAAGGTAACGCGCTTTCTTGGGCTACCTCCGGTGGTTCGGGTTTCCGCGGTTCCCGCAAGTCCACCCCGTTTGCTGCTCAAGTAGCTGCTGAACGTGCTGGTCAAGCTGCGCTGGAATATGGCCTGAAAAACCTCGACGTTAACGTCAAAGGTCCAGGTCCAGGTCGTGAGTCTGCTGTCCGTGCTTTGAACGGCTGTGGCTATAAGATCGCCAGCATCACCGACGTGACGCCAATCCCGCACAACGGGTGCCGTCCGCCGAAGAAGCGCCGCGTGTAATCCAGGAGATTGTAAAGAATGGCTCGTTACATTGGTCCAAAATGCAAACTCGCTCGTCGCGAAGGCACCGATCTCTTCCTGAAGAGCGGCGTGCGCGCGATCGAATCGAAGTGCAACATTGAAGCAGCACCTGGTATCCACGGCCAACGCCGCGGTCGCCAGTCCGACTACGGCACCCAACTGCGTGAAAAGCAGAAGGTCCGTCGTATCTACGGCGTTCTCGAGCGTCAGTTCAGCGGCTACTACAAAGAAGCTGCTGGCAAGAAAGGTGCAACCGGTGAAAACCTGCTGCAACTGCTCGAATGCCGTTTGGACAACGTTGTATACCGTATGGGCTTTGGTTCGACTCGTGCCGAATCCCGTCAGCTGGTATCGCACAAGTCGATCAGCGTTAACGGTCAGACCGTAAACGTTCCGTCCTACCAGGTTCGTGCTGGTGACGTGGTCGCAGTTCGCGAGAAAGCAAAAAACCAACTTCGCATTGTCCAAGCTCTCGATCTGTGTGCCCAACGTGGCCGCGTAGAATGGGTAGAAGTAGACACTGAGAAGAAGTCGGGCGTTTTCAAGAACGTTCCTGCTCGCAGTGATCTGTCCGCCGACATCAACGAAAGCCTGATTGTCGAGCTCTACTCCAAGTAAGGGCTAGAAAATAGGTGCATCCATGCAGATTTCGGTAAATGAGTTCCTGACACCCCGCCACATTGATGTGCAGGTTGTCAGTCCAACCCGCGCCAAAATTACTCTCGAGCCTCTCGAGCGTGGTTTTGGCCACACCCTGGGCAACGCGCTGCGCCGCATCCTGTTGTCCTCAATGCCCGGCTGTGCAGTAGTCGAGGCCGAGATTGACGGTGTGCTCCACGAGTACAGCGCCATCGAAGGTGTACAGGAAGACGTAATTGAAATCCTGTTGAACCTTAAAGGTCTGGCTATCAAGCTGCACGGCCGTGACGAAGTTACGCTGACCTTGTCGAAGAAGGGTTCGGGGGTGGTTACCGCTGCCGATATTCAGCTGGATCATGATGTCGAGATCGTTAACCCCGATCACGTAATCGCTAACCTGGCGTCTAACGGCGCCCTGAACATGAAGCTCACTGTAGCTCGTGGTCGTGGTTATGAACCGGCCGACTCGCGTCAGAGCGATGAAGACGAAAGCCGCAGCATTGGTCGCTTGCAGCTTGACTCTTCGTTCAGCCCGGTTCGCCGTATCGCATACGTGGTGGAAAACGCCCGTGTCGAGCAGCGTACTAACCTGGACAAGCTGGTTATTGATCTGGAAACCAACGGTACCCTGGATCCTGAAGAGGCTATCCGCCGCGCTGCAACCATTCTGCAACAGCAGTTGGCTGCGTTCGTCGACCTCAAAGGTGACAGCGAACCAGTGGTAATCGAGCAGGAAGACGAGATCGATCCGATCCTGCTTCGCCCGGTTGACGATCTGGAACTGACTGTACGTTCGGCTAACTGCCTTAAGGCGGAAAACATTTACTACATCGGTGACCTGATCCAGCGCACCGAAGTAGAACTGTTGAAGACTCCGAACCTGGGCAAGAAATCCTTGACTGAAATCAAGGACGTTCTGGCCTCCCGCGGTCTGTCCCTCGGCATGCGCCTCGACAACTGGCCGCCTGCAAGTCTTAAGAAGGACGACAAGGCGACTGCCTGATCGTCGTAATCACCGAACGTGAGTTTGGTAAGGAATGAACCATGCGTCATCGTAAAAGTGGTCGTCACCTGAGCCGTACCAGCTCGCACCGCAAGGCCATGTTCCAAAACATGGCGGTGTCGCTGTTCGAGCACGAGCTGATCAAAACTACACTGCCGAAAGCTAAAGAACTGCGTCGCGTTGCTGAGCCGCTGATCACTTTGGCCAAGACAGACAGCCTGGCTAACCGCCGTCTGGCTTTCGACCGTACTCGTTCGAAAGCTATCGTTGGTAAGCTCTTCAACGACCTGGGCAAGCGTTACGCTACCCGTGAGGGCGGCTACCTGCGCATCCTCAAGTGCGGTTTCCGCGCTGGCGACAACGCGCCTATGGCGTACGTCGAGTTGGTTGATCGTGCTACTGCCGGCGAAGCTGTAAGCGCCGAGTAATACGACAAGCTGCAACGAAAAACCGGGCCTAGTGCCCGGTTTTTTGTGCGCGTAACAAAAGCGCGTTGCGTACAAGAATCTTCAGGCGACACGCTTCACTATGAGCGTCGGGCATGTTGGTAGTTATTTTCTATTGAAGCCTACAATTTAATGAATTTGTAGGTGTCATGTGGATGGTCAATACTCCCTCCAAGCCGATTAGCCGGCAGTTTCAAGCCCGACCTGAGGAAGATGCGCATGAGCCAGAATAAAGTCCTTACCACCGCCAGCGGCGCGCCCGTTGCGGACAATCAGAACTCACGTTCCGCCGGCCCTCGTGGCCCCTTGCTGCTCGACGATTTTCACCTGATCGAGAAGCTCGCTCACTTCAACCGTGAAAATATCCCTGAGCGTCGCGTGCACGCCAAAGGTTCGGGTGCCTTCGGGACCTTCACGGTGACAAAAGACATTACCCAATACACCAGCGCCAAATTGTTCGAGTCCGTTGGCAAGCAGACCCCTACGTTCCTGCGTTTCTCCACGGTAGGTGGAGAGCGCGGTTCGGCCGACACAGAGCGCGATCCACGTGGCTTCGCCTTGAAGTTCTACACCGAGGAAGGCAACTGGGACATCGTCGGTAACAACACCCCTGTGTTCTTTATCCGTGATCCGCTGAAGTTCCCGGACTTTATCCACACCCAGAAACGCCTGCCGCAGAGCAACCTGAAAAGCGCGCAGATGATGTGGGACTTCTGGTCGCACTCACCAGAGGCGCTGCATCAGGTCACCATTCTGTTTTCGGACCGTGGCATCCCGGACGGCTATCGCCACATGCATGGTTTCGGCAGCCACACTTACAGTCTGATCGATGCCCAGGGCGAGCGTCATTGGGTGAAGTGGCACTACAAGACCAAGCAAGGCATCAAGAACCTGGCGCCGGCCGAGGCTGCCCGCTTGGCGGGTACCGATCCTGACTACGCCCAGCGCGATCTGTTTGGTGCAATCGAGCGCGGTGACTTCCCCAAATGGCGCGTGTGCATCCAGATCATGACCGAGGCACAGGCGAATGCCCATTACGAGAACCCGTTTGATGTGACCAAGACCTGGTCGCAAAAAGAGTTCCCGTTGATTGAAGTGGGTGAGCTGGAGCTCAACCGTAATCCGCAAAACTACTTCGCAGAAGTCGAGCAGGCTGCATTTGGCCCAAGCAACATGGTCCCAGGCGTTGGCCTGTCCCCAGACCGTATGCTCCAAGGTAGGGTGTTCGCCTACGCAGATGCTCACCGCTACCGTGTCGGCACTAACCACCAGCAACTGCCGGTGAACGCGCCACGTAGCCCGGTTAACAGCTACCAGCGTGACGGTTCCATGGCTTTCGGCAGCAACGGTGGGGCGGCTCCGAACTACGAGCCAAACAGCTATGCCGACGCACCAAAACAAGCCCCGCAATATGCAGAGCCAGCACTGGCCCTGAGCGGTGCCGCCGATCGTTACGATCACCGCGAAGATACGGACTACTACAGCCACGCCGGTGCGCTGTTCCGTCTGATGAATGATGAGCAAAAAGCGTTGCTCACCAATAACATCGCGGGCGCAATGGCTGGTGTTTCCAGCGATGTGGTCCAGCGTCAACTGCAGCACTTCTATAAGGCCGACCCGGCTTATGGAGAAGCAATTGCAAAGGCATTGGGTGTATCGCTTAACTGACTCTAAACGATAAGCAGAACCGCCCTCATTTGGGCGGTTTTTGCGTTATTTCAGCTACTTTTCTCCGGAAATCTTCACTTTTCTGCCGTTTGTCCCGTGACCTTCAAGTCAGCATGGTTCAAACTACAGTCTTTCAAGCAGGGAGATGTAGGGCGATGCAAGGTCACCCCGACGTAATCGATTACCTCAACACGTTGCTGACGGGCGAACTGGCAGCTCGTGACCAATATTTCATCCATTCGCGTATGTACGAAGACTGGGGCTTTACCGAGCTCTATGAGCGTATCAACCACGAAATGGAAGAAGAGGCACAGCACGCTGACGCCCTGATGCGCCGCATTCTGATGCTCGAAGGCACGCCGCGTATGCGTCCTGATGATCTGGACGTGGGTACCACAGTGCCGGACATGCTCGCCGCCGATCTTCGCCTTGAGTACAAGGTCCGTGCCGCACTCTGCAAGGGCATCGAGCTTTGCGAACAGCACAACGACTATGTCACCCGGGAAATATTGCGGGTGCAGTTGAATGACACCGAAGAAGATCACACCTACTGGCTGGAAAAGCAGTTGGGCCTGATCAAGTTGATCGGCCTGGAGAATTACCTGCAATCGCAGTTCTGATTTCCGACTATAAAAAAAAGCCCCCGTCACCGCAAAGTGGCAGGGGCTTTTTATTGGGCGATGAAAAAATCAGGCCCTGTCGCGTTCCAGCAACGGTTTCAAGTAGTAACCGGTGTGCGATTGAGGCATTTCGGAAACCTGCTCCGGAGTGCCCACTGCGATGATCTGGCCACCCTTAGAACCACCTTCTGGCCCCAGGTCTACCAGCCAGTCGGCAGTCTTGATCACATCAAGGTTGTGCTCGATCACCACCACGGTATTGCCGTGGTCCCGCAAGCGGTGCAGTACGTCCAGCAACTGCTGGATATCCGCGAAGTGCAGGCCAGTGGTCGGCTCATCGAGGATGTACAAGGTTTTGCCGGTATCACGCTTGGACAGCTCGCGAGACAGCTTGACCCGCTGCGCCTCGCCACCCGACAGCGTGGTCGCTGACTGCCCCAGCTTGATGTACGACAGGCCCACATCCATCAGCGTCTGCAGCTTGCGCGCCAGCGCCGGCACTGCGTCGAAGAACTCGCGAGCTTCCTCGATCGTCATTTCGAGGGTCTCGTGGATGCTCTTGCCCTTGTACTTGATTTCCAGGGTCTCGCGGTTGTAGCGCTTGCTCTTGCACACATCGCACGGCACGTAGATGTCCGGAAGGAAGTGCATCTCCACCTTGATCAGGCCATCGCCCTGGCACGCTTCACAACGGCCACCCTTGACGTTGAACGAGAAACGGCCCGGCCCATAACCCCGTGAGCGCGACTCTGGCACGCCAGCGAACAACTCACGGATAGGGGTAAACAGCCCGGTGTAGGTAGCTGGGTTGGAGCGAGGCGTACGCCCAATCGGGCTCTGGTCGATGTCGACCACCTTGTCCAGATGCTCCAGGCCCTTGATGCTGTCGTGAGCCGCCGCTTCCAGGGTGGTCGCGCCATTCAGGGCGGTGGCACTCAGTGGGAACAGGGTGTTGTTGATCAGCGTCGACTTGCCCGAACCGGAAACACCGGTCACGCAGGTCAGCAGGCCCAGCGGAATCTCCAGGTCGACATTGCGCAGGTTGTTCCCGCGCGCGCCCTTGAGATGCAGCGCCATCTTCTTGTTACGCGGCGTTCGCTTGGCGGGTACTTCAATCTTCACACGGCCAGACAAGTATTTGCCGGTCAACGAGTCCGGATGTGCCATCACTTCGGCAGGCGTGCCCTCGGCAACGATATGGCCACCATGCACACCCGCGCCCGGGCCGATATCGACCACGTAGTCCGCCAGGCGGATAGCGTCTTCATCATGCTCGACCACGATCACGGTATTGCCGATATCGCGCAGGTGTTTCAGCGTGCCCAGCAGGCGGTCGTTATCCCGTTGGTGCAAGCCAATCGACGGCTCATCGAGGATATACAGCACGCCCACAAGGCCCGCGCCAATCTGGCTGGCCAGGCGAATACGTTGTGCCTCACCACCAGACAGGGTATCGGCGCTGCGGTCCAGCGACAGGTAGTCCAGGCCAACGTTGACCAGGAACTGCAGACGCTCGCGAATTTCCTTGAGGATCTTGTCGGCAATTTCCCCGCGTCGCCCGGCGAGCTTGAGTACGCCAAAGTATTCACACGCATCGCCGATCGGCAGGTTGGTCACTGCTGGCAGGGTCTTCTCGCCCACCCACACGTGACGTGCCTCACGGCGCAGGCGGGTGCCACGGCAATCAGGGCAAGGCTGAGTACTGAGGAATTTTGCCAGTTCTTCACGCACGCTTGCCGATTCGGTCTCGCGGTAGCGACGCTCCAGGTTCGGCACGATGCCTTCGAACGGGTGCGAGCGCTTGACGATATCGCCACGGTCGTTCAGGTACTTGAAGTCGACATTCTGCGAACCGCTGCCATGCAGAATGACCTTCTGCTGGTCTGCCGGCAGCTGGTTGAACGGCACTTCCAGGCTGAACTTGTAGTGCGAGGCCAATGATCCGAGCATCTGGAAATAGTAGACGTTACGCCTGTCCCATCCGCGTATCGCCCCCTCGGCCAGGGTCAGGTCACCATTGACCAGGCGCTTGATATCGAAAAACTGCTTCACACCCAGGCCGTCGCAAGTCGGGCAGGCGCCGGCCGGGTTGTTGAAGGAAAACAGCTTGGGTTCCAGCTCACTGATGGCATGGCCACAGATCGGGCACGCAAAGCGCGCGGAGAAGATGATCTCTTCGCCCGGCTCGTCATCCATCGGCGCTACCAGGGCAATGCCATCGGCCAGCTTCAGCGCGGTTTCGAACGATTCCGCCAAACGCTGCTGCAAGTCGGCACGCACCTTGAATCGGTCGACCACCACATCAATGGAGTGCTTTTTCTGCTTGTCCAGCTTCGGCGCTTCGTCCAGCTCATAGAGCTTGCCGTTGATGCGCGCACGTACAAAACCCTGGGCACGCAGCTCTTCGAAGACCGACAGGTGTTCGCCCTTGCGCTCGCGAATGACAGGCGCCAGCAGCATCAGCTTGGCGCCTTCGGGCTGGGCCAGCACCAGGTCGACCATCTGGCTGACGGTCTGGGCTTCCAGGGGGATATCGTGGTCCGGGCAGCGGGGGATACCCACGCGTGCGTAGAGCAGGCGCAGGTAGTCGTAGATCTCGGTAATGGTACCCACGGTGGAGCGCGGGTTGTGGGACGTGGATTTCTGCTCGATGGAAATAGCCGGCGACAGGCCTTCAATGGTGTCGACATCGGGCTTTTCCATCATCGACAGGAACTGCCGGGCGTAGGCCGACAGGGATTCCACATAGCGGCGCTGACCTTCGGCATACAGCGTGTCGAACGCCAGGGACGATTTGCCGGAGCCGGACAAGCCGGTGATGACGATCAGTTTGTCCCGGGGCAGGGTCAGGTCGATGTTCTTCAGGTTGTGGGTTCTAGCCCCACGAATCAGGATCTTGTCCAAGATGGCCTCGCACGGCGGGCGTAAATGATGCCGGAGTATACGGCTAAAGACTGGATGAATATACACTGTCAAAACGCCGCCTGCAGCCTTACATGAAAGCTGCGCGGCAAAGCGCCGCATATACCCTCTCAATCGATGGGACTGGTAGAATCGCCGCCGGTTCACACGAGGTTTTTCCATGCACGATCCCCACAGCGAACGCATGAGTAGCGGCGAGACCCGAGCGGCAAGCGGGCTGGCCCTGGTGTTCGCCTTCCGTATGCTGGGCATGTTTATGGTGTTGCCGGTGCTGGCCACCTATGGGATGGATCTCGCAGGTGCGACCCCCGCCTTGATCGGCCTGGCGATTGGTGCCTATGGCCTGACCCAGGCGATTTTCCAGATCCCGTTCGGGATTATTTCCGACCGCATTGGCCGTCGCCCGGTGATCTATCTCGGGCTGATCGTATTCGCCCTTGGCAGTGTGCTAGCGGCCCAATCCGATTCGATCTGGGGCGTGATCGCCGGCCGCATCCTGCAGGGCGCCGGTGCGATTTCCGCCGCCGTGATGGCGCTGCTGTCGGACCTGACCCGCGAACAACACCGCACCAAGGCCATGGCGATGATCGGCATGACCATCGGCCTGTCGTTTGCCGTGGCCATGGTGGTCGGGCCTTTGCTCACACGCGCGTTCGGCTTGCATGGGCTGTTCCTGGCCACGGGCGGCATGGCGTTGTTTGGCATCCTGATCGTTGCCTTTATGGTGCCGCGCTCCACCGGTACCCTGCAGCATCGTGAATCGGGCGTCGCACGCAAAGCGTTGCTTCCCACGCTCAAGCACCCGGACCTGCTGCGCCTGGATTTAGGTATCTTCGTATTACACGCCATGCTGATGTGCAGCTTCGTCGCCTTGCCCCTGGCCCTGGTGGAAAAAGCTGGCCTGCCCAAGGAACAGCACTGGTGGGTCTACCTCACTGCGCTGTTGATTTCGTTCTTCGCCATGATCCCGTTCATCATCTATGGCGAGAAGAAACGCAAAATGAAACGAGTTTTACTCGGCGCCGTCGCGACATTGATGCTCACTGAACTATTCTTCTGGCAGTTCGGCGACAGCCTGCGAGCACTGGTGATCGGTACGGTGGTGTTTTTCACCGCCTTCAACCTGCTCGAAGCGTCGTTGCCGTCACTGATCAGTAAAGTTTCACCGGCAGGCGGCAAGGGCACGGCCATGGGGGTGTATTCCACCAGCCAGTTCCTGGGTTCCGCGTTGGGCGGCATCATGGGCGGCTGGATGTTCCAGCATGGCGGTTTGTCGGTTGTGTTCCTCGGATGCGCCGGGCTGGCTGCACTTTGGCTGGTCTTTGCTGTTACCATGCGCGAACCTCCCTACGTCACCAGTCTGCGTTTGCCGCTATCGCCCGAAGCGATCCGCGAAGCCGGCCTGGTAGAGCGCCTGAAGGCTGTCGTAGGGGTAACGGATGCAGTCGTGGTCGCTGAAGAGGCGGCCATTTACATCAAATTGGACACCGAATTATTGGATCGCGCGACGCTCGAGCAACTGGTCAACCCAGTGCCAACAGCGCGCCCAGCCTAGGAGAACGTTATGGCCCGTGGGGTTAACAAAGTCATATTGGTCGGTACTTGCGGCCAGGATCCCGAAGTTCGCTACTTGCCTAACGGTAACGCCGTGACCAACCTGAGCCTGGCGACCAGCGAACAGTGGACCGACAAGCAGACCGGCCAGAAGGTCGAGAAGACCGAATGGCACCGCGTGTCGATGTTCGGCAAGGTCGCAGAGATCGCCGGTGAATACCTGCGCAAAGGTTCGCAGGTGTACATCGAAGGCAAACTGCAAACCCGCGAGTGGGAAAAAGACGGCATCAAGCGTTACACCACCGAAATCGTGGTCGACATGCAAGGCACCATGCAACTGCTGGGCGGCCGTCCACAGGGCGACCAACAGGGCCAGGGCGGCATGTCCAACTCGGCACCGCGCCCACAGCAGTCGCGTCCGCAGCCAAGCCAGCAGCCACAGCGTGAGTCGCGCCCAGCACCACAACAGGCTGCTCCGCAACCGGCTCCGGATTTCGACAGCTTTGATGACGATATCCCGTTCTAAGGTCCAAGACCGACCCTGAACAAACAAAACCCCCGATAGCGAAAGCATCGGGGGTTTTTTATGGTCGACGTGCAGGCGTCGCGCGCGGGGTGCCTTTGTACAGGCAGCACACCAACCCCAGCATTTGTTCTCATGGCTCACAAGATTTAGGCTGGCACCACCTCTAACAAAGAAGGAAGGCTGTGATGACCTGGTCCGCCAAGCAGTACACGATGTTCGAACAGCAGCGCACTCGCCCCGTCCGTGACCTGGTTGCGGCAATTCCCAACACCGACGTGGGCACCGCAGTCGACCTGGGGTGCGGGCCGGGAAACTCCACGGAAGTGCTGGCCGAGCGTTTCCCCCAAGCGCACGTCACTGGCATGGACAGCTCCGATGACATGTTGGTAGACGCCCGCAAGCGCCTGCCCAGGTTGAACTTCGAGCTGGCGGACATCGGCGCCTGGCACCCTGCGCAACGCTTGGATGTGATTCTGGCCAATGCCTCGCTGCAATGGCTGCCCGACCACGCCACGCTCTACCCGCATTTGGTCCACCAACTGAACCCAGGCGGTACGCTAGCGGTGCAAACCCCGGACAACCTTGACGAGCCCGCTCATCGCCTGGCCCGTGAAGTTGCGGCCGATGGCCCATGGGCGGCAAAGATAGGGGCGGTCAAACACAATGAACGGCACACCGCCAGTTACTACTACGAACTGCTGAGCAAGCATTGCAGTACCGTGGACGTGTGGCGCACCACCTATCAACACCCCTTGGCGGACCACGCGGCGGTGGTGGAGTGGTTCAAGGCTTCGGCATTGCGGCCTTTTCTTGCGCCGTTGACGGACGATGAAAAAGCCGCCTTCCTGCAGCAATACCAGGCGCGAATTACCCAGGCTTATCCAGCCCTGGCCGATGGCACGGTGTTGTTGCCCTTTCCGCGGCTGTTCATCATTGCCACACGCTAAAGCGATCAGCCCAGGTGGCGGTCACGCAGCCGCTGCTTGGGCTTTCAGATATTCCTCTGCCGACACTACACCCGCATAGCCAAATGCCAGGGAGGCCATGTACGCCCCGTGCACCTGTGCCGCCGGAATCACCTGGCCGTTGAATTCCTGGTCGCGGGTCGCGCAGGCGTCATGGATCACCGTAACCTTGTAGCCCAAGTCCGCTGCCGCCCGCACCACGGCGTCAACGCACATATGGCTCATGCTACCCACCACCACCACCTCGGTGATGCTGCGCTGTTCCAGCAGTTCGCGCAGGTTGGTTTGGCGAAACGCATTCACGAAGTGTTTGAGCACCACCGGTTCATCGCCCTGGTTGAGCACCTTGGCATGCAAATGCGCGCCTTCGGAGCCCGGTGTGAAGAACGGAGCGTCGTCGCCAGCGAACTCATGCCGTACATGAATCACCGCATCGCCTGCCTGCCGAAACGCCTGGAGCACCTGCGCCGCCTTGTCCGCTGCGGCTTCCACGCCGTCGAGCGGCCACTTGCCCTGGGGGAAGTAGTCGTTCTGGATATCGATTAGGATGAGCGCCTGCTTGGCCATGTGTGTTGCCTCGTGATGGGTTGATGGGCCTAGTATCTTAGCTGGCGATCACACCGAGAATTGGCTGCACCGACAATAACAGGGGGAAAACTGACAATGGCCGCGCAACGCAGCACTGTCGAGCTGGGTGTGTTGATCTACCAGGGTGCGCAACTCGCCGCAGTCCACGGGCTGACCGACCTGTTCGGGGTCGCTAACCGCATCGCCGCCGAGCATGAATCTGCGCAATTACCGCTGCTGCGGGTCAGCCACTGGCAGGTAGATGCCCACGGCACGCCCGCGCGCACGTTCGACAGCCACCCAGGCCCCGAGCAACCGATGATGGCCGTGTTGGTGCCGCCCTCGATTGCAGAGTTCACCGAAGACCAGGCGCCGCCTGCGCTGCTGGAATGGCTGCGCCTGCAACATGCGGGCGGCACCGTGCTGGGCGGCGTGTGCATCGGCTCGATCATGCTGGCGCGCAGCGGCCTGTTGGATGGCCGCAGTGCCACCACCCACTGGTCCTCCGCGAAATCTTTTGCGGCCTGTTACCCGGCGGTGCGACTGGAAGCGGATAAACCTATCGTCGATGACGGCGACCTGATCACCTCCGCTGGGCTGATGGCCTGGTCGGAATTGGGCCTGCGCCTGGTCGATCGGCTTATGGGGCCGAGCATTGCAGCTGACACTGCGCGCTTTCTGGTGATCGAGCACAGCGCCAGTGCCAGCCAGTGCGGTAGCAACTTTGCGCCGATTCTCAGGCATGGTGATGGTGCGGTCCTCAAGGTCCAGCATTGGCTGCAGGCCAGTGGTGCGGTGGATGTGTCCGTGGCGGCGATGGCGCAGGAGGCGAACCTGGAGGAGCGCACGTTCTTGCGCCGCTTTCGCAACGCCACCGGATTGAAACCCACCGAGTACTGTCAGCATCTGCGAGTCGGCAAGGCGCGGCAGATGCTGGAGTTCACCAATGGCACCATCGATCACATTGCCTGGACCGTGGGCTATCAAGACCCCAGCGCCTTTCGCGTCATCTTCAAGAAAATCACCGGCCTGTCCCCCAGCGATTACCGCAACCGCTTCGGGGTTTGAATCGTGCAGAACGCCGCAGGCTTCTCCCCGGGTCGTGCAGAATAAAACAGGCTAACGGCCATCACTTTTTGCGCAACTGATTGATTTAACAGCTCTTCCCTCAATCCCAGCGTTGGCCTGATCCATGCAACCTCACTGCTACACAAAGGTTGATAGAAAAGGGGACCGCATGACCCCCATAAGTCGCAAGAAGTTGGTGGTCGCCCACTCCATGCGAGAGGGTGCGCCCCTGCATGAAATCGAAACCAACCGCGCCCTCGCACGCTGGCTCGCGCAGATCCTGGGGCTCAAGTTCGGTGGCAGTTACGACCCGGCCCTGCATGCGGGTCGGGAATTGTATCTGCTGCCCACGCAAACCCTGGTCGGGCCAGCCCAAGCGCGCCAGCTCAATATCAAGGGGCCACAAGATCTGTGGGGCGGCTATGTCGATCACGCGTTCATCTGCACCAAAGCCATCAGTCACGGGCTGCTGAGTCTCGAGGCCAAGGCGCCCGAAGGCTGGTCGCCGTCATTCTGCGAGCGTGTGCGTGACGTGGTGTTGGACGGTGTGAGTGTGTTCGCCCTTGAGGATGCACGGCCTGCCGCGACCCGCTTGCTCTACAGCGGCCCGATTCGTCTGAAACCCGTAAATGCCTGTGCAGGGCGGGGGCAGGAAGTTATCCACAGCCTGGATGAGTTCGACGCGATAGTGGCGCGCCCGGAAGCGGCCCGAATGTTCAATGAAGGTGTGGTGCTGGAACAAGACCTGCACGCGGTGGTCACCCACAGTGTGGGCCAGAGCTTTATCGGCGATCACCTCTTCAGCTACTGCGGCGAGCAGCACCTGACGCAAGACGGGCAGGGGGAAGAGGTCTACGGCGGTTCCGATCTGCTGGTCGTCCCCGGTGATTACGCTGCCCTGCTCAAACTGGATCTGCCTGAAGACGTGCGTGAGGCCATCGAACAGGCGCTGGTTTTCGACCGTGCTGCGAATGAGGCCTACCCAGGCTTCTTCGCCTCGCGCCGCAACTACGACATCGCCCAAGGCCTGGACGGCACAGGCCAGCGCCGCAGTGGTGTGCTCGAACAATCCTGGCGCATGGGCGGGGCCAGCAGCGCGGAAGTCGCGGCGTTGCAGAGTTTTATCAACCATCCGGGCCTTAAAGCCATCCGTGTGTCCTCGGTAGAAACCTATGTAGACCAGGCGCTGCCGGCGGATGCCATCGAGGTATACCGAGGCCCGGCCGAAAACAGCGACTTTCTACTCAAGTATGTGACGGTCAAGACTTATGACGGCTAGAAGCGAGAGCATCACCATCGATATAGACGACGAACAGATGAGCGGGACATTCCTCAGTCCCAAGTCCAAAGTGCCCGGCGTGTTGTTCGTGCACGGCTGGGGCGGCAGCCAGGAGCGCGACCTGGAGCGGGCCAAAGGCATCGCAGGCCTTGGATGTGTATGCCTGACCTTCGACCTGCGTGGCCATGCTGGCACCGGCATCCCCTTGTCCCGCGTCACCCGCGAAGACAATCTGCGCGACCTGTTGGCCGCTTACGATCGCCTGCTGTCCCACCCTGCTATCGACACCTCGGCGGTGGCAGTGGTGGGCACCAGTTATGGCGGGTACCTCGCGGCGATCCTCACCTCATTGCGCCCGGTACGTTGGCTGGCGCTGCGAGTGCCGGCGCTGTACCGCGACCAGGAATGGCTCAAGCCCAAGCGCGACTTGGATAAAGCCGACCTGATGGATTACCGTGGCACCCTCGTGCACGCCGAAACCAACCGTGCACTGCATGCCTGCGCGCAATTTACCGGCGATGTGCTGATTGTCGAATCGGAAACCGACGACCATGTGCCCCACGCCACCATCATGAGTTACCGCGCAGCGTGCCAGCAGACCCATTCGCTGACCCACCGCATCATCGACGGCGCCGACCATTCCCTGAGCGATCCGGTGTCGCAGCAGGCGTACACCTCGATCCTGGTGGACTGGATTACCGAGATGGTGGTGGGGGAGCGGTTGAGCATCATTCAGGCCCGATAGTCGTTGCCCTTGTGATCGCTATCGCGGGCAAGCCCGGCTCCCACAGGGGAATGCATTCCCAGGTGGGAGCCGGGCTTGCCCGCGATAGCGATTCCACCGTCACCACCGTCTCATCAGGCAGTTTTCTTAACCCGCAACGCCTTGGCCTTGGCCTCCACCCCCAGATACATCACCAGTGCAATCAACAATGGGCAAATAAAATAAATCGCCCGGTACGCGATCAGCCCGGCCAGCAAACTCCCCCGCGACGCCTCATGCTGCAACAGCGCAATGAACACCGCCTCCAACACCCCCAAGCCGGCGGGAATATGGGTGACCACCCCGGCAATTGCGCTGATCAACAGCACCCCCAGCACCAGTGGGTAATCCAGTTTGGCCGGCAGCAAGGTAAAGATCACCGCGGCCATCAATGACCAGTTCAACGCACCCAGGGCCAACTGCAAACAGGCCATGCGCAACGACGGCAAGTTGATCTCGATACCGCGAATCGACCACGCACGCTTTTTCGAAAACCGGCACGCCGCCAGGTAGCCCAGGCTCGCGATCACCAATAACACCCCGACGCCTTGCAAGGCGCCGGTGCTGAGCTTCCAGCCTGGCGGCAGGGTCACCAACCCGCTGCTGAACACCACCCCGGCCAACACCATATAGCCGAACCAATTGGTGGCCAGGCTCAGGCCGAGGATCTTGGCGATATTGCTGGTGCTCACGCCCAGGCGTGAATACAGCCTATAACGCATGGCGATGCCGCCGACCCAGGCGCTGAGGTTGAGGTTGAACGCGTAGCTGATGATGCCCACCGGTAATATCTGCTTCCAACGCAACGGCTGGCGAATGTAGGTGCGGCCGATCAAATCGAAGCAGGCATAGACGATAAAACTGCACAGCGTCAGCGCGCCGGCGATGAACAATGTGCGTAGCTTGAACTCGCTCAGGGTCTGGAACACTTCGCTCCAGTCGATGCGCCGGGCGAGCAGGGTAAACAACACGATCAGCAGCACGAAGAACGCAATCGTCAGCGGTTTCTTCCAGCGCTTGAACCCCGAGGCTTGCGTTTGGGGGCGGGCTTCAGACGTCATGGGGCGTGGCCTCAAAAGGTTTCAAGCGCGGTTTGTGGGCCGGCAACCAACTGGCCAGTACCGGGAAATGGCGCATCACATGAAACACCAGGAAACCTACGGTCAAGCGCCAGAGCCACAGGCGTGGCTTGCGCTTTTCCGGCATGGTCTGGCAATGATTGTGGGCGAGGGCTTCCAGGCGTTCGTAGAGCTGCTGATTGAAAGCCCGGTCGCGAATCAGCACATTGGCCTCCAGGTTCAATGCCAGGCTGAGTGGGTCCAGGTTGCTCGAACCGACGGTGCTCCATTCGTCATCCACCAGCGCCACCTTGCCGTGCAGTGGGCGTTGGCAGTATTCGTGAATCACCACGCCATCCTTGAGCAAGTAGTCATAGAGCATGCGCGCGGCAAGTTTTGCCAACAGCACGTCGGGCTGGCCCTGCATGATCAATTGCACCTGCACGCCACGGCGCGCCGCGTTACGGATCTCGCGAAGCAGGCGATAGCCGGGGAAGAAGTACGCGTTGGCGATCACCACCCGCTGCCGGGCCTGGCTCAAGGCGTGGATATACGCGTCTTCGATGTCGTCACGATGCTGGATATTGTCGCGGTAGATCAGGCGTACCAGGCCGTCGCCTGGCTCGTTCGTCCAGGGTGAAGGCCGCTGCTGGCGCCGCCGCCAACCGCGACGGCTGCGCACCTGGCGGCCACTTTGGGCAAGGGCGAAATGGTGCAGGTCGGCCACGGCCGGGCCGATCACCTGCACGGCGTAATCCTGCTTGGCTTCGGGGCCGAAATCCGCCAAGTGGTCAGCAGAAAAATTGATCCCGCCGATAAACGCCACGCGGGCATCCACCACCACAATCTTGCGGTGCAGGCGGCGAAACCAGTTAGTGCGTATGCCGAAGGTCTTGGGCGCCGGGTCGAACATTTGCACCATCACCCCGGCTTCGGCCAACTCCCGCAGGAAGCCCGGGCTCAGCTCGCCGCAACCAAAACCGTCGAGGCTGACCACCACCTTCACCCCGCGCTGGGCCGCCTCGATGAGGATGCTGTGCAGCTCAAAGCCGACCTTGTCTTCAAAAAGGATGAAGGTCTCCAGCAGGATCTCGCGCTCGGCGCTGCGCAATGCCTCGAACACGGCAGGAAAGTACGCCTCGCCGTTCTCCAGCAACACCACCTGGTTGCCGCTCTGCCAGCCGTAATCCAGATCTCGCGCCTTGCTGTCGTCTGGCGGTTGGTCTGTGGCGATATGGTCTACCGCAACGTTCATAGCTCAACCTCCACCGACAGCGGCACATGGTCTGATAAATGGGACCAGGGACGAGTGGTGAGCACGCGAGGGTTGTGCACCGTCAGGTTGCGCACATAAATGCGGTCCAGCGGCAGCAACGGCAGGCGTGCCGGGAAGGTGCGCGCCGGTTTGCCGAGGGTGTGCATGAACACTTCCTGCAGGCCGCTTTGGCTCAGGTCGGCTTTTTGCCGCCAGTCGTTGAAATCGCCAGCGACCACCAACGGCGCATCGGCGGGAATCTCGCTGATACGTTGTTCCAGCAAGCGCAATTGTTGTTGGCGATGCACCTCGCGCAAGCCCAGGTGGATGCAGATCGCGTGCACCTGCTGGCCGCTGCCCGGCAGGCGCAACACGCAATGCAGCAGGCCGCGGTTTTCATGGCCGCTTTGCGAAATATCGAGGTTGTCGTAGCGGATGATCTGGAATTTCGACAGCAGTGCATTGCCATGATCGCCATGGGGGTACACCGCATTGCGCCCATAGGCAAACTGCGGCCAGATGCTGTCGGCGAGGAATTCATACTGCGGCATTTTTGGCCAGTCGCTGTAGCGCTGGGGATGGCGTTCGTGAGTGCCATGGATCTCCTGCAAGAACACCATGTCTGCGCCCACGCTGCGCACCGCTTCACGCAGCTCGGGCAAGATGAAACGGCGATTCAGTGCGGTGAAACCCTTGTGGATATTAACCGTCAGCACCGTGAAACGGGTGATGGCGGTGGTCGGCGGGGTGGGGATTAGCTCTGGATGCGTCATGGCAATACTCCTGGTTCCGGCAGCCGGCCAGGTTCGGTGAGCAGGTGTTGGTCCAGCCCGAAACGTTGCAGCAATTGGCGTGCATCGAAGGGGGCGCGAACTTTGATGTCGTTGTCGAAAAAGCAGAACACATCGCGCTGTTTACGCCTGCGGGGTGTGTGGTGAGGGTCGATTAGGTGTGCATCGGCAGGCTGCTTGCCTTGGGCCCAGCGTTCGATTCGGTCACCCCAGCGCTGGAGCGCTTCGGCGCTATAACCGCTGGCGTATAACTGCTTGTCGCCGTGCAAGCGCAGGTACATGAAGTTGGCGGTCACGTCTTCCACGTACGGCCACTTGCCGGCGGTGTCCGCGACCACCAGCGCCACACCGTGCTTATCCAGCAGTTGGATGAACTCCGGCACGGCAAAAGTCTTGTTGCGAATCTCCACGGCATGGCGCAAAGGCTTCTTGGCATAGGCCTTCATGCTCGCCTTGCCGTTCAGGCGTGGCTCATGCTGGCGGGCGAGGGCGGCTGCCTGCTGGGTATCGGTAGGTAATTCAGCCAAAAAGGTTTCGAACAGCGTGGCGTCGAATTTGAAGCTGGGCGGAAACTGCCAGAGGATGGGGCCGAGTTTTTCTTTGAGTTCCAGCACGCCGGAAGCGAAGAAATTCGCCATCGGCTTGTGCACGTCCCGCAGGCGCAGGATATGCGTGATGAAACGGGGCGCCTTGACACTGAACAGGAAACCTTCGGGCGTATCGGCATACCACTCGGCGTAGCGCTTGGGGGTTTGCAGCGCGTAGAACGAGCCGTTGATTTCGATGCTGTTGACGGCGCGTGACGCAAACTGCAACTCGCGTTTCTGGGTCAGCCCTTCGGGGTAAAAGTCCCCGCGCCAGGGCGTGTAGCGCCAGCCGGAAATGCCGATGTGAATCGCCGCCATGTTTACTCCCGTGGATGGTGGGTGAGGTGACCTCCGTTATGGGATGACTGCGCTATTTGGCTGAAAGTTTCCACATTCCTACGGGCGGTAATAGGGGTGAAATGCGGGAGGGGCATTGCAAATGCAGGGAACGATAAAGGCCCAAGCTCGTCAGTTCCTTACAGACCCTGCTGAAGGAGCTTGCTGTTTTGCTGAATTTAAAGACTGCATTACTGCTCGGCGCGCTGCTGCTCTGCGGCAATGGCGCATTGCAGGCCGCGGCAACGGCGCCCGCTGCCGAAACGCCGGCCAAGCCGGAACTGCTGGTAGAAGGCGGGTTGCTCGGGGCCATCAGCTCCAGCATCGACGACGTGCAGAACAAGCTCGACCTCGACCAGAACCTCATCGACGCCTGGCGCCTGCGTGCTGATCGCGCCGCAGACGAAGTAGGGCGCCTGGTAGACCAGACAGCCGCACGCTCGCCCTGGAGCGTGGCCGGCGATTTCCTGCTGTTGTCCGGCGTGTGGGCCGGTGCCTTTGCCCTGTTGACGATGCTTGGGCGCCTGGTTGTGCAACGATCGAGCCGCCGCCCGTTCCTTGCGCGGCGTCAACGGCTGCAAGGCTTGCTGAGCTATGTGGTGCCCTACACGATTCCAGCGCTGATCTGCCTGCCGCTGACCCTTTATGTCAGTCACTTTTTACCTGCGTCTGTCGGCCGAGCCCTGGCACTGTGTTTTGCCTACGCCACCAGCAGTGGCATCTTTTCCACCTCGCTGTTGCTGTGCGTCATTGTCATGTTCAACGTCGGGCACAAGCGGCCTGCCGTGCAGATCATTCGTGACTATTGCCCCAAGCCGCTGTTCCTGATCGGCTTTCTCGCGGCCCTCAGCGATGCGCTGACCAGCCCGCAAATCGCTCGTCAGTTGGGCGGCAATATCACCAGCAGCATCGCCGTGTTTACCGGCCTGTTTGCCGCGGTCATCTTTGGCGTGCTGGTGGTACGCCTGCGGCGGCCGGTGGCCCATTTGATCCGCAATCGGCCGTTGGCCCAGCGTCTCAAACATCCAGCATTGCAACAGTCGCTGCGGGTGTTTTCCGGGCTCTGGTACTGGCCGATTCTGTTGATGGTGCTGGTGTCGGCGGTCAACCTGATTGGCGCCGGTGACGACAACCAAGAGGCCCTGCGCTGCGCGCTGCTCACCACCTTGTTACTGATCGGCACGGTGTTTCTCAGCACCGTGCTGCAACACCTGTTCAAGTCCCGCAGCCAGGTATCGATCCAGCGCAGCAGTGCCTACAAGGAACGCTTCCTGAGTTTGCTGCACGCAATTTTGCGTATCGTCATGGCCATCGCGTTTATCGAGATACTCGGGCGTATCTGGGGCGTTTCGCTGTTCGAATTCGCCCAGCGCAACTCGGTGGGCCGGGCCATCAGTGATTCCCTCAGCAGTATCGGCCTGATCCTGTTGGTGACCTGGCTGTTCTGGGTGGTGCTCGACACTGCGATACAGGAAGCCCTCAAACCACCGGTGAATAAACGCTCCAGTCGCCAGCCCAGTACCCGGGTCAAAACCATCCTGCCGCTGCTGCGCAATGCAGTGAAGATCATCCTGGTGGTGATCTGCGCGATCACCACCATGGCCAATCTGGGCATCAATGTCGCGCCGTTGCTGGCGGGCGCCGGGGTGGTGGGACTGGCGATCGGTTTCGGTTCCCAGCAACTGGTGCAGGACGTGATTACTGGCCTGTTCATCATTATCGAAGACACCCTGTCCATCGGCGATTGGGTGGTGCTCGACTCTGGTCACGCCGGCACCGTGGAGGGCCTGACCATCCGCACCCTGCGCCTGCGTGACGGCAAGGGGTTTGTGCATTCGGTGCCGTTCGGGCAGATCAAGGCGGTCACCAACCAGTCCCGTCAATTCGCCTATGCCTTCTTCTCGGTGCAGTTCACTTACGACACCGACGTGGACAGGGCCGTGGAGCTGATCCGCGAGGCCGGCCAGTCGATTCGCGACGATGTGTTCCTCAAGTACAACCTGCAAGGGCCGTTGGAAGTGTTCGGGGTGGACAAGATGGACCTCAATGGCGTGGTGCTCACGGCGCAGTTCCGCACGGTTTCGGGTGGCCAATACGCAGTCAGCCGTGCGTTTAATCAGCGCTTGAAAAAGCTTGTGGATAACTGTGATGAGGTGCATTTTGCGCAAACTTATCCACAGCAGGTGTTGTTGCCTAAGCGTGTGGCGCAGGAGCATGAGCAGGATGCGGTGGTGTTGACGGAGCAGCCCAGGTCTCAATGATGAGGGTGGCTGTTCTGGCCCCATCGGGAGCAAGCCCCTCCCACATTGAGATTTGTGAACACGTTTCAAGTGTGGGAGGGGGCTTGCTTCCGATGAGGCCCTCAAGGTCAGCGCCTGATCAACTTCTCCTGCACCGCTTGCTGATCCACCTCCAACAAAACCTGCTGCTTGCCCCCTACCATCACCGCCGCCGGCACCCCATCACGGTACACAACCCGATTACCGCTTACCGCTGGCACCTTGGCTCCCGGTAACAGCGTGCCGACAAGATTCAACGGATCCGCCCCACACACCGCAATTAAACTCCCATCATGGGGCCGCCGCCGCACCTCGCGCAGCAACGGTATCGCCTCCGGCAATGCAAACTGCTCTCCCGCCAACCCACTGACAAACCGCCCGCCACGGATCTCGCCTCGCGCCTCCAACCGATGGAAGGTGCGCAGCAACTCGCGCCAACTCGGTAACCAATCCGCCTCGCGCTCCAGCAGCCGCCAGAACACCACGCCATAGCGGCGCAGCAGGGTCATCGCCACATGCTCCAGGGTCTCGGCCGTATGCGCGCCGGCGGCGGTCGCCGAGCGGCGAACCAAGGCCCAACGCCCGGCGTCGTCCATACCGCCGACAAACGCCCCGCGCCCACGTCGACTGCTGCGCGCCTGGCGTTTGCTGGCGGGGGTGGTCAAGGCGCGCAGGCCGGCGAAGCTGTCAGCATTCACCAAGCCGGCGCCTACCAATTCCTGCAAGGCTGTCTCCAGCTCGCTGCGCAGCAAATGGGCCTCGTGTACCAGTTCATCGAAAAACAGCGCGCCATGCTCGCGCAGGGCCAGGTGGACCTTCTGCGTCTTGGGCGACAGCGTGGTGCTGTCGGTAGGCTCGGTCAGCCCGCTCCACAACGCTACCTGGCTACGGGGGAGCAAAACCACCGGGGTGCTGCGCAATGCCATGGCGCCGGCCTTGTTGCTCAGGCGCGTCCAGACCAGCTTGCCGCTGCGGCACAGGTCATCGAGCCAGGTCGATGAGTAATCCTTGATGCGGGCGCTGAGCAGGTCTGTGTCCCAGGCTGACGTGGCAGCGGCATAGCCTTCGAACTGGCCGACGATTTGCGGCAACACGGCGCTGCCCTGGCCGCGGGTGCTGTCGGACAGGTGTTGCCAATCGAACAGAAAGCGCATGAAATCCTGCAATGCCACCGGCTCGATTTCCCGGCGCAGGCGCTTGACCGTGTAGCGATGAATGCGCGCCAGCAAATGACGTTCGCACCATTGTTCTTCACCCACGCCGGGGCTGAAGTGACCGCGCAGCACGTAGCCTTCTTGTTCCAGGCGTGCCAGGGCCTGGGTAAGCGCCACCACCGGTAATGCCAGGGGCGCTGCGATCTCGACCAGGGTCAGTGGGCCAAAACCACTGAGGCGCGCACGTAGCACTTCCACCAGCGCTTCATCAAAGGACCAGGGCTCATCGAACCCCGGCAGCAACGGCAGATCGTTGGGATACAGCGCCTGCAAACAATTCAAGCGCTCTACGGCGCCCCACATTCCATTGGGCAACTGATAGGCCCGCCCGGCCTTGCGCAAGGCCTGCAACCATTGGGCCCATTGCGGCGTAACTTCGCCCGCTGCGATGCACGCCAGGCTCATCAACGCTTCATGCATTTCATCCAGGCCATTGGGCGCCGGCCAGGCTTCTTCGCGTACACCGGCGATGGCGTCGGCATCCAGGGCGCCCAAGTCGTCGGTGCTCTGCGGGTCGCTCCAGCGTCGGTTGAGCACGGCCTGGGTGCGGCGCTCTTCCAGGGGGGCGTCGTCGAGGAAGGTATAGGGTTTAGCGCTGAGGATTTCTGCGGCCATGGGCGAGGGCGCGGGCAGGTCGCGGCTGATCAACCGCACGTCGCCGCGTTCCATGCGCCGCAGCAGCGCCAGCCAGGCGTCGCTGTCCATGGCCTCGTGCAGGCAGTCGTCGAGGGTTTGCTCCACCAGCGGGTGGTTGGGGATCTCGCGTTCGCCGGAGAGGTTTTCCAGGCAGGCGATCTGGTCGGGAAATACGCTGGCGATCAGGTCTTCGCTCTTCATGCGCTGGATCTGCGGCGCCACCTTGCGCCCGCCGGTATAACGCGGCAGCGCCAGGGCCACGCCGGCATTCCAGCGCCAGCGCACACCGAACAGTGGCGCATCCAGCACGGCCTGGATCAGGATGTGCTCGGCACTGTTGCTGTTGAGGTAACGCCACACCTCATCCAGCGCGAAGCTGTGACTGGTGGACAACGACAGCACGATGGCATTTTCACTGGCCGCCGCTTGCAACTCGAAATTGAAGGTACGGCAAAAGCGCTTGCGCAAGGCCAGGCCCCAGGCGCGGTTGATGCGGCTGCCAAACGGCGTGTGGATGACCAGTTGGGTGCCGCCGGACGCATCGAAAAACCGTTCCATGATCAATGTGTCCTGGGACGGCAAGGCGCTCAGGGCCTGGCGCGACCGGGCGAGGTAATCCAACAGTTGGTCGGCGCTGGCGACATTGAGACCCAGGGTGCCGGTAAGCCAGTCGAGGGCCGGTTGCAGGTCGCCGGGCGTGGCGCCGAGCAAGCTGTCCAATTGCCCTTGCAAGCGGGCCACGGCCACCGATAACTCGTTGCTGCGCCCGGGCGCTTCACCCAACCAGAACGGAATGGTCGGGGGTTGGCCCTGGGCGTCTTCGACCCGCACCTTGCCGGCTTCGACACGCAGGATGCGATAGGAGGTATTGCCGAGCTGGAAGATATCCCCGGCGATGCTTTCCACCGCAAAGTCTTCGTTGACGCTGCCGATATTCAGGCTTTGCGGCTCCAGCAACACGCTGTAGTCGGCGTTGTCGGGGATCGTGCCGCCGCTGGTTACCGCCGTGAGCCTGGCGCCACGGCGGCCACGCAGGGTGTGGGCCACAGCGTCGCGGTGCAGGTAGGCGCTGCGCATGCCCTGGCGGCCGTTGTAGCCCTCGCTGAGCATCTGCAAAAGGGCCTGGTAGTGGCGTTCATCCAGTTCGGCGTAAGGCGCGGCGCGGTGGATAAGCGCCAGCAGCGCCTGTTCCGGCCATTCCTGGACGCTGACCTCGGCGATGATCTGCTGGGCCAGTACATCGAGCGGTGCCACCGGAATATGCAAGGTATCCAGCTCGCCACGGCGCACGCAGTCGAGCAGCGCGGCGCACTCGATCAGGTCGTCGCGGGTGGTGGCAAACAGGCGCCCCTTGGGCGTGCCACCGACCTGGTGCCCGGAACGGCCGACCCGTTGCAGGAAGCCGTTGATGGAACCGGGTGAGCCGATCTGGCACACCAGGTCCACTTCGCCGATATCAATCCCCAGCTCCAGGGACGCCGTGGCGATCAACATTTGCAGTTCGCCGGCCTTGAGGCGCTGTTCGGCATCCAGGCGCATCTCCTTGGCCAGACTGCCGTGGTGAGCGGCCACGGCGGTCTTGCCCAGGCGCTCGCTCAAGTGCCGGGCCAGGCGTTCGGCCAGGCGTCGGGTGTTGACGAATACCAGGGTGGTGCGGTGTTCACGTGCCAATTGCGCGAGGCGATCGTAGACCAACTCCCACACGTCGTTGGCCATCACCGCCGAGAGCGGCACCGGCGGCATTTCGATCGCCAGGTCACGGGGGCGGGCGTGGCCGATATCCACAATGGCGCAATCACGTTCGGTGCCAACTAAAAAGCGTGCGACGGCTTCGATGGGTTTTTGCGTGGCCGACAAGCCGATACGGGTCAATGGCTCGGCACACAGCCCTTGCAGGCGCTCCAGGCTCAAGGCCAAGTGGCTGCCGCGCTTGCCAGCGGCGATGGCGTGGATCTCATCGACGATCACCGTACGTGTGCTGGCGAGCATGTGCCGGCCGGAATCCGAGCCGAGCAGCACGTAGAGCGATTCAGGAGTGGTTACCAGGATATGCGGTGCGCGTTTGCGCATCTGGGCGCGGTCTTTTTGCGGGGTGTCGCCGGTGCGCACAGCGGTGCGGATTACCAGCGGCGGCAGCCCCCGCTTCTCTAGATGTTCGGTAATGCCGGCCAGCGGGTTTTGCAGGTTGATCTGGATATCGTTGGATAGCGCCTTGAGCGGCGACACATACACCACCAGGGTTTGGTCCGGCAGTTCGCCGCCGTTGGCCAGGCCTTGGTGCACCAGGTCGTCCAGCACCGCCAGGAAGGCCGTCAGCGTCTTGCCGGAGCCGGTGGGCGCGGCGATCAGCGTCGAGCGGCGCTGGCGGATCAACGGCCACGCCTGGGCCTGGGCGTTGGTCACCGAAGGAAAGGTACTACGGAACCAAGTGCTGACGGCGGGGTGAAAGCCGTGCAAACCCTTGTCCGTTGATTCGGGAAGGTTCATTCACCCTATATGCAACCGGCGGGGCCAAGTTGCAACCCCGCACTTTATCCGTGACGGTTGCGCTACAAACCCGCAAAATGCAACGATTCTGGCAACTACCTACGGCAAGGCGCACATGCCTGTCGATAATAACCATCGTTCCAAACAGACCGGGCCTGCTCAATCTATGCGAATGCGCCTTATGTTACTGGGCGGCGGGAATGCCCTCGGGCAGGCGCTGATTCGCCTCGGTGCGGAGGAAGACATCGGCTTCCTCGCCCCCAAACCGCCCCAAGACGGCTGGGATGCCGCAAGCCTCACCCAATTGCTCGACGACACCCGTCCCGATGCCTTGATCAACCTCGCCTACTATTTCGACTGGTTCCAGGCCGAAGCCGTGAGCGAAACCCGCTTGGCCGCCCAGGAGTTCGCCATCGAACGCCTGGCCGAGCTGTGCCAGCATCACAGCATCACCCTGCTGCAACCGTCCAGCTACCGCGTATTCGATGGCTCCCGCGCCACGGCCTACAGCGAGAAAGACGAGCCGGTGCCCCTGGGCCTGCGCGGCCAGGCGTTGTGGCGTATCGAACAAAGCGTGCGCGCTACGTGCCCGCAGCATGTGCTGCTGCGGTTTGGCTGGTTGCTCGATGACAGCGTCGACGGCACGCTCGGGCGCTTCCTGGCCCGGGCCGAGAACGCCGACGAGCTACTGATGGCCGACGACCGCCGGGGCAACCCGACGCCGGTGGACGATGCGGCGCGGGTGATCATCTCGGTGCTCAAGCAACTCGATTGCGCTGCGCCGCTATGGGGCACCTACCACTACGCCGGCCACGAGGCGACTACCCCGTTGGCGCTGGGGCAGGCGATTCTGACTGAAGCGCGCAACTTCCATCCGCTGGCCATCGAGTCCCCCACCGCCCAGGCTCACGCAGCGCGGCCGGATGCGGCGGATGAACCGCAGCATGCGGTGTTGGCCTGCAAGAAAATCCTCCACACCTTCGGCATCAAGCCCAGGGCATGGCGGGCAGGCTTGCCGGCGCTTCTGGATCGCTTCTACCGCCATAGCTGACACCCTCAAAACCAAAATGTGGGAGGGGACATATGTGGGAGCTGGCTTGCCTGCGATAGCATCACCTGGGTATCACTGATACACCGTGGTGTCTGCATCGCGGGCAAGCCCGGCTCCCACATAAGCCCCCTCCCACATGGGTTATGCGGTGTGGCTTAAACCGAACTCAGAACTTGTAGCCGATACCCACCATGTAAACCATCGGGTCTACATCCACATTGACCTTGGCCCGAGTGCCCTGGCCCAGCGCGTTGTTATCCACAGTCGCTTTGGTGCTGATGTCGATGTAGCGCGCCTGGGCGTTGATCATCCACTTGTCGTTGATCATGTAGTCGGCGCCGATCTGTGCAGCCCAGCCCCAGGAGTTCTCGGCCTTGAAGTTGCTGAAACCAGCCTGTTCGGCGCGGCTGCCCACGTGCTCGTCGTAGATCCAGGTGTAGTTGATACCGGCGCCCACATACGGTTGGAACGCGGATTTGTGATCCAGCGGGTAGTACACGACGCTCAAGGTCGGCGGCAGGTGCTTCAGCGTGCCGAGCTTGCCATTGGCGGCGCCCAGGGCGGTGTTCTTGATCTTCACGTCATGCTCGAACGGCGTGGCCGCGAGCAATTCGATGCCGACGTGGTCGGTGATCATGTAGGCGAAGTTCAAGCCCAGTTGGGTGTCGCTGCTCATGGTCGCCTTGCCGCCCAGATTGGTGCCGGCCAATGGGCCCTGGTCAACCTTGACGCTGCTGCTGTCGGCCTTCGGGTTCACGGTAATTGCACCGGCGCGAACCAGAATATCGCCCGCCTGGTGAGCGTGAGCGACGGGGGCGACGAGGGCGAGCGCGAAGAGGGACGCGCCGAGCAGAGACTTGTTCATGGGAGCTCCAAAGGACGTTTAAAAGTTGTACGTCCAATGGTAAAGATCGTTCCGTACGGTCTTTTGACTCAGCTCAATGAAAGGGTGATCAGTCACTTGCGCCACTGATCTAAACCTGTGGGAGCTTCGGTGTGTGGAGTTATTCCTCAAGCTCGTACATGTAAATCTTCTGTGCATCCATCTGGTAGCCAGCGTCCGCCAATTCGCTGGACGATGGCTTGACCTGCATCGCGCCCTCGATCCAGTACGGTTGATACAGCTCATCGAGCTTCACCCCGACTTCACTTTTCACATGCACGATCTGGTTCGATGGCGGTGGCGGCACATGGATGCATGCGCCGAAATACGGCACCAGCAGAAACTCCGTGGTGCGGCCTTCTTCGCTGACTTCCAGGGGCACGATATACCCCGGCAGGCGAATGTGCTGGCCGTCCAGGCTCTGTACCACCGGCGCGTTGGGCATGTCTTGCCTGGCTGCGGGCGCGGCTTCGACGGACAAGGCATCGGCCATGTTCGACAGGTCGTGCAGCGGCTTCATATTGGGCACTTCAGGTGGCGCATCCGGCGGGATCATCTCCTGCCAGGACAGATCCTTGGGCTGTTCCTGCGCCCAGGCAGGCACGGCTATCAACAACAACAGGGCAAACAGGGCACGACGCATCGAAGCCTTCCTCATAAACGGATGGACAGGCCATCGGCCAAAGATTGGCGGTAGGCGCGCCACGCGGGCACGCTGCCCATCAACAGGGCGGCTGCCAGGATACCGGCGAGCAACGTCCATTCATATTCGCTCGGCCACGACATCGGCAGGTCCAGACCGTAGTTGGCCTGCAAATAACCCCGCGAGGCGGCGATGCACAGGTACAGCAACCCCAGTCCCGCCACCACTCCAGACAAGGCCAAGGCGAAGGCTTCGAAGATCAGCAGCGTTGCGATGTGCCAAGGCCGCGCGCCCACCGACCGCAGGATCGCCATCTCGCGGCGGCGCTCGTTAAGGCTGGTGAGGATCGCCGTGAGCATGCCGATCAAACCGGTCAGTACTACGAACAGCGAGATCACAAACAAGGCTTTTTCGGCAGTGCCCATCATGCTCCAGAGTTCTTGCAGCGCGACACCGGGCAGGATCGCCAGCATTGGCTCGCCACGGAATTCATTGATCTCCCGTTGCAAGGCGAAGGTGGAAATCTTGTTGTTCAGGCCGAGCATGAACGCGGTAATGGCCTGCGGCGTCAGGTCCATATTGCGCGCCTGGTCAGCACTGATGCGGCCTTTGCCCTGAGCCGGCACACCGTTGTGCCAGTCGATATGGATCGCTTCCATGCCGCCGAGGCTGATATGCAGCGTGCGGTCCACCGGCGTGCCGGTGCGCTTGAGAATACCGACCACCGTGAACGGCTTGTCGTCATGCTTGACCAGGCTGACCACCGCCACGCCGTGGGCCAGCACCAGCTTGTCGCCGAGTTTGTAATGCAGCGCGTCGGCCACTTCGGCGCCGAGCACCACCTCGAACGGGTCGGTGGCGAAGGCGCGGCCGCTGGCCAGCTCGAGGTTTTGCTTGCGCCCGTACTGGTAGTGCTCGAAGTAGGATTCGTTGGTGCCCATCACCCGGTAGCCGCGATGGGAGTCGCCGAGGGAGATCGGGATCGCCCATTTCACTTGAGGGTTGGCGGCGAAGTGCTCGTAGCTGTCCCAACGGATGTTGTTGGTGGCGTTGCCAATGCGGAACACCGAATACAGCAGCAGGTTGACCGAGCCGGAACGAGCGCCGACGATCAGGTCGGTGCCGCTGATGGTGCTGGCGAAACTGTTGCGCGCCTCGACGCGCACACGCTCCACCGCGAGCAGCAAGCAGACGGAAAGCGCGATGGCAAACGCGGTGAGGATCGCGGTAAAGCGGCGGTTAGCCAGGCTGGCCATGGCTAGACGGAACAGATACATCTCAAACCTCCGCGGGCATGGCGGCGCGATTGAGTTCGGCCAGCGACAGGTTGCGGTCGAACAGCGACGCCAGGCTCTGGTCATGGCTGACAAACAACAGGCTGGCGCCCGCTTCGCGGCATTCTGCGAACAGCAACTGCAGGAAGGCTTCGCGGGCGTCGTAGTCCAGGGCCGAGGTGGGTTCGTCGGCAATCACCAGTTCCGGTTGTCCGATCAGCGCTCGGGCAGCGGCCACCCTTTGTTGCTGGCCAATGGACAGCGAATCGGCGCGGCGTTCCAGCAGGCTCGGGTCCTTCAAACCCAAGTGCGCTAGCAAGGCCGCGGCGGCCTGGTCGACACTGCCGTGGCGCTGTTTGGCCCGTTGTGCGCGAAGCTTGGAAAAGTGGCAAGGCAGCTCGACGTTTTCGCGTACCGACAGAAACGGCAGCAAGTTGAACTGCTGGAAGATATAACCGGTGTGGTCCACACGGAAACGGTCACGAGCGCCGGCCGAGAGTTCGGTCAACTCCTGGCCGAGCAGGCGGATGCTGCCCTGGCTGGGTTTCTGCACGCCTCCCAACAGCCCGAGCAGAGTGGTCTTGCCACTGCCGCTCGGGCCCTTGAGGAACACGGTTTCCCCGGGTTCCAGGCTGAACGCGGGAATGTCCAGCAACTGCGGGTGACCGGGCCAGTTGAAGCCCAGGTCGGACAGTTCGATTAACGCTTGAGTCATGGGAAGTCAGTGTCGCCTGGTAGTCGAAAATGGCGCCGATCCACTGTGGGAGCTGGCTTGCCCGCGATGGCATCGCTACGGTGTGCCTGCTGCACCGCATCGCCTGTATCGCAGGCAAGCCAGCTCCCACAGGGACTGTGCTTTCAAGTCAGAACTTCAGGGTGGCGGCGGTGGCCGTCGCTTCAACACCTTGCTGACCGCTAGGGCCGATCAGTTGTACCTGAATTTTCTGCGTGGCGGGGAAGGTCTTGAACACTTGGCTCAAGTCCAGGTTGCCCAGGGCCGCCGGCGTGGCGCAGGTGAACTGGTAATGGGCGTGGATTTCACTGTGGTCGTGATCATGCTTGTGGGCGGCTGCGCCCTTGCCATCGGTGGCGTGGTCATCGTCGTCATGCTCGGCTTCTGGTTTGTCACCGAACAACGGGCTGTTGAGTTCCTGGCTGCTGACCACGCAACCTGCGGCCTTGGGCAGGTTGAACAGTGCCGATGGATTTTCCAGCTGCTTGCGTACGGCGGCGACCTTGGCTTTGTCGGCGGCGCTGGTGGCGGCATGTTCGAAACCCACCAGGTTCATGGCCGGGCTGTCCAGTTCCAGCTCCAGGGCCTGGCCGTCCAGTACGGCATTCAGGCGCCCGACGCCATGTTCATGGGCGCCGAGGCTGCCGTGCTCGTGGTCGTGGTCTTCGTGAGCATGAGCGACAGCCAGTGGCAGCAGGGCAAACGGCAAAGCAAGCAGCAAACGGCGCATGAGAGGGCTCCAGGATGAAAGTTTTGTTATGTGATCTTATAACAATTGATCCGAGAGTTTGACCGCCCGCTTGGTGTTGCGCAAGCTGCATGGGAGCATGCCCGTCAGAAAAATGCAGGAGTAAGGACGATGTTGCGAATTCGTGGAACCATCGGTGAGTTGCCGGTGGACTTGACCCTGGAGCTGGACGACGGCGATTGGGCGCGATTAGGCGCTCAACTGCAGGCCGCTCCAACGCCCAGCGCACCGGCTGCGGCGCCGGTCAAACAGAACGAAGACCTGTGGCAGAACGCCCAGGATTTGCTACGCAAGGCCGGGCAACTCAATGGCCTGGAATTGCTCGACCAACTCGAAGGCTTGGCTGGCGATGCCGGGGCGGGCAAGCGCCTGTTGGTGCGTCTGCGCCACAGCGCGAACGTGAAGGTGGCCAGCGGCGGCGACACACCGCTCTACACATGGATTGGCCCTTTGTAGGAGCGAGCTCGCTCGCGAAAAAACCTCAGGCTCCGCGTTCATTCAGGATGCCCGCGTTATCGTTGTCGTTTTTCGCGAGCAAGCTCGCTCCTACAAGGTTGGGTTAATACAACGCGGCAAACAACTTGCGGCGATATACCGTGACCAGCGGGTGATCATTGCCCAGCAATTCGAACACTTGCAGCAAGGTCTTGTGGGGCAGGCCTTCGCTGTAGCTGCGATTGCGGATAAACAACTTGAGCAAACCTTCCAGTGCCGCATCGTATTGCTGGCGCGCCAGTTGCTGGATCGCCAACTGATAGGCCGCTTCGTCATCCTGCGGGTTTTGCGCCAGGCGGCTTTTCAGCTCGGCAGCGTCCGGCAAATCCGCAGCCTGGCGAAGGAAGGTGATTTGCGCCTTGGCCCCGGCCAGGGCGGCCTTGTGGTCGTCGCTCTTGACCGCGTCGAGCAAGGCCTGGGCTTCACCCAATTCACCGCGTTCGGCCAGGCAGCGTGCATACAGGATCAGAGCGGCGGCGTTGGTATTGTCCTCGCCCAACAATTGCATCAGCAACGCTTCGGCCTCGCTGATACGCCCTTCGCTGAACAGCGCCTGAGCCTGCTCCAACGGATCCGCCGCAGCCGGCGGTGGCATTTGCACATGGGGCTCCAGCATCGCCCGCACTGCCGACTCCGGCTGTGCACCGGCAAAACCGTCCACCGGTTGGCCATCCTTGAACAGCACCACCGTCGGCAGGCTTTGAATGCCAAAACGCGCCACGATGTCCTGTTCGGCTTCGCAGTCGATCTTGGCCAGCAGCAACTCACCCTGATAACTCTCGGCAATCTTCGCCAGCATTGGCATCAGTGCTTTGCAGGGGGCGCACCACTCGGCCCAGAAATCGACCAATACGGGCTTTTCAAAGGAGTTCTGGATAACGGCCTGGTCGAAGTTGGCGGTGGTGACGTCGAAGATGTACGGCGTGGGCTCACTCATGGGGCGTCTCGAATAAAGCGGGAATGGGGCAACTATAAGGGCTGGCGAGGTTGGCTGAAAGCATCCTGGATTCAAGACCGCTATCGCAGGCAAACCAGCTCTCACCTTTGAAATGCATTCCCCTGTGGGAGCGGGCTTGCCCCATCGCAGTCAGTTAAGCGGCCATCGCCTACTGTAGGAGCGAGCTTGCTCGCGAAAATCGTCAACGATAACGCGTGCTTGCTGAATGAACGCGGCGCCTGTGAGTTTTTCGCGAGCAAGCTCGCTCCTACAAAAAAACCTTAACTGACTGGCATTGGGGCTTGCCCGCGATGGCCTCAAGCGCGCCGCGAATGGTACAGGCTCACCTTGCGAAACTCCCAAGGCTCGGCCAGGTCCGGCAGGGTCAAACCCTCGAGGATCTCCAACCGCTGATAATCCGGATGCTGGAAGTCCCGTACCCGTGAATCCGCCACCAGCGCTTCGCGGCCGCGGGTCAGGAACTGATCCAGCAACGGCAGGTTGGCGCGGTCGTAGAGTACGTCGGCCACCAGGATCAGGTCGAAGCGGTCGGCTTCGGCAAAAAAGTCTGCCGAATAACTCAGCGCCACCTGGTTGAGTTCGGCATTCGCACGGCAAGCGGCCAAGGCCAGTGGGTCCAGGTCGCAGGCCACCACCTCCAGGGCCCCAGCCTTGACGGCGGCGATCCCGGCTACGCCCGAACCTGCGCCGAAATCCAGCACGCGTTTGCCGGCGACCCACTCAGGATGCGCTGCCAGGTAGCGGGCCAACGCCAGGCCGCTGGCCCAGCAAAAGCTCCAGTAGGGCGGCTCATGCAGGATGCGCCGGGTTTCTTCCTGGCTGAAGGCGCGGTCCATGTTGTCGGCGTCGAGCAGCCACAGCGATAATTCGGTGCCCGGCAGTGGGCAGGGCACTAATTGCGCGTCGCCGATCAGTTCGCTCAAGGCACGCTGCAGGTGCAGCGGTGGTGTCATGGTGCCTTGACGAGTTGCAAGGGGCCGGTGCTCTGGGTGATCGCCTGGGTGACGCGCACGGCAGGCAGATGCAGGATCAACTGGCCGGACTGGCTGGCGCGGCCGCGCAATTCCACGCGGGCACCGGCCGGGAAGGCTTCAGGGTTGAAGCGCAGGCGGAAGGCCAGGGGCTTGCCGTTGCCGCTCAGTACGCTGCTGGCGAGCAGTTGCTGCGGGCGCGAACGGTCGTCGATCACCAAGAGCGCCATCTCGACTTCGGCACCGGCGGGCACGTTGGTCAGGCTGCCGCTGATTTCGCGCTGATAGGCGGGCAGGGGGCCGAGGTCTTCAATGCCCGGGACTTTTTTCTCTTGCGCCGGTGTTGGTTGAGGCGCGGCCGGCTTGGGGGCTTCGCTGCTGCAGGCGACCAGAAAACTGAACAGGCTGAGTAGAACGAGTGGTCGTAACTGCATGTACGGCTCCAGAAAGGACAAAATCCGTGGCTTAAAAATATGAAACATATAAGCCTGCCTATATACCGTAAAGGCTATGGCTTGTCTTGCCACAGGGATGCGCTACCATGGCCCTCCCATTTTTTGTTGCCTGCCAACCATGCACTGTCCCTTCTGCGGTGCCAACGACACCAAGGTCATCGACTCGCGTCTGGTCGCCGAGGGCGACCAAGTGCGTCGCCGGCGCGAATGCCTGGCCTGTGGTGAACGTTTCACCACCTTCGAAACCGCCGAACTGGTGTTGCCGCGTCTGATCAAGTCCGACGGCAGCCGCCAGCCTTTCGACGAAGAAAAACTGCGCGCCGGTATGCAGCGCGCCCTGGAAAAACGCCCGGTGAGTGTTGAGCGCCTGGAAGCGGCGCTGGTGCATATCAAGCACAAGCTGCGGGCGACCGGCGAGCGCGAGGTCAAGAGCCTGGTGGTCGGCGAGTTGGTGATGGGCGAGCTGCAAAAGCTCGACGAAGTCGCCTATATCCGTTTTGCCTCGGTGTATCGACGCTTCCAGGACCTCAATGAGTTCCGCGAAGAGATCGACCGCCTGGCCCGTGAGCCCTCCAAACAATGACATCTGAACAGGCTGTGCTTGACGCCCATTACATGGCCCGTGCCCTCGAATTGGCGCGCAAGGGCCTGTACACCACCCACCCCAACCCGCGGGTCGGCTGCGTGATAGTGCGTGATGGGCAGATTGTCGGCGAAGGCTGGCATGAGCGCACCGGCGAGCCCCATGCCGAGCCCAATGCTCTGCGCGCCGCTGGCGACAAGGCCCGTGGCGCGACGGTGTACGTGACCCTTGAACCGTGCAGCCATCATGGCCGTACGCCGCCCTGTGCCGATGCGCTGGTGACCGCCGGCGTCGCGCGGGTGGTGGCCGGCATGCAGGACCCGAACCCCGAAGTGGCTGGCCGAGGCATGCAACGCCTGGCCCAGGCCGGTATCGAGGTGCGTAGCGGTGTGCTGGAAACCGAAGCGCGGGCGCTTAACCCTGGCTTCCTCAAGCGCATGGAGCACGGTCTGCCGTTTGTGCGGGTCAAGCTGGCGATGAGCCTGGACGGCCGCACGGCGATGGCCAGCGGCGAAAGCCAATGGATCACCGGCCCCGCCGCCCGTGCTGCGGTGCAACGCTTGCGTGCCGAGGCCAGTGTGGTGTTGACCGGTGCCGACACGGTACTGGCCGACGGTGCCCGCTTGACCGTACGCGCCGCCGAACTGGGCCTGGACGACGCAACCACCGCCCTGGCCATGTCGCGCCCGCCGTTGCGCGTGCTGATCGATGGCCGCCTGCGGGTGCCGCTCAACGCGCCGTTCTTCAAGGCCGGCCCGGCATTGGTCATCACCTGCGTGACTCCGGAAAACCAGTTCCCCCGCGGCCCTGAGTGCCTTGTGGTTCCAGGTGTGGAGGGCCAGGTTGACCTGCGCTCGGCATTGGTCGCCCTGGCTGCTCGTGGCGTCAACGATGTGTTGGTGGAAGCCGGCCCAAGCCTGGCCGGCGCGTTTGCCCAACAAGGCCTGGTGGATGAATACGTGATATTCATCGCCGGCAAGTTCCTCGGCTCCGCTGCCCGCCCGTTGCTGGACTGGCCGCTTGATAAGTTGGCCGATGCTCCCCAACTCAAGATCACCGAAATGCGCGCTGTGGGCGACGACTGGCGAGTCACTGCCATCCCCGTCCCAGCAGTGAGCGTATAATTCCCGGCCTGCGCTTGAGCGTCAGCCCCCTCGTTTTCAGGAGAACGAAATGTTCACCGGCATTATCGAATCCATCGGCAGCATCCGTGCAATGACCCCCAAAGGCGGGGATGTCCGCCTGCTGGTTGAAACCGGCAAGCTGGACCTCGGCGACGTCAAGCTGGGCGACAGCATCGCCGTCAGCGGCGTGTGCCTGACCGTCATCGAACTGCCGGGCAACGGCTTTGCTGCCGACGTCAGCCGGGAAACCCTGGACTGCACCGCGATGAACGATCTTGCGGCCGGCAGCCCGGTCAACCTGGAAAAAGCCCTGACGCCCACCACGCGCCTGGGCGGTCACCTGGTCAGCGGCCACGTCGACGGTGTCGGCGAAGTGGTGGCCCGCAGCGAGAACGCCCGCGCGGTGGAATTCCGCATCCGCGCGCCCAAAGAGCTGGCCAAGTACATCGCCCACAAAGGCTCGATCACCGTCGATGGCACCAGCCTGACCGTGAACGCGGTGAATGGCGCCGAATTTGAACTGACCATCATTCCCCACACCCTCAGCGAAACCATCATGGCCTCGTACCAGCCGGGTCGCCGGGTGAACCTGGAAGTGGACTTGCTTGCCCGTTACCTGGAGCGCCTGTTGCTGGGCGAAAAGGCCGCAGAGCCTGCATCAGGCAACATCACCGAAAGTTTTCTGGCCGCTAACGGCTACCTGAAATCCTGACCAAGGGGGTGCCGCGTGGCGCTCAATAGCATCGAAGAACTGGTTGAAGACATCCGCCAAGGCAAGATGGTCATCCTTATGGATGACGAAGATCGCGAGAACGAAGGCGATATCATCATGGCCGCCGAAGCGTGCAAGCCCGAGCACATCAACTTCATGGCCAAGCACGCCCGGGGGCTGATCTGCATGCCCATGAGCCGTGAACGCTGCGAATTGCTCAAGCTGCCCTTGATGGCGCCGCGCAATGGCTCGGGTTTCGGCACCAAGTTCACCGTATCGATTGAAGCCACCACGGGCGTCACTACTGGCATTTCCGCCGCTGACCGCGCCCGCACCGTGCAAGCTGCGGCGGCGAAAGACGCCAAGGCTGAAGACATCGTCAGCCCCGGCCATATCTTCCCGCTGATGGCCCAACCGGGCGGTACCCTGGCCCGTGCCGGCCACACCGAAGCCGCGTGCGACCTGGCGCGCATGGCCGGTTTCGAGCCAAGCGGGGTGATCTGCGAAGTGATGAACGACGATGGCACCATGGCCCGTCGTACTGAACTCGAAGCCTTTGCCGCAGAGCACAACCTCAAGATCGGCACCATCGCCGACCTGATTCACTACCGGATGATCCACGAACGTACCGTTCAGCGGATTGCCGAGCAGCCACTGGACAGCGAGCTGGGCCAATTCAATTTGGTGACCTACCGTGATTCAGTGGAAGGCGACGTGCATATGGCCCTGACCCTGGGCAACATTTGCGCAGAAGAACCGACCCTGGTACGCGTACACAACATGGACCCACTGCGTGACCTGTTGATGGTCAAGCAGCCCGGTCGCTGGAGCCTGCGCGCCGCCATGGCTGCGGTTTCCGAGGCCGGCAGCGGTGTGGTGCTGTTGCTCGGTCACCCGCTCGATGGTGATGTGCTGCTGGCGCACATCCGCGAAACCGCCGACGCCGTGCCGGTGAAAAAACCGACCACCTACAGCATCGTCGGTGCCGGTTCGCAGATCCTGCGCGACCTGGGCGTGCGCAAAATGCGCCTGATGAGCGCACCGATGAAATTTAATGCGATATCCGGATTCGACCTGGAAGTTGTAGAATACGTGCCCTCCGAATAAAGGCCGGCGATTCTTGCCCCTTGTTCGCGGTTAAATCATCACTGAGGGACGCACTTTTCGCGTCCCGGCTCTTTAAGAGATTTGTCGAATGACCCTGAAGACCATCGAAGGTACCTTCATCGCCCCCAAAGGCCGCTATGCCCTGGTGGTTGGCCGCTTCAACAGCTTCGTGGTTGAGAGCCTGGTAAGCGGTGCGGTTGACGCCCTGGTTCGCCACGGTGTGAGCGAGAGCGATATCACCCTTATCCGCGCGCCTGGCGCCTTCGAAATTCCACTGGTTGCGCAAAAAGTTGCTCAGCAGGGTGAATACGCGGCGATCATCGCCCTGGGCGCGGTCATTCGTGGCGGTACCCCGCACTTCGAATACGTGGCCGGCGAATGCACCAAGGGCCTGGCCCAGGTGTCCATGGAATTCGGCGTGCCAGTCGCTTTCGGCGTACTGACCGTTGATTCCATCGAGCAAGCCATCGAGCGTTCCGGCACCAAAGCCGGTAACAAAGGCGCTGAAGCTGCCTTGTCCGCCCTGGAAATGGTCAGCCTGCTGTCGCAGTTGGAGGCCAAGTGATTTCCGACGAAAGCGATCAGTTCAACCCTCAGGACCCGCGTCCTGCCGATGCCGGCAAACCGTCCAAGAGCGAGAAGCGTCGCAAGGCGCGTCAACTTGCGACCCAGGCGCTGTACCAGCGTCACCTGGCAGGCGCTTCGCTGAACGAAATCGAGGCACAGTTTCGCGTCGATAACGATTTCACCTTCGCCGACCAGAGCTACTTCCACGACATCCTGCACGGCGTGCATGCCAACCTGACCGAGATCGACACAGCCCTGGCGCCATGCCTGGACCTGACCATCGAAGAACTCGACCCGGTTGAGCTGTGCGTGATGCGCCTGTCCACCTGGGAGCTGCTCAAGCGCGTCGACGTGCCGTACCGCGTCGTGATCAACGAAGGCATCGAACTGGCGAAAGTCTACGGTTCGACCGACGGCCACAAGTTCGTCAACGGCGTGCTCGACAAGCTGGCCCCACGCCTGCGTGAAGCCGAAGTGAAGGAACACAAGCGCTAATCTGCGCTTGATTCCTCAATGGGTGAGTTTGAGCTGATCCGCACATACTTCGCCGCCGCGCCTTGTGCGCAAGGCGGCGAAGGCATTGCCCTGGGGATCGGCGACGACTGCGCCTTGCTGGCGCTTCCCGCCGGGGAGCAACTGGCAGTCTCCACCGATACGCTGGTGGCTGGCGTGCATTTTGCCGACCCCTGTGACCCGTTCCTGCTCGGCCAGCGCTCGCTGGCCGTGGCGGTGAGCGACCTGGCCGCCATGGGCGCCCACCCCCTCGCCTTTACCCTTGCCCTGACCACGCCGAGCGTCGAAGCCGATTGGCTGCAACGCTATGCCCAAGGCTTGAGCGCCATGGCGCAAAGCTGCGGCGTAGGCTTGGTGGGCGGTGACACCACCCGTGGGCCGCTGAGCCTGACCCTGACCGTGTTCGGCCGTGTGCCAGCTGGCCAGGCCTTGACGCGCAGCGGTGCACAGCCGGGTGATTTGCTGTGTGTGGGCGGCGAGTTGGGCAATGCCGCTGGCGCCTTGCCGCTGGTATTGGGGCAACGCACGGCTGACGCAGCAATCGCCGAGCCGCTGTTGGCGCATTACTGGTCGCCGCAACCGCAGCTGGCCTTGGGGCTGGCGCTGCGGGGCAAGGCGACAGCGGCGATGGATATCTCCGATGGGCTGTTGGCTGACTGTGGGCATATCGCCAAGGCGTCAGCGGTGCGCCTGGTGGTTGAGCGCCAGCGGTTGCCGTTGTCCGAGGCGTTGCTGGCGTTTGTTGGTGAAGACCAGGCTCACGTGGCGGCGTTGAGTGGGGGCGACGACTATGTGCTGGCGTTCACCTTGCCACCGTCCGAGTTAGCGCCGTTGCAGGCGGATGGCTGGCCGGTGCATGTGGTCGGCCGGGTCGAAGCCGGGCAGGGCGTAACGCTGCTCGACGTCCACGGCCAGGACATCACCCCGGCTGTGCGCGGCTACCAGCATTTTCGCCAGACGCCCTAAGCCGGCGGTCTGCGCTACCCTTTATACGATTATCCCGAGTAAGAGGCCGTGACTATGGCTGCACGCCGCTGGCTGCTGATCGTGCTGTGTACCTTCGTTTCCCTGGCCCAGGCGGACACTCCCGTGCCCGGCAAAATCGTGCTGGCCAGTGAAGAGTGGAACGACTACACCAACAAAGATGGTAGCGGCCTGGCCTGGGACCTGCTGCGCCGCGTCTTCGAGCCAGCAGGCATTACCCTGGAAACTCGCAGCGTGCCCTATACCCGATCGGTCGGCCTGGCCCAGCGTGGTGAGGCGGATGGTTGTGTCGGCACCTACCGCGATGAGGTCAGCGCAGTGCTGTACCCGCGCTGGAACTTCGACGCCGATCATGTCTACGCTCTCGGGCTGGCAACTTCACCCACGCCGACGTTGGCGACCCTGGGCAACTACCGCCTGGCCTGGGTGCGCGGCTATAAATACGAGGAATACCTGCCCACCGTGCGCCGCTTCAACCAGATCGAGCGGCGCAGCGGCATTCTGCCAATGCTGCAACACGGCCGTGCCGATTTTTATATCGACGCCCTCACCGAAGCCAAATACGTGCTCAGCCAGGCGCAAGACCCGGCGCTGTTCAAACTCACCCATATCGCTGAGCTGCCGCTCTACGTAGGCTTTGCCGACACCGAGCGCGGCAGGGCATTGATGGCCGTGTATGACCAGCGTTTGGGTATCCTGGTCCAGACCGGTGAGTTGAAAGCGATATTCGAACGCTGGAAACAGCCGTATCCGTTCTGACGCCCATAGAACTGACTCAAAGGCCAATCGAACCTATTGATCTTTATCAGCGATAATTCAGCTTAAGCGTCTGTAGGAACGTGCTGTTACAATGCCCGCCTCTGTGAAATCTGAAATCAGGAGCACACGGTGCCCGTCGTTTTCGTCGCCGCTTCCAAGCTGCCTACCCCTTTTGCCACGTTCACCATGAACGGCTTTCTTGAAGAAGCCACCGGGCGCGAGCACGTTGTGCTCAGCCTCGGCGACATCACCGATGGCGCGCCGGTGCTGGGGCGTGTGCATTCCGAGTGCCTGACCGGCGATGCGCTGTTCAGCCAGCGCTGTGACTGCGGCTCGCAACTGGAGGCCGCACTGCAAGCCATCGCCCGTGAAGGGCGTGGCGTGTTGCTGTACTTGCGCCAGGAAGGCCGGGGCATTGGCCTGTTGAACAAGATTCGTGCCTACGAGCTGCAAGACGGCGGCGCCGACACCGTCGAGGCCAACGAGCGCCTGGGCTTTGCTGCCGACCAGCGCGACTACGCCATCTGCCTGCCGATGCTCGAGCACCTGGGGGTCAAATCCCTGCGCCTGATGACCAACAACCCCCGAAAGGTCAAAGCCTTGACCGAGATGGGCATCACCGTGGCCGAGCGCGTACCACTGCACACCGGGCATAACCCGCACAACAAACTCTACCTGGCCACCAAAGCCAGCAAGCTCGATCACATGATGGGCAACGAGCACCAGGGCGAGGTCGACCGCGCGTGACCCGTGGCCAGGTGAAACGGCGACTGTCCTTCAACTGGTGGCAGTACCTGGCCCTGGCGTTGCTGCCGTTGTTCGTGATCAACCTGCTGTTTGGCCGGGCTGAATCCTTGTTGCCCGTCTTGGCCATGCCGTTCTTCATCGCCGGCATGGCCTCGATGTTTCTCAGCCTGCGTTATTTTCACGCCTACAAACACGCGCTGATCGCCACCTCCAAAGCCCTTGATACTGCTGAAGAGCCCGCAGCCTGGATCACCCTGGCGGCGCGTCGGCGCACGGCGTTGCTGGTTGCAGCGTTACCGGCCTGGATTGGCGCGCTGGCGGTATTCGTCGGCCTGGAGGCGGTGCCGCTGTTTCTGTTGGCGCTGTCGACGCTGGTGTTGTTCTATCTCTATCGCATACCGCGCCAGCTGGGATGAAGCGCTATTGGCTGGCGCTGCTGCTGGTATTCAGTGCCCAGGGCTGGCCGGTCGAGCGGGTTGTCAGCCTGGCGCCGTCACTGTCTGAAATCGTGCTTGAACTGGGGGCCGAGGACTTGCTGGTCGGCGTGCTTGACGGTGGTGACCGCCCGGCGGCGTTGGCGACGGTGCCTTCGGTCGGGAATTACGGCCAGTTGGACATGGAGCGCCTGCTCAGCCTCAAGCCCGACTTGATTCTGCTGTGGCCTAGCAGCGTTGGCCCGGCCCAGCGTGAGCAGCTCCAGCGGTTGAATATCCCGGTGTACGTCGCCGAACCCCACAGCCTTGAACAACTGACCACTCAGGTGCAGGCCATTGCCGAGCAATTAGGCCGAGCTGAGGCGGGGCGCCAGCGTGCCGCACAATTACGCCAGCGCTTGGCCGAGTTGCGCCAGCGCTACCAGCGGGCCGAGCCGCTGCGTGTGTTCTACCAAGTGTGGAACCAGCCGCTGTACACCGTGGGCGGTGGGCAGATCATCAGCGATGCCCTCAGTGTGTGCGGGGCGCGCAATGTGTTTGATGACCTGAAGTTGCCGGCGCCGCAGGTGAATATCGAATCGGTGCTGGCGCGAGACCCCGAGGTGATCCTGGTGGGGGATCAGGCTCAGAAGGAGGCCTGGAAGGCATGGCCGGCGATGGCTGCTCGGGTGCGGTTGGTGCCGGACAAGGGCCTGGAGCGGCCCAGCGGGCAGATGTTGGAGGCGGTGGGGCGGTTGTGCCAGGTGATTGCGCCGAACTTGTGACAACGCTATCGCAGGCAAGCCAGCTCCCACTGGGGAATGCATTTCAATTGTGGGAGCTGGCTTGCCTGCGATGACGCCGGATCAGGCTACTTAGATCTCAGGTGTCCACGTCACCCCAACCATCCACACCCGACCTTCTTCACGATAATTCTGGCTTTCCCCGAGGTAGCTGTACTTCGCCCGTGCGTAAGACTTGTCCAGCACGTTATCCACCTTCAACGACAACGACACCTCCCGGTTCAACGCCCAACTACTGCGCAGCCCCAACAAGGCATAACCGCCCAGACGGTTGCGGTTGGCTTCATCGTCGTAGCTGCTGCTGATCGCTTGCCAGCTGGCGCCGAGACCGAGTTGATCAAATTGCCGGTCCAGATCCAGGTTCACCGTTCGCCGGGCGCGACGTGCCAGGGTGTGGCCGTTGTCACGGTCACGCGGGTCGATAAGCGACAGGCCCAGGTTGCCCTGCCAGCCAAACAGTTCCTGCTTGAGCGCCGCTTCAAAGCCGTTGATCCGCGCCGACGCCACGTTTTGCGGCTTGCCAGCGTCAAGGATAATCGCGTCGCTCAGGTCGGTGCGATACAGCGAGGCTTCCAGGCGCGTGCTGTCGCTCAGTTGGCTGCGCCATTGCAGCTCGTAGCTCTTTGATGTCTCGGGCTGCAGGTTGGGGTTGCTGTACTGGGTGTCGGGGTAATAGAGGTCGTTGAAGGTCGGCGCGCGAAAGCCTTCGCTGTAGCTCAAGAGCAGGTCATTGTCAGGGTTGACCGGCAAGGTCAGGGTGCCGCTCCAACTGTTCTGGCCGCCGAACTGCTGGTTCTGGTCGCGGCGCAGGCCCAGCTCGGTGGAAAACCACTGGCTATGGAAGCGATGCTGCACGAACGCTGCCCGGTTCCAGCGGCTGTTCTCGGTAAAGGTGGTAGAACCGTGGAAACGATCTTCGTACCAGTCGCCGCCGACGATCAGGCTGTTTTGCTCATCCAGGGTCAGGTCGTTCTGCCAATTGACCGAGTCGCGGTAGGTGTTGAATGCACTGTAATCATCGCTGAGGGTATCGCGCTTGGTGTCGCGGTTTTCACTGTGGCCCAGCTCCAGGCGCGACTGCCAGCTGTCATTGAGCTTGGCATCAAGATAGCCGCTGGCGCTGCTCACGGTGTAGTCGGTGTAGGGTTTCTGGCCCAGGCTCTGCCCGGTGGCGCCGTCGTAGCGGCCATAACTGTTGTCGTACTCCGACTTGCCACGGTTATCCCACAGGTTGAAGCCCGCCTCCAGCTCATCGCTGAACGAATGGCTGAGGTTCAGGCTGATGGACTGGTTGCGGTACGCATCATGGTCGCCGTCACTGGGAAACGACGCGTGGCTCGCGTTGATACCGGCGGTTTCATCCAGGCTCGCGCCCAGGTTGAAACGCGTGTGTTCATCGCCGCCCGACAGGCCCAAGCTGCGCTCCCAGGTCTGGTTGCTGCCAAAGCCCAGTTTCAAGCGCGGCTGCAAGCCTTGCTCGGCATTGCGCCGGGTAAACACCTGAATCACCCCGCCAATCGCATCGCTGCCGTAAATCACCGAACGTGAACCGCGCAGCACTTCCACCCGTTCAATCTGATCGACGTTGAGGTATTGCAAGCCGCTGTCGCCGGAGGTGGTGTTGGCGATGCGTTGGCCGTCCACCAGCACCAGGCTCTGCGCCGACTTGGTGCCGCGAATGAAAATCCCCGGCAAACTGCCACGCCCACCGGTTGGCGCAACTTGCACGCCCGGCACGCGGCTGAGCAGGTCGGTGACACTGGTGGGCTGAAGGCGGTCGATGTCGGCGCGGGTGAATACGGTGTTGGCGGCGCTGCTGTCATTACGCGCCTGGACTTGGCGGTTGGCGCTGATGACCACGTCGGAGAGCTTCAGGGCCTGGTCGCGGGTGTCGGCGAGCAGGTCAGCGCAGGGTAGCAGCAGCAGGGCAAGGCACAGGCGTTTCATGGGCTGTCCATAGCATTCGAAGGTCATGCAAAACCACTGTGGGAGCTGGCTTGCCTGCGATAGCGGTGTATCTGACACATTGTTAGCGAATGTGCCGCCGTCATCGCAGGCAAGCCAGCTCCCACATTTGGGGCAGATTACAGATTCAGTAGCGCCAGGCGCTCGCGAACGGACGCCTCGATACCCGCCTCATCCAACCCGCATTCAGCCAGCATCTGCGCCGGCTTGGCGTGCTCAACGTATACATCCGGCAAGCCCAGGTGCAGCACCGACTTGAGGATATTCTCCCGCGCCAGGAACTCGCTGACCGCCGCACCGGCGCCGCCCATGATGGCGTTCTCTTCGACGGTCACCAGCAGCTCATGGCCAGCGGCGATCTCGCGCACCAACGCGTCATCCAGTGGCTTGACGAACCGCATGTCGACCACGGTAGCGTCGATCTTCTCAGCGACTTTCAAGGCTTCGGCCAGTTGTACGCCAAACACCAGGAATGCAGTTTTGCTGCCTTGGCGACGCACGATGCCTTTACCGATTTCAATCGGCTCCAGGTCTTTTTCGATCACGGCGTTCGGGCCGGTGCCGCGCGGGTACCGCACAGCGGCCGGGCCGTTGTACAGGTGGCCGGTGCTGAGCATCTTGCGCAGTTCGTTCTCGTCGCTCGGAGTCATCACCAGCATGCCGGGGATGCAGCGCAGGTACGAGAGATCGAAACTGCCGGCATGGGTCGGGCCGTCTTCGCCTACCAGGCCGGCGCGATCGATGGCGAACAGCACATCGAGGTTCTGCACCGCCACATCGTGAACCAGCTGGTCATAACCGCGTTGCAGGAAGGTGGAGTAGATCGCCACTACTGGCTTGGCGCCTTCGCAGGCCATGCCGGCCGCGAAGGTAACGGCGTGTTGCTCGGCAATCGCCACGTCGAAGTAACGCAGCGGGAAACGCTCGCTGAACGCCACCAGATCGGAGCCTTCCTTCATCGCCGGGGTAACCCCTACCAGACGCGGGTCGGCGGCGGCCATGTCGCACAGCCATTCGCCAAACACCCCGGAATACTTCGGCCCGCTGGCCTTTTTCGGCGCGGCGGCGGGGGCATCGAGGGGTTCGAGCTTGGTGATCGCGTGGTAACCAATCGGGTCGACTTCCGCCGGAGCGAAACCTTTGCCTTTTTTGGTGACAATATGCAGGAATTGCGGGCCCTTGAGGTCGCGCATGTTGCGCAACGTGGCGATCAGGGTGGGCAGGTCGTGGCCGTCGATAGGGCCGATGTAGTTCCAGCCCAGCTCTTCGAACAGGGTGCCGGGTACCAGCATGCCCTTGGCGTATTCTTCGGTGCGACGCGCGATTTCCCACGCGCCAGGCAGGCGCGACAGCACTTTCTTGCTGCCTTCGCGCATGCTGGCGTAGGTACGGCTGGAGAGGATCTTCGCCAGGTAATTGGACAGGCCACCCACGTTGCGCGAAATCGACATGTCGTTGTCGTTGAGGATCACCAACATGTTGGCGTCCACTTCCGGCGCATGGTTCAGCGCTTCGAAGGCCATGCCTGCGGTCAGCGCGCCATCACCAATCACCGCAATCGCCTTGCGCTCACTGCCTTGCAGGCGGGCGGCAATCGCCATGCCCAGCGCTGCACTGATGGACGTGCTGGAGTGGCCGACGCCAAAGGTGTCGTACTCGCTCTCGGAACGGCGCGGGAAGGCGGCCAGGCCGTCCTTCTGGCGCAGGCTGGCCATGCGCTCGCGACGGCCGGTGAGGATTTTATGCGGATACGCCTGGTGGCCCACGTCCCACACCAGCCGGTCGTCCGGGGTGTCGAACACGTAATGCAAGGCGATGGTCAGCTCGATCACGCCCAGCCCGGCGCCAAAATGCCCACCGGTCTGGCCGACCGTGTAGAGCAATTCCAGGCGCAGCTCATCGGCCAGGGTTTCCAGCTCGGCTTCACCCAGTCGACGCAGGCCGTCCGGCGTGGCAGCACGGTCGAGCAGGGGCGTAGACGGGCGTTTGCGGGGAATCTCTTGAAACGTCGTGGGCATCAGGCGAATCGTTATAGGTATAGAAGAGGCGGCAGTTTACCTCAAGCCGTGCAAACTGCCCACGCAGAGGGCCTAACTTGGCCGATATGCGGCGCAAATGGCCGCGGCTGTCAGTGGCGACGTTCGACGATATACCGCGCCAGGTCACGCAGTGGCTCGGCCGCCGCGTCGAAAGGTCGCAGGGCATCCAGGGCCTGGTCGCGCAGCTCGACGGCATACGCCTTGGCGGCTTGCAGCCCCAGCAATGCAGGATAAGTCGGCTTGTTCCGTGCGATATCGGCGCCTTGGCGTTTGCCGAGGGTGGCGGTATCACTTTCCACGTCGAGAATATCGTCCTGCACCTGGAAGGCCAGGCCGATAGCGCGGGAGTAGGTCTGCAGGGCCGCCAATTGCTCGGCGCCGGCGCGGCCACTGGCCAGGGCGCCCAACTGCACGGCCGCCTCAATCAGCGCGCCGGTCTTGTGGCGATGCATGTGTTCCAAGGCTTTTTGATCCAGCTTGAGGCTGACCGAGCCCATGTCGATGGCTTGCCCGCCGACCATGCCAGCCGGGCCTGCGGCGTGGGCCAAGGCGGTGACCATGCGCAGGCGGATCTCGGCGTTGACGCTGCTTAGCGTCGGGTCCAGCAATGCGCTGAACGCCAGGCTCTGCAAGCCATCTCCGGCCAGAATTGCGTAGGCCTCATCGAAGGCTTTGTGGGTGGTGGGCTGGCCGCGACGCAAATCATCGTCGTCCATTGCCGGTAAGTCGTCATGCACCAGGGAATAGGCGTGGATCAACTCGACCGCACAGGCCGCACCATTCGCCTCGGCTGCCGGCGCCCCGAGAGCTTCGCAGGCGGCATAGGCCAGCAACGGGCGCACACGCTTGCCGCCATTCATCACGCTGTAGCGCATGGCCTCATAGAGGCGCGTCATTTCCGGGCTTGGCGCAACAAACAGGGGCTCCAGCGCGGCATTCACCCGGGCTTGGCTACTGGCCTGGTATGCGCTGATCATTCCGGCTGTTCCGCATCGAAAGGCTCTTCGGCCAACTCCCCGTCACGCTCCAGCAACACCTGGACCTTCTGCTCCGCCTGCGCCAACGCGCTCTGACAGTCGCGGGTCAGGCCGATGCCTTGCTCAAACGCTGTCAACGAGTCTTCCAGCGACAACTCGCCGTTCTCCAGACGCTCGACCAGGGCTTGCAGGTCGGCGAGGGATTGTTCGAAATCGAGTGCAACTTTTTTGCGGGCCATGGCGGCAATTCCGGTAGACGGTAAACCGGCGCGACACTAGCAGACATGGGGGATTGGGGCAAATGAGTGGGGGTTACTCGTAAGGGGGATTGACGTGATAACGCGTACTGCGGCCACCCCCGGGGAGGCGCACCAGGCAGTTTTTCTCCAGCAGGTCTGCCAGGTGCCGCGTCGCAGTGGCCTTGGACACTTTGGCCACCGCTTGGTATTGCGCGGCGCTGATGCCCTGTTCGAAGCCCCGCTCACCACCCTCGAGCAGGCGATTGAGTACCTTGACTTGCTCGACGCAGAGCGAGACGCCACGGTGCTGCTGCCAGAACCGGCTTTTGGCCAACACCCGGTCTATCCGTGTCATCGCCTGTTGCAGGCTGCGCAACAGGGTTTTAAGAAACCATTCCAGCCAGTCGGTGATATCCAGCGTGGCCTTTTGACTGGACTCCAAGGCGGTGTAGTAACCGGCCCGGTCCTCCAGGATGCTGGCCGACATGGCGTAAAAGCGAATGGCGTGGTGTTCGCCTTGGGCCAAGGCCAAGTCAGTGATGGCGCGCGTCAGGCGACCATTGCCGTCATCGAAAGGATGCAAGGTGATGAACCAGAAATGCGCAACACCTGCACGAACCAATGGATCCAGTTCAGGTTGATTGCGACTGGTTTCGAACCACTCCAGGAAATCCTCCACAGCGTGCTCCAGGCCGTGACGTGGCGGCGCCTCAAAATGCACGGTTGGCCGATCAAGCCTGCCCGACACCACCTGCATCGGCTCATTGCCCCTCAACGCGCCGACGCTGAGCTCGCGTGTGGCAAAGCCTGCCTCAGGCTCTGGGAACAACAAATGGTGCCAATTCATCAGGCGCGCGAGGGTGAACGGCTGCGCAAATTGCTCGGTGGCATCCATCATCAGATCGGCCAGCCCTTCACTGCGGCGGCTGACCTGGCCGTCCTTCGTGACTTCCAAACCCATTCGTCGTGCCAGGGAGGAGCGCACCGAACCAACGTTCAACTGCTCACCCTCGATGGCCGAAGAGGTCAGGATATTTTGCAGCAGGGCATCCAATTCATTCTGCGCGCTGACTGCCTGGGTGACAGAACCCAGCATGCCCAGTAGCTTGCCTTGGGCCTGCCCACACTCGCGCAGCAAGGCCGCCAGCCGCCCAGGCTGCCAGTGAAAGTGAGGCCAGTCGGTGTGTTGCCAGATCCAGTTCGGATGATCCATGGATGAGTGCCTGGGTGCGTGAGCCGAATAGAGGGTCTATTCGGCTCATTTTGTGAGCCGATTGTGCTGGGTATTCGGCTCATCGTCTAGGAGGCACCGAGCCAAAGAATTCGTTTTCATGCGGGCTCGCTTGATGATCAACGAAAGCTGACGTCGATTCTGTCGACTTTTAGTTTTATGAAATGCTCGTTATATTCAGGGTGGTCATAGTGTATATCCTCATCGTTTAATGAGGCGAAGCTGTGAAACTGTGTGTCGCATAGGTTTCCATAAAGCAGGTAGGCGTAGCCGGGTCTTATCTTTTCAATCAATGGTGCTCTCGGTTCGACCTTCTCGATCTCATAATCGTCAGATAGATTCATTGTCAGCTCGACGTTGTAGGTCTTCCCGATCTCTATGTCATATGGGCAGTAGCTGACGAAGCAATTTATGATGGTTCCTTCAATGAGCAGAGTTATGTCTTCCTCTATATGCTCATTGAGTGCTAACACCTGTGCTTTTATATAGCTATTTTCTGTATGGTCTGATGGTTTTGTCAGAGGGGTCGCCATTTATCATCCTCCAGAAGTCTTTTCCGCTTTTTGCATGCAACGTCGTAATATGACCGCTTGTATTCGTTCCCGCAAACGCAAATTTCGCTTGCCCTGTTCTATTTGTTCCCATTAGTAAAACGTATCCGGTTGTTGGGGTGTTTCTATACGAATAATGAACCGGCGTGCCTTCATTTATTACATGTTGTGCGGTGAGTAAGTATTCGTGACTGGAGCCAGCGCCGAATTCAGGTCCATGCTTCTCGTAATGCTCATTTAGTTTTGACTCGCTGGCAAATGCTGTCGGACGTTGTGTTGCAGAGGGCCTATTTGGTTCGCCTGCATTGACTTTGGCATCAATCGCGGGATCCTGAGGCTCTGTTCTAGCATTGCATCCGTTTTGCCCCGGGCAATTATTCAAGCCTAACGGGTCTGTCCATCCCGTTGGATTGAGTACGTACTGGTACCCATTGATCCCCCCCGCCAACTTCACCGGGTCCGGTGTCAGGTAACGACCAATATCCGGATTGTAGTAGCGATGGCGGTTGTAATGCAGCCCGCTTTCCGCATCGAAATACTGGCCTTGAAACCGCAGCGGATTGTCGACCTTGCCCACGTCGAGCCGGGCGATCTGGCCGTAGGCGCGGTAGTGGGCGGACCAGATGATTTCGCCTTCGGGGCTGGTCAGTTCCTGCGGGGTGCCGAGGTGGTCGAGTTGGTAGTGGTAGGGCGTGGTTTCTTTTGGGCCGAAACCTTCCAACAGGGCCAATGGGCGGAAGCTGTCGGGTTCGTAGAGATAGCTGCGATGGCGCTCTGCATGGTGTTCGGCAATCAGCTTGTCGCCTTGCCAGAAAAACTCGGTGGTTTTGTCGTCCACGGTTTTGCTGATGCGGCGTCCAAATGGGTCATAGCGATAGCTGGCGGTTTGGCCGTTGGGCGTTGTAACCCCGACCAACCGATGCTGGCAGTCGTAGCGGTACTCAGTGACGAGTTGCTGGCCCTTGCCGCGTCGTTCGCGGATGAGGTTGCCGAAGGCGT
>NZ_WJZD01000026.1:0-81105 GCF_021609665.1 Pseudomonas sp. PA-1-3F | reverse complement strand
AAATCGCCAAGGCGCTGTCCCGTGGCGCCCATGTGATCGCCTTTGACGAGCCGACCAGTAGCCTCTCGGCGCGGGAAATCGACCGCTTGATGGCCATCATCACGCGCCTGCGCGAGGAGGGCAAAGTGGTGCTCTACGTGTCGCACCGTATGGAAGAAGTGTTCCGTATCTGCGATGCGGTGACGGTCTTCAAGGACGGTCGCTACGTGCGTACGTTCGAGGACATGAGCACGCTGACCCACGACCAGTTGGTGACCTGCATGGTCGGTCGCGATATCCAGGACATCTACGATTACCGCCCGCGCGAGCAAGGCGAAGTCGCGCTCAAGGTGGACGGCTTGCTCGGCCCGGGCCTGCGTGAACCGATCAGTTTCCAGGTGCGCAAGGGCGAGATCCTGGGCCTGTTCGGGCTGGTGGGGGCGGGGCGTACCGAGCTGTTTCGCTTGCTCAGTGGGTTAGAGCGCGCCAGTGCCGGCAGCCTGGAACTGTGCGGGCAAGCGCTGCAACTGCGCTCACCCCGGGACGCCATCGCCGCCGGGGTATTGCTGTGTCCGGAGGATCGCAAGAAAGAGGGCATCATCCCGCTGGGCAGCGTCGCTGAAAACATCAACATCAGCGCGCGTGGCGCCCATTCCACCTTTGGCTGGCTGTTGCGCGAAGGCTGGGAGAAAGGTAACGCCGACCGACAGATCCAGGCGATGCGGGTCAAAACGCCGAACGCGGCGCAGAAGATCCTGTACCTGTCCGGCGGCAACCAACAGAAAGCCATTCTTGGCCGCTGGCTGTCGATGCCGATGAAGGTGTTGCTGCTCGACGAACCCACTCGCGGTATCGACATCGGCGCCAAGTCGGAGATCTACCAGATCATCCATAACCTGGCGGCCAGTGGCATTGCGGTGATCGTGGTGTCCAGCGACCTGATGGAGGTGATGGGCATCTCTGACCGCATCCTGGTGCTGTGCGAAGGCGCCCTGCGCGGCGAACAACTGCGCGAGCACGCGACTGAATCCAACCTGCTGCAACTGGCCTTGCCACGCGGCCTGGCGAACTGAGAGACGACCATGACCATTCAAAACAACGCGTTGCCCTCGGCACGCAAACCCCTCGATATGCGTGCATTGCTCGATAACTGGGCGATGCTCTTGGCGGCGGTGGGCATCTTCGTACTGTGCGCGCTGCTGATCGATAACTTCCTCTCTCCGCTCAACATGCGCGGCTTGGGCCTGGCGATTTCGACTGTCGGTATTGCCGCGTGCACCATGCTGTTCTGCCTGGCCTCGGGGCACTTCGACCTGTCGGTAGGCTCGGTGATCGCCTGCGCCGGGGTAGTTGCGGCGATTGTAATGCGCGATACCGACAGCGTGATCCTGGGCATTGGCGCAGCGCTGCTGATGGGCCTGATGGTGGGGCTGATCAATGGCATTGTGATCGCCAAGCTGCGGGTCAACGCCTTGATCACTACGCTGGCGACCATGCAAATCGTGCGCGGCCTGGCTTACATCTTTGCCGACGGCAAGGCGGTAGGCGTGTCCCAGGAGCAATTCTTCGTGTTCGGCAACGGCCAATTGTTTGGTGTGCCGGTGCCGATCCTGATCACCATTGTCTGCTTCCTGTTCTTCGGCTGGCTGCTCAACTACACCACCTATGGGCGCAACACCATGGCCATCGGCGGTAACCCGGAGGCGGCGCTGCTGGCGGGCGTGAACGTTGACCGCACCAAGATCCTGATCTTTGCCGTGCACGGCCTGATTGGCGCGCTGGCGGGAGTGATCCTGGCTTCACGCATGACCTCCGGCCAGCCGATGATCGGCCAGGGCTTCGAGCTGACGGTGATCTCGGCCTGCGTGCTGGGTGGGGTGTCGCTGAGCGGCGGTATCGGCATGATCCGCCATGTGATTGCCGGGGTGTTGATTCTGGCGATCATCGAGAATGCGATGAACCTGAAGAACATCGATACCTTCTACCAGTATGTGATCCGTGGTTCGATCCTGCTGTTGGCCGTGGTCATCGACCGCATGAAACAACGCTGAGCCCAGGCGCTGTGAAAAACCAATGTGGGAGCTGGCTTGCCTGCGATAGCGTTGGTTCAGGCAATAATTGTGTAGCCTGTGCCACCGCTATCGCAGGCAAGCCAGCTCCCACAATTTAATCAGCGGTGAACTTGAAAATAGTGTGTTGGGTGTAAGTCTGCCCAGGATTCAAGCGGGTCGAGGCAAAGCTCGGCTGGTTAGGCGCATCCGGAAAATGCTGGGTCTCCAAAGTAAACCCACTCCAATGCTGATAGGTCTTGCCGCCTTTGCCCTTCACCGAACCGTCGAGGAAGTTGCTGGTATAAAACTGTACGCCAGGCTCTGTGGTGTAGAGCTGCAAACGCCGTCCTGATTCAGGATCATGCACCTCGGCGGCCAACTGCTTGACGTCCCCTTTGGTATCCAGCGCCCAGTTGAAGTCGAAGCCACCTTGCTTGGGCTCGGCGAATTTGAGCTGCGGATGGTCGTCCTTGATGTGCTGGCCGATGGCGGTCGGTTTCAGGAAATCCATTGGCGTGCCCTTGACCGGCGCCAGTTCGCCGGTGGGAATCAAGGTGGCATTCACCGGTGTGTAGTGGCTGGCGTGCAAGGTGGCGACCTGCTTGAGAATGTCGCCGTTGCCCGCGCCGGCCAGGTTGAAGTAGCTGTGGTTGGTGAGGTTGAGCACCGTCGGTTTGTCGGTGGTGGCGGTGTAGTCGATGTGCAGTTCGTTGTTGTCGTTGAGGCGGTAGGTGACCTCGGTCTTCAAGTTGCCCGGAAAGCCCATTTCCCCGTCCTTGGACAGGTAGGTGAGGGTGACCCCCACCGAGTCTTTGTCCTTGACCGATTTGGCTTGCCACACCTGCTTGTCGAAGCCCTGGGCGCCGCCATGCAATGAATTGGGGCCGTCGTTGAGCGGCACCTGGTAGCGTTTGCCGTCGAGTTCGAAGGCGCCGCCGGCCAGGCGATTGCCGAAGCGGCCGATGGTGGCGCCGAAAAACGCGGTACCGCCTTGATAGCCTTGCACGTCGTCGAAGCCCAGCACCACGTCGTCGAGCTTGCCGTGTTTGTCCGGCACCTTGAGCGACTGCAGCACACCGCCGTAAGTGATCACCGTGGCTTGCATGCCGTGGCTGTTGCGCAACACGTACTGTTCGACGGCGGTGCCATCGTTGGTTTTACCGAAGGGTTTGTGTTCGCTGCTAAGGCCGGCTGCGTGCGCGCCGCCGCTGGCGATCAGCATAGACAGCGCGAGGCCGGACAGCAGGTATCGAGGGTGCTTCATGGTCGAACTTCCTTTTGTTGTTTTGCTGGAATAGTTCTACTAATTTGAGATATTTTGTCGATATGACAGCAGATTTATAGCCTTTAACGCCGTTCTTGCAAAATAAAATAAGACTAATTAAGCGGAGCACTCATTGTTATGACTACCCAGCAAGCGATTTATCCCGACCTCAAGGACAAAACCGTGCTGGTTTCCGGCGGGGCTTCGGGGATTGGCGAGTTCATGGTGCGGGCCTTCGCCGCGCAGGGTGCCAAGGTGGCGTTTGTGGACCGTGCACAGAGCCAGGGTGAACGCTTGGCGGCGCTGCTCAACTCCAAAGGCCAGAGTGTCGAGTTCGAGTGCTGCGATATCACCGACGAGATCGGCTACCGTGCGGCGATCGGGCGTTTCGAGCACTCCCTGGGGCCGATCACGGTACTGGTCAACAATGCGGCGAACGATGTGCGCCACAGCCTGGAAGAAATCGACTCGCACATGTTCGACCAACTGATTGCGGTCAACCTCAAGCACGCCTTCTTTGCCGCCAAGGCGGTGGTGCCCATGATGAAGGAGGCTGGTAGCGGCTCGATCATCAACCTGGGCTCGGTGGGCTGGATGATGGCCTCGGCCGGCTACCCCGTATACGCCGCCAGCAAGGCTGCCGCCCACGGCATGACCCGGGCCCTGGCGCGTGAACTGGGGCCCAACCATATCCGCGTCAACACCTTGGTGCCGGGTTGGGTGATGACCGAAAAACAACTGGCCATGTGGGTCGACGACGCCGCCAAGGAGCTCATCGCCCGCAGTCAGTGCCTGCCCGGCAGCGTGATGCCGGAACACATCGCCAACATGGCGCTGTTTTTGGCCTCGGATGCCTCGGCGATGTGCTCGGCGCAGAACTTTATCGTCGACGGCGGGTGGGTGTAGCGACACCAACAGGGCTCCCTGTAGGAGCGAGCTTGCTCGCGAAAAACGTCAACGATAACGCGTGTAGCCTGAGTAAACGCGGCGTCTATGAGTTTTTCGCGAGCAAGCTCGCTCCTACACATTAGGGCAAGTTCATTCGATGGGGTAACGCTTGAACGCCGGGTGCTGCTCCAGGCGTTCGGCATGGCGCTTGAGGTTGGGGAACGCATCGGCCTTCACCACCGAGGCCACGGTGAACTGGCTGAACGACCAGGCGACCGCTGCGGTGAGGGAGGCCTGGGTCAGCGCCTCGTTGCCCGCCAGTTGCTTGTCCAGCAACGTATAGGCCGCCAGCAATTGCCCGGTAACGCGCTCAAGCCAAGGCGCATGCAATTTTTCAGCGGGGCGCAGGTTGTGTTCATAGACGATCTGCACGCTTTTTTCACAGGCCGCCAGCGCGAGCCCAAGCAGTTGCAGGTCGCGGGCGCGTGCCGCCGGTTGTTGGGGCAGCAGCTTTTTGTCAGCCGGCGCCAGCGCTTCCAGGTAATCGAGGATCAGGCTCGAATCCATCAGCATCGTCCCATCGTCCAGCACCAGGGAAGGGGCCTTGACTACCGGGTTGATCTGGGCAAATTCAGCGTAAGTGCTGAACACCGACAGCGGTTCATGCACAAAGTCCACCCCGTATAACTCCAGGGAAACAGCCACGCGGCGTACGTAGGGCGAGTCCAGCATTCCGACCAGTTTCATGCAGCCTCCATTGCTTACAGGGTGTTGGGCTCACGAGATTAAGGGCGCGGGCCTGGATTGCGCAACGGCGTTGTGCAGCAGCCGATACGCCTGCACCAATTGATCCAGGCTGAACGCCAGGTTGCGCCCGCTGGGGTTGGGCAGCACCCATACCCAGGCGTCGCCCAGTAGCTGCGCTTGCAAACCCCAGGCGACCTCGCGCTGGCCGGTCAGTGCGCTATAGCCGGGCTTGCCGAGGAACGCGACGAAACGCGGGGCATGGCGGCGAACTTTATGTTCGAGCGCCGCAGCCGCGTCCTGGAACTCATGCCGCGCCAACTCGCCTGCACTGGCCGTTGGCCGTGCCACCAAAGTGGTCAATCCGCAACCGTAGTGCAGCAAGGTGGCGCCGTCTTGCGGGCGAATTTCATTGGGCGTGAAACCGGCCAGGTGCATGGTGCGCCAGAAACGATTGCTGCGATTGGCAAAATGCAGGCCGAGGGCTGCCGAGCCCTTGCCAGGGTTGATGCCGCAGAACAGTACGTGCAAGTGGTCGGCGAGGAGGTCGTCGAGTCGATCATTCATGCCGGATCTTCCATGCTGATAGGTGTGACGAATCATCGACCTTTGGTTTAGTCTGGAGCGCTTAGTTGATCGCAAGCGCCTCTGGAGCATTGATTATGACCGAGTACGTACCTGCCAAAGTCTGGACCTGGGACACCGAAAGCGGCGGCACCTTCGCCAGCATCAACCGGCCCATCGCCGGCGCCACTCACGAAAAGCCGCTGCCGGTGGGCAAGCACCCGCTGCAGTTATACTCCCTGGCCACGCCCAATGGGCAGAAGGTCACGATCCTGCTGGAAGAGCTGCTGGCGCTGGGGCACAGCGGCGCGGAATACGACGCCTGGCTGATCAAGATCGGCGACGGCGACCAGTTCGGCAGTGGCTTTGTGGCGGTGAACCCGAACTCGAAGATTCCGGCGCTGATGGACCACAGCGGCGCCACACCGATTCGCGTGTTCGAATCAGGCGCGATTTTGCAGTACCTGGCCGAGAAGTTCGGTGCGTTCCTGCCCACGGAGCCCGCCGCACGGGCTGAATGCCTGTCGTGGCTGTTCTGGCAGATGGGCAGCGCGCCTTACCTGGGGGGCGGCTTTGGGCATTTCTATGCCTATGCGCCGAGCAAGATGGAATACCCGATCAACCGCTTCGCCATGGAGACCAAGCGCCAACTGGATGTGCTGGATAAGCGCCTGGCGGTCAGCCAATACATCGCCGGGGATGAATACACCATTGCCGATATCGCCATATGGCCTTGGTACGGTGGGTTGGTCAAAGGCCGTTTGTATGGTGCGGCAGAGTTTTTGTCGGTGCATGAATACAAGCATGTGATGCGCTGGGCGGATGCGATTGATGCGCGGCCGGCGGTGCAGCGTGGGCGGCGGGTGAACCGGGTGTCGGGGGATGATCAGTTGCCCGAGCGCCATGATGCAAGTGACCTGGATTGATACGATAACCACGTGGCGAGGGAGCTTGCTCCCGCTGGGGCGCGAAGCGGCCCCGCTCTTTGTTTAAAAAGGCTGGGACTGCTACGCAGTCCAGCGGGAGCAAGCTCCCTCGCCACAGTTGCCGCTTCTGCCTTCGATAGTATCCAGCTGATTGTTCGAGTTATTTGTAGCGCTGCTCAAACACCCCCACCTGCTCAGGCGTGATCAGCTCGAAAGGCACCCACACCTGCGCGTCAACTTGCTCGCCCTTGATCATCCGCACCGCCGCTTGCACGGCCTGGGCAGCCTGGGCCTTGGGGTCCTGGAACACTGAGCCCGCCAGCAGCCCGCGCTTGATCGCTGCCAGGCCATCGGGCAAGCCGTCGATGCCGACAATCGCAATCTCGCCCTTGGCCTTGCCCGCTTGCTGCAAGGCCATGGCCGCGCCAATCGCCATTTCATCGTTGTTGGCGACAATGGCATTGAACGGGGTGCCGGCCAGCAACCAGTTGCTGGTCAGGTCCATCCCCTTGCTGCGCTGCCATTCGGCGCTTTGTTGCTCGACGATCTTGATCCCAGGAAAGTCCTTGAGCACCTGTTTGACCCCCTCGGTGCGGGCATGGGTGGCGTTCTGCGCAAGGTCGCCCATGACGATCGCCACGTTGCCTTTGCCACCCAGTTTTTGGGCGAGGTAACGCATCTGCAATTGCCCCGCTTCGATGTCGTTGGAGGCCACGGTGACCACGCCCTCAGGCAGCGTGCGCTCATCCGGGTGGCGGTTGACGTACACCAGCGGCGTCTTCGCCGCCACGGCTGCGCGGGTGATGTTGGCGGTGGCGGCGGTGTCGACCGGCAGCACGATCACCGCATCGACCTTCTGGTTGAGAAAGCCTTCGACCTGATTGAGCTGGCGCACTACATCGCCCTGGGCGTCTTCGAATTGGATCTGCACGTCCTGGTGTTTGGCTGCCGCCTCCAGGCCGGTGCGCACATAGGTCATGAAGTTATCGTCCACCCGGGCAATGCTCACGCCGATGCGATAGGCAGCGAAGGTCCACTGGCTGAACACCAACAACAGCGCGGCCACTAGTAATGAATAACGGTGCATGAGGCTGTTCCTTTTATTGTTATAGGGTGAATGCCTGACGGAAACGCTCCAGGGCCGACTCGCTGTCGCCGCTGGCCCAGCCCTCCAGGCCGACCACACCGGTGTAACCCATGGCGTGCAAGGCCCGGGCAATGGCCGGGTAGTGGATTTCGCCCGTGCCGGGCTCCTTGCGTCCAGGCACATCAGCGACCTGGATTTCGCCGATGGCGCTGCCAGCGCGCTGGATCAATTCGATCAGGTTACCTTCGCCAATCTGCGCGTGGTACAGGTCCAGGTTCATCTTCAAATGCGGGCTGCCGACGGCTTCGATCAGGGCCAGGGTGTCGTCGGCACGTGCGAGCGGTGTACCTGGGTGATCGACGGCGGTGTTGAGGTTTTCCAGCAGGAATACGCGGCCGGCGTCTTCTCCCAGGCGCGCGATTTTTTCCAGGCTCTTGCAAGCACTCAGCCACATGCGCCCGGTGGTGTGGCTGACGGGCTGCACGGGCAGGCCGCCTTCACCCAGGCCCGTGCCATGCAGATTGAGGCTGGGACAATTGAGGCGCTCGGCAATGCCCAGGGACTCACGGGCGCTGTCGAGCAATTGGCGGATGCCGTCGGGCTCGGTGAGGGTGCCGGTGAGGTAGCCGGTCATCGAGGTGAAGTCCGCGCCGGTCGCCGCCAAGGCATTGATGTCCTTGTCGGCCCAACTCCAGATTTCGGCGCTGAAGCCCAAGGCATGAATACGTTTGACCCGTTCGATGAAGGGCAGGTCGAGAAACACCATTTCGGCACTGACGGCCAATTTGAACGGCATCATCAGCGGGCTCCTTGAACGGCCACGGCCTTGCCGGTTTGGTACGACTCAATGCAGGCACGGGCAATTGCCAGGGCTGCGCGCGCATCTTCACCGCTGGCCAGGGGCTTGGCGCCGCTGCGCAGGCAGTCGACAAAGTGGTTGAGCTCGGCAATGTAGGCGTCGCGCAGCAGGTCGGTGTCCATCCGCTGGGTGTCTGCCTGGATGCCCTCGGCCAGGTAGCGCACCAGGTCGCAGTCGTTAAGGCTGCCCATGCTCAGCATGCCCTTGCTGCCGAACACTTCGCCGCGCACGTCGTAGCCATACACGGCCTGGAAGCTGGCTTCGGCGGTGGCAATGGCGCCGTTGTCAAAGCGCAGGGTGACCACGGCGGTGTCGAGCAAACCTTGGCTTTTGAATTGCGGGGCAATCAGTGCGTCGGCCATCACCTGCACCTGTACCACTTCGGCCCCAGGGTTGAGGTAGCGCAAGGTGTCGAAGTCGTGGATCAGGGTTTCGAGGAAGATCACCCATTGCGGTGAGTTGGCCGGGTTGTTCAGCGCCGGGTCGCGGGTCAGCGAGCGTAGCAGCTGCGGCGTGCCAATACGTCCGGCGACGACGTCGAGGTGCGCCGTGCGAAAGCTCTTGGCGAAGCGCCGATTGAAGCCGACCTGCAAGGGCACCCGTGCATCGGCAGCGGCGGCGATGGCGCGGTCGGCTTCGTCCAGGGTAATCGCCATGGGCTTTTCGCAGAAGATACCCTTGCCGGCGCGTGCGGCGTTGATCACCAGCTCCGTGTGGCTACGGGCAGGGGCGGCGATGAGCACGCCGTCGATGTCCGGGTCGTCCAGCAGCTGTTGCGGGTCGGTGTAGGCCTTGTCCACCCCCAGTTCTGCTGCCAGGCGAGCGGCCTGGCCTGGGACGGGATCGGCGATGGCGGCGAGGCAGGCACCGGGGATGTGGCGTGCGGCGGTAAGGCCATGGAAGCTGCCCATGCGGCCGGCACCGATCAAGCCCAGGCGGATGTTCTGTGTACTCATGAAACGACCCCTCTTGTTGTTGTGGGCCCCCAGGACCGTCCTGGGTGACATTGGGGCAGGAGCAAGGCCTGTGCCAATTTATAACTGGCTGATTTATATGGGGTTATTATTTTAATTAAACAAAAAGTGTTCATGTTTGTGACATGTCTATACTGACATGTCGAAAATATGAACATGGATAACCGCAATGACCCAGGCGTTCAGTGTGCAAGACCTCGAATACCTCACGAACCTGGGGCCTGCCGCGCTGAACGACGGGCCCATTGCCGCGTTGGAACAGGCGTGGCGCCAATGCCTGGCTGGCCAAGTCGTGCGTCCCGACGGCGTACGCCAAGTCATCTGGGATTCCTGGCGACGCAGTGTCGAGGCGGGTATCGAGCCCGGTAACAGCGACTACCGCTTTGTTGCGCCTCATGCGCTGGCGGCGACCCTGGCCCACCATCGCGCCCTGATCGCCGCCGCCGCGCAGGTCATGCATGGATTGCTGGCTTACAACCCGCGGGGGCATATCAACCTCACGGATGCCGAGGGCACGACTCTGTATTTTTGCGGGCTGGACATCACCCCGGTGGGCAGTCGCTTGCTCGAATCGGTGCAAGGCACCAACTGCACCGGCCTGGCCCTGGCCGAAGATCGCCTGGTGTATGTGCTGGCTGAAGAAAATTTCGCCAGCGGCCTGCGCCAGCGCCACATGCACTGCGCCGCCGCGCCGATCAAAGATGCCCAAGGCCAGACCCTGGCCATGCTCACCCTGACCGCCGAGCCCGGCTGGTTTCATTTTCATACCCTGGGCACCGTTCAAGCGGCGGCCGAAGCGGTGTCGCGGCAGATGGCGCTGCAGGTGTTACTGGAAGAACAACAGGCCGTACTCGAAGTGCTCAACGAAGGCTTGGTGGTGCTCGATGAGCGTGGCTGCATCAAGGCGCTCAACCGTTATGCGCGGCAATTGTTCGGGGTAGGGCGCGAGTTGATCGGCAGTCCTTTCCAGCGCCTGGGCCGCAGCGAATTGAGCGACGCGCTGGGTGAGCCTGTGCGCGACCGCGATTGCACCTTCCACTTGCACGACGGCAGTCAACTCGCCTGCCTGGTTTCGGTATGCCCACTGGAGCAGGGTGGGGTGATTGTGTCGGTGCGCGAAAACCGCCGTATCCGCGAGATTACCCGGCGCATTATCGGAACCCAGGCCCGCTATACCTTCGAGACCATCCTGGGCACCTCGCGGGCCATACAAGACGCTCTGCACCTGGGGCGTATTGCCAGTCGCAGCGAGTCCACCACCTTGATCCTCGGCGAAAGCGGCACCGGCAAGGAACTGTTTGCCCAGGCCATTCATAACGGCAGCGAGCGTTGCAACGGCCCGTTTGTGGCGGTCAACTGCGGCGCGATCCCACGGGACCTGGTGCAGAGCGAACTGTTCGGCCACGTCGAAGGCGCGTTCACCGGCTCGGCGCGGGGTGGGGCGGCAGGCAAGTTCGAACTGGCGGATGGCGGCACCATCTTCCTGGATGAAATCGGCGACATGTCCTTCGATGCCCAGGTCAGTCTGCTACGGGTTTTGCAGGAGGGTGAAATCACCCGCGTCGGGGCCAAGCAATCGCGGCAAGTCGACGTGCGCATCATCGCCGCCACCCATCGCAACCTGAGCCAGGCGGTGGCCGAGGGTGCGTTTCGTGAAGACCTTTACTACCGACTCAACGTGCTGAACCTGAGCGTGCCGCCGCTGCGTATGCGCCGTGACGATATCCCATTGCTGGCGCGGCATTTCCTGCAGCGCTGTGCCCGCTCGCTACGTAAAGCGGTGCAAGGTTTCGCGCCGGATGCGTTGGCGTTGCTGTCAGCCCATGGCTGGCCGGGCAACGTGCGGGAACTGGAGAACGTCATTGAGCGGGCGACCAACCTGGCGATGGGCGAGCTGATTCAATCGACCGACTTGCCGCTGGAAACCCCGCAACGCACCACGTTGCGCGCCTACCAGCCCCAGCCCGCGCAGGATTTGAGCAGCCATGAAATGCACGCCATCGTTGCCGCGCTCACCAGCACCCGCGGCAACATTCGTCTGGCCGCACAGCAACTGGATGTGTCGCGGGGCGGGCTATACAACAAGATGAGTCGATTTGGCTTGAGCGCCGCCGATTTCCGTGAGCGCTGAAACCTCAAGCCAAACCGATCAGCTGCACAGGTTTTCCGGGGTCACTATCTGCGGCGGTATATGCACGCGGTGCCTCAATGGGTCAAACCCCTCATCACTCTGCAAGCGCACCAGCAACTCCACCAGCGCCACGGCCGTCTGCCGTGGCTGCGAGTCCATCACCACATCAATCAAGCCGTTGCTCAATGCCTGACGCGACAAGGGCGTGGACTCTTGCAGGATGCAGCACAGCGTCGGGCGCTTGGGCAGTTGCGCCAGGGCGTTGATCACACCGTCGCCACCACCGCCCACCACGCATAACCCACGCAAATCGGTATGGCGGCTGAGCAGGTCGAGCGTGGCTTCTTCGGTGATGTCGCAGTTGTCCAGGTTGATCAGCGGCTCCAACGGCTTGAGCCCCGGCGCGTGTTCGGCCAGGTAGCTGTGCAAGCCCTCGACCCGTGCCTGATGGCCGAGAAAACGATGGCCGCCCAACAGGATGCCCACGCTGCCTTTGCGTGCGCCGCAGGTGCGCGCCAGCAGCCAACCCATGGTGCGCCCGACCACGTGGTTGTCCTGGCCTACATAGGGTTCGGCAGCGTGTTCATGGATGTCCGAGAGCAGGGCAACCACCGGCACGCCCGCTGTGCGGATCTGCGCCAGGCAGGCGTTGATCAACGGATGGGCGAAGCTGACTACCGCGAGGGCGTCGCACTGCACGGCCAGTTGTTCGATTTGCGCGACGATGGCGGAGGGCGTGCGGTCGTTGATGTAGTCGAACTGGCAGCTCAGGTTGGCGGTGGCGTGATGCTGCGCTGCCTCGCTGATGGCGTGGGCCAACTGCGCATAAAAGGCTTGGGCTGTGCCCAGCAACAGCACGCCGAAACGGTAGGTGGGCCGACGTTCGCGAATGCGCTGGCCGATCAACCGTGCGGCGAAATAGCCCACCGCTTCGGCGGCCTGGAACACCTGTTCGGCCGTGCCGGGGTTGACCGGCGCGCGGGCGTTCAGCACGCGGTCGACGGTGGCTACGCTGAGCCCCGCATGGGCGGCAACGGTGGCGATGGTTGGGCGTTTGTTGTTGTGCATGGCAGGCCCCTTGAGCGTCTTGATAGAAAACTATCAAGCCCCGCTGGGCCTGGATGATAGCTTGATAGGGAATGGATTCAAGGCCTTGAGGGTGATTTAACCGCGCTCTATCGTTGGTTTCGCAAAGCCCCTGAAACCCACGCTTGCGGAGAACAATAACAATGCCTGGACACACCGCTCACCGCGCTCGGCGCGACTACAGCCTCACCGGCCCCGAAGCGGCCCGCGCCGCCGACAAGGGCCTGGTCTCGGCCCGTTGGTACCAGTCGCCCATCCCGCGCAATCGCATGAAAGCCCTGATGCAACGCCGTGACGGCCCGGCCTTGCGCGACACCGCCCTGTGGTTCTCGACGTTGTTGGCCACCGGTGTCGGCGGCTACTGGTTCTGGGGCACTTGGGCCTGCGTGCCATTCTTTATCGCCTACGGTGTGCTCTACGGTACGGCCTCCAACCCGCGCTGGCACGAAACCGGCCACGGAACCGCCTTCAAGACCCGCTGGATGAACGATGCGCTGTATCAGGTGGCGAGCTTCATGTGCCTCTTCGAACCCCACGTGTGGCGCTGGAGCCATGCTCGTCATCACACCGACACCATCGTCGTCGGCCGTGACCCGGAGATCGTCGAACCGCGCCCGCCAAGCTTATGGATGATGGCCCTCAGCCTGTTCAACCTGCCTCTGGCCTGGAAGACTTTCAGCGGCGTGGCCCGCCATGCGCTCGGGCGAATGAGCGCCCAGGAGCAGGACTTCATCCCCGAATCAGAGTGGCCCAAGGTGTACCGAGATGCACGTATCTGGGTCGGCCTCTACGCCCTGATCATCGGCACCGCGCTGTACCTGCACAGCTGGTTGCCGCTGATGCTGGTGGGCCTGCCCAGCCTCTATGGCGCCTGGCTCGGTTACCTGTTTGGAATCAGCCAACACGTGGGCCTGGCCGAAGATGTGCTCGACCACCGCAGTAACTGCCGCACCATCTACATGAACCGCGTGCTGCGCTTTATCTACATGAACATGAACTACCACCTCGAACACCACATGTACCCGATGGTGCCTTACCACGCGCTCAGTCAACTGCACGAAGAGATCCGCAGCGACTGCCCGCCGCCGTATGCCAACTTGTGGCAGGCCTACCAGGAAATCATTCCGACGATCTGGCGCCAGCGCAGCGACCCCGGCTATTTCGTCCAACGCCCCACCCGTGGCGAGGGAGCTTGCTCCCGCTGGGCTGCGCAGCAGCCCCAATAACCCTTCAGACCTACACCGTACAGACGAATCCAGGGCCGCTTCGCAGCCCAGCGCGAGCAAGCTCGCTCGCCATAGAGTAAGAGCCAGTCATTGGAGATAAATGTATGAACGATCAATGGATCGACGTCTGCGCCGTGGGCGAAATAGAAGCAGAAGACGTGCTGCGCTTCGACCACGGCGCGCAGACCTATGCGGTGTTCCGTTCAGCCGATAACGAATTCTTCGCCACCGCCGGCCTGTGCACCCACGAGAAAATCCACCTGGCCGACGGCCTGGTGATGGACCATGTGATCGAGTGCCCCAAGCACAACGGGCGCTTTGATTACCGCTCCGGCAAGGCCTTGGGCGCGCCGGTGTGCGTCAACCTCAAGACCTACCCCGTGCGGGTGGATGCGGGGCGGGTGCTGCTCGCCGTCACGGCCGAAGGATGAACGCCCCCCTGATCATCGTCGGCGCCGGCCATGCCGGTGGCCGTGCGGCACTGACCCTGCCTGAAGAAGGCTACAGCGGGCGCCTGATCCTGATCGGCGATGAAGCGCATCTGCCCTACGAACGGCCACCGTTGTCCAAGGGCTTGCTGCAAGGTTCGAGCGACCTGGCGCAATGCAGCCTGTGCGACAGCCAGCAGTTGGCGGCGCTCGGGGTCGAGCATATCGCCGCCAACCCGGTCAGCCGCCTGGAGCCCCAGCACCACCGGTTGCAACTGGCCAACGGCCAATGGTTGACCTATGCCGGCCTGCTGCTGGCCACCGGAGGCCGGGCGCGACGCTTGCCCCAAGAGCAGGCCAACGTGTTTTACCTGCGCACCCATGATGACGCGTTGGTCTTGCGCAATGAATTAAAGCCTGGCGCCAGGCTGGTGGTGGTCGGCGGTGGTTTTATCGGCTTGGAGGTGGCGGCGACAGCGCGGGGCCTGGGCTGCGAGGTTACGTTGTTGGAAGCCGGGCCACGGTTGGCAGGGCGGGTTTTGCCGCCGGTGATCAGTGACGCGTTGCTGGCCTTGCACCGTGAGCAGGGTGTGGATGTGCGTTTGAACGTCGCGCTGGAGTGCATCCACGTCGACGCCGTGCAACTGGTCGACGGGCAACGGCTGCCCTGCGACCTGGTGGTGGTCGGCATTGGCATGCAGCCTAACATCGAGTTGGCCGCGGCGGCGGGCTTGGAAGTCGGGCAGGGCATTCGTGTCGACGCGCAGTTGCGCACCAGTGCGGCGGATATCTACGCGGCGGGGGATGTGTGCGAGTTTCGCCTGGCGGGCCTTTATCAGCGCCAGGAAACCTGGCGCAACGCCGAAGCCCAGGGCCGTCTCGCGGCGTTGAACCTGCTAGGGCAGGAGTTGGCGTTCGAGACGATCCCGGGTTTCTGGTCCGATCAATACGCGTGGGGCTTGCACACCGTCGGGGTGATGACGGCGCTGATGGTTCGCCGGGAATTGCCAGACGGCGGCCAGCTGCTGTTCTACCTGGACGACCATCACCGTTTGCAGGGCGCCTGCAGTTGGGCCTTGGGTAACCGCGCAGCCAAGGACATCAAGCTGTGCGAGCACTTGATTACTGCCCGAATCCCGCTCAACCCGGCCAGCCTGGCCGACCCTGAGGTATCCCTGAAGCTGTTATTGCGAGGCTGACCATGCACCAGTTGTTAGTATTCCAATCGATGTGGGCCATGCAAACCGAGCCCGGCAGCCTCGAAGCGCAGCTGGACCGCATCGCCGCCGCCGGTTATGACGGCATCACCGACCATTACTGGGCACCTGCATCGGTGCAGCGCCTGCACGCGGCGGCCACGGCCAGGGGCTTGCAGATTGAAGGGCAACTGTTCCCGCAATCGGTGGAAGATCTAGCCAGGGCATTGGAGGTGATCAGCCGTCACGGCTGTCACCACCTCACCTTGCAAGCCGACGTGCGCCCGCGTACCCAGGCCGAGGCGGCCAGGCTGATCGACGGCTGGCAACGCCTGGCCGAACAGGTGGACTTCCCGATCCTGCTGGAAACCCACCGTTACCGGCTCACCAACGACCTATTGTTCACCCTCGACCTGCTGGCACAGATGCCCGATCTGAAACTGCTCGCAGACCTTTCCCACTACGTGGTTGGCCGCGAGTTGCCCGAGCCCGGCAGTGTGGAAGACGACGAACAGATACGCACCATCCTGCGTCACAGCTGGGGCTTTCATGGCCGCATTGCTAGCAGCGAACAGGTGCAGGTTTGTCTGGATTTTCCCCAGCACCAACAGTGGGTCGAGCGGTTTACCGGCTGGTGGCGCTACGGGATCGAACACTGGCTGGGCCGCGCTGACAGTCCGCAGAGCTTGTCCTTCACTTGCGAGTTGGGCCCGCCACCCTATGCGATTACCGACGCACAGGGCCGCGAACTCACCGATCGCTGGGCCGAGGCGCTCAAGCTCAAAGCCCTGATTCGCCTGGTGTGGGCCAGTTGCCATCGATGATCTGCTAATCTGCGCGGGTTCACCGCCCTCAGCCTGTGGAATGCCCATGAAAACCTGCCCCGTCCGTCCCCCGCTCGAACCACAATCGGTGTGCCACCCGATCACCAGCAGCGCGATCTTCATGGTCGCCACCCTGGCGCCCGATGCGGTTGAAAACGTGCGGGCCTGGTGCGCCGACATCGCAGGCCTGGTGCGCTCGGTAGGCAAGCGCGTGCCCTCGGGCAACCTGACTTGCGTTTGCGGGTTTGGCTCGGATGCCTGGGACCGCCTGTTCGGCGCGCCGCGCCCGGCGGCCTTGCATCCGTTTCGCGAGTTCGGTGTGGAGGGGCGCAAGGCAGTGTCGACCCCCGGTGACATCCTGCTGCACATCCGTGCCGAACAGATGGACCTGTGTTTCGAGCTGGCGACCCAGCTGATGGCGGCCCTGGGTGATAGCGTAAAGGTGGTCGATGAGGTCCAGGGCTTTCGCTACTTCGATATGCGCAGCATCATCGGTTTCGTCGACGGCACCGAGAACCCGGTGGGGCGCAAGGCCGAGGCGTTTACCCTGGTGGGCGATGAAGACCCTGAGTTCGAAGGCGGCAGCTATGTGCTGGTGCAGAAATACCTGCACGACATGACCGCGTGGAATGGCTTGACGGTGGAGGCTCAAGAGAAGGTGATCGGGCGCACCAAATTATCGGACATCGAACTGGACGAAGACGCCAAGCCGAGCAACTCCCACAGCGCCCTGACCGTCATCACCGACGAGAGCGGTGAGGAAGTGAAGATCCTGCGCGACAACATGCCCTTTGGCCGCCCAGGCGCGGGCGAATTCGGCACTTATTTCATCGGCTACGCACGTTCGCCTCAGCCCCTGGAACAGATGCTGGAAAACATGTTCGTCGGCCGCCCGGCCGGCAATTACGACCGCTTGCTCGACTTCAGCACGGCCGTGACCGGCGGCCTGTTCTTCGTGCCCTCGGCCGACTTGCTCGAAGCGCTGGCCGACCGCCAATAACCTGTAGGAGCGAGCTTGCTCGCGAAAAAACCAAGGCCACCGCGAACATACAGAATGCCCGCGTTATCGTTGACGTTTTTCGCGAGCAAGCTCGCTCCTACAAGGGTCAGGTAAGCAGGCCGGTGCTGATGGCCACGATCAAAAACACCCCCAGCAGCGCACGGTAGATCACGAACGGCCAGGTGGAGAAACGCTCCAGAAATTTCATCAGGCCCCAGATGGCAAAGAACGCCGAGATGCTCGCCACCACCAAGCCAAAGATCAAGTGCGGCCAGGCGTGGGCGGGCAGGTCGGCGCGCAGCAGCACCCACAACTCTTTCAAGCCGGCCAGGGCGATGGCCGGCAAGCCCAGCAGGAAGGAAAACCGCGCTGCCTCTTCGCGTTTGAAGTTCAGGAACAGCGCTGCGGTCAACGTGGAGCCCGAACGCGATACGCCCGGTATCAACGCGCCAATCTGCGCAACTCCCACAATCAAGGCATCGCGCAAGCGCATTTGGCTCACGTCGCGTGTATGCCGGGCACGCAGTTCGGCCACTGCCAGCAGCACCGCCATCACCACGCAGGAAATGCCGATCACCATCAGCCCGCGCAAGGGTGAGTTGCACGCATTCAAGGTCGACGACAACGCCAGGCCGGCGATGCCAATCGGTACGGTTGCCAGCACAATCGCAACGGCGAGCTTGAACCAGCGGTCGTTGTAGTCGCCCCGGCGCACCGCACTGATGCTGCCGGTGGTGACCTGACGCACATCGCGCCAGAAATAGCTGACTACCGCCGCCAGCGCCGCCAATTGCATGGCCGCGGAAAACGCCGAGCCGGGGTCTTGCCAGCCGAGCAGGGCGGGCACAACGCGCATATGGGCGGTGGACGACACCGGCAGCAATTCAGTAATGCCCTGGATCACCCCAAGGATGAAGATTTGCAGGTAATCCAGGGAGGCAAAGCCCACATCCAGGCCGGCGGTACAGACGTTGGTCAAAATACGTGTCCTTGAGCAAAGGGGGAAACCGGCGAAGTTTATTCTAAATGTTTCAGGATTTCGGCCAGGGCAACCGCTATTTGCAATCGGTTCAGCTAATAGAAAGGATTCGCCAGGCCATTGGCGTGGGTAGCACTTTTGTGAACAATGGCGCCCTGCGTTTTTCCACCGAGAGCCCCATGCCTGAAACCACCGTCGAATTGATCGAGACCGGCCCTGAAGAAGCTGAACTGATCCGCAATCTTTACCAGTACTACGCCTATGAGTCTTCGGACTGGGAACAGGAAGATGTCGAGGCCGATGGGCGTTACTACATCCATGACGAATACCTGGCCCGCTACTGGAGCGACCCGCAATGGAGCGCCAACCTGTTGCTGGTAGACGGCTATATCGCCGGTTTCCTGTTGATCGAAAGCAGCGAACTGCCGGGCATCGACGCCCTGGAACTGGCTGACCTGTTCATCCTCAAGCGCTACCGCCGCAAAGGCATCGGCCGCGCCATCGCCAGCCAGGTGCTGTGCAGCGGCTCGGCCAATTGGTTGGTGCGTTTCTATGATCAGGACGAGGTTTCCCAGGCGTTCTGGCGCACCGTACTGGATAACTTGCCGCGTCCGGTGCAGAGCATTGAACTGGACGATGAGCCGCAGTTGGTGAGCTACCTGATTACCCGGGCTTCGTTGCATTGAGGGGTTGGGGCTTTCTCTCGATGAGCATAGATATCTGAACAAGGCTGTGGCGATCAACCCCGTAACCACGATGCGAAGCGAGCCGCTCGTGATCTTGCTCTTGATCTGCTCTTGATCTGCTCTTGATCTGCTCTTGATCTGCTCTTGATCTGCTCTTGATCTGCTCTTGATCTGCTCTTGATCTGCTTTTGACCTTGATCTTAAGCGCCCCGTCAAACCACGCTGGCCGGAATTCGACAGGGATTTGGGGGGTAAACCGGCAGGGATGCCGGTTTAGCCGCCCCGCGCCATGGATGGCGCGTGGCGGCGGCCCCCCAAATCCCTGGCGGATTACGGGCACACCGAGCCTAAGCGAGGTGCCGAGTGGTGGGGCAAGAGCCCTTTGGTTACTTTGGGGCTTTTCCAAAGTGACCCGCCGTCAGGGCGGAACCCTAAGTGGCCGTTACCGCAGGAATGGATATGTACGCAATCCAACTGTGTCGACTGTCAGGCCGCCTTCGCGAGCAAGCCCGCACACAGTTTGATCGCGGGGTGTCAGGTAGGTAAGTGTCGGCTGGTAGGCCGCCATCGCAGGCAAGCCAGCTCCCACATTTGGATCATGGCACTTCAGGTAGATAGGAGTCGGCTGTCAGGCCGTCACGGGCCTAGCCCGGGTTGAACAGCACCTGCTGCATCGCCTGGGGCGGCTGCCCGAAGGCCCTGAGGAACGCCTGGCGCATGCGCTCGCGATCACCAAACCCGGTTTCGCGCGCCACCACTTCCACCGGGTGGCGGCTGGTTTCCATCATTGCCCGCGCAGCTTCCACCCGCAGGGCCTCAATGGCCTTGGCCGGGGTCTGCCCGGTTTCTTCGCGAAACACCCGGCTGAACTGGCGTGGGCTGAGCCGGGCGACGTCGGCCAGTGCGTCCACCGACAAATCATGGGTGAGGTTTTCACGGGCATAGGCCAGGGCCAGCTGCACGCGGTCGGACTTGGGGTCCAGCTCCAACAAGGCGGACAGTTGCGACTGCTCGCTGCCACGGCGCTGGGCAATCACCAGTTTGCGTGCGATGCGACGGGCCAGGTCGCTGCCCAGGTCGTCCTCCACCATCGCCAGCGCCAGGTCGACCCCGGCACTCATGCCCGCACCGGTCCACACCTGGCCGTCGACAATGAACAACTTATCTTCTTCCAGGCGAATATCCGGGTAACGCTTGCGAAACGCGGGTGCGTGGATCCAGTGGGTGGTGGTGCGCTTGCCAGCCAGCAGGCCAGCCTCGGCCAGCACAAAGATACCCATGCATAACGACGCCACCCGGCGCGACTGCGCGGACGCGGCCTTGACCAGTTCCAGCAGGTTGGCTTCCGGCAGGCGAAACTCCAGGTAGCCGCTGACAATCAAGGTGTCATAGCCCTCTGGGCGCAGCGCGCTGGTGTTCACCGAAAAGCCCTGGGAGGTCATCACGGCGCCGCCGCTTTCCGACACCAGGTGAAACTCATAGGCCGGCTCGCCGCGCAGCAGGTTGGCACACTCGAACACCGAGCCCAGGCTGAGGCTCAACGACTGGAAATTCGGGTAAACCATCAGCGCAACGCTGTGCATTGCATCTCTCCAAGGGGCAGGGGAGAGGCGATTGTCGGCGTGTGCCGGGCAAACGGCAACCGACTTTCGTGCGTGTCCGGAATCCTTGCGGATATGACATTGTGAGCGAATGCCGCGCTGCCTAACATGAGCCCAACGCACTAGACGACTGGTCTAATCGCAGAGGGGCAAGCATGAGCAACGCAAGCAGCAGTGCGCGGCAAGCGATTCTTGAACGGGCGCAATCCATTGTCGGGGCCAAGGGGTTTTCGGCGGTGGGCTTGAACGAGATCCTTCAAGCGGCGCAAGTGCCCAAGGGTTCGTTTTATCACTACTTCAACTCCAAAGATGCCTTTGGCGTGGTGTTACTCGATACCTATTTCGACCACTACGTCGAGGGCATGCAGCAGCTGTTCGATCAGCCGGGATTGACCCACCACGCCAAGCTGATGCGTTATTGGCAAGGCTGGATCGACAACCACACCGGCTGCACCGACGCCGGCAAATGCCTGGCCGTGAAGCTTGGGGCGGAGGTCTCCGATCTGTCAGAACCCATGCGGCTGGCGCTGCAACGCGGTACTTCGCGCACCATCGACTTGCTTGCCGTGGCCCTTCAACGCGGCGTCGAAGACGGCTCGCTCAGGTTCGAGCAGGCCCCCGAAAGCCTGGCCAGGCGTTTGTATGCGCTATGGTTGGGAACCAGCGTCATGGGCAAGATCACCCGTACCACCGCGCCGTTCACCGAGGCGCTGCTGCTGACCCAACAGTTGTTGGGCAGCCCTGAAAACCCTGTTATTCACATCGATCGAGGCACTGGAAAATGAAAGTATTAATGGTACTGACCTCTCACGACCAGCTTGGCGATACCGGGCGCAAGACCGGCTTCTGGCTCGAAGAATTCGCCGCACCTTATTACGCGTTCAAGGACGCTGGCGCCGAAGTGGTGCTGGCTTCTCCGGCCGGCGGCCAGCCGCCGTTGGACCCCAAGAGCGATGAACCGGATGCGCAAACCGAGCAGACCGAGCGCTTCGGCAAAGACCCGGCTGCGCAGCAAGCCCTGGCGACCACCGTGAAGCTGGACTCGGTCAATGCCGCCGACTTCGACACCGTGTTCTACCCAGGCGGCCACGGTCCGCTGTGGGACCTGGCGGAGTCGCCGGTGTCCATCGCGCTGATCGAAGCTTTCGAGCGGGCCGGCAAGCCCGTTGGCTTTGTGTGCCATGCACCGGGTGCCTTGCGTCACGTCAAGGCAGTTAACGGTGAGCCGTTGATCAAGGGCCGCCGCGTCACCGGGTTCTCCAATTCGGAAGAGGCCGCTGTGCAGTTGACCGAGGTCGTGCCGTTCCTGATTGAAGATGAATTCCGTAAATTGGGCGGCCTGTATGAGAAGGGCGCCGACTGGCAATCCTTCGTCATTGTCGACGGTTTGCTGGTGACTGGGCAAAACCCAGGCAGCTCCAGCGAAGTGGCCAAGGCCCTGCTGACACTCTGCGCTTAAATTAATCAACCGATCTACGCGGTGGCGACTCCCAGGAGTCGCCACGGTTTTCGTTCGTCCTGAATTTGGAATATCGCCGTGCCTGACTGCATCTTGAACACCCCGATCAAGCTGGGGCATCACCGCTTGAACAACCGTGTGGTACTGCCACCGCTGACCCGCCAGCGCAGCGCCCAGCCGGGTAATATCGCCACCGGCCTGATGGCCGAGTATTACCGTCAGCGGGCCAGTGCCGGGTTCATGGTCAGCGAGGGTACGCAGATCGAACCTCGGGGCCAGGGCTACGCCTGGACGCCCGGCATTCATACACCGGCGCAAATCGAGGGTTGGCGCAAAGTCACTGCAGCGGTGCATGCCGAGGGCGGTGTAATCTTCGCCCAGCTATGGCACGTGGGGCGGGTGTCCCATAACGCGCTGCAACCTGACGGTGGAGCCCCGGTGGGCCCGTCTGCGCTGCCGGCGTTGCAAGCCAAAGCCTTCATTGAAACCGGGCCGGGTAGGGGGGAACTGGTGCAGCCACCCGTCCCGCGTGCCTTGACCACGCTGGAAATCGAAGAGCTGGTCGGGCACTACGCCCAGGCTGCGCGCAATGCCCTGGACGCCGGGTTCGACGGCGTGGAAATTCACGCGGCCAACGGCTACCTCGTTAACCAGTTCATCTCGGCCCATTCCAACCTCCGTGAGGATGAGTACGGCGGCTCGCTGGACAATCGCCTGCGCTTGCTGCGCGAGATTGTCGAAGCGGTGTGCAAAGTGGTGGGGCCGGAACGCCTGGGCGTGCGCTTTTCGCCGCTGTTCAGTGGCACCGATCAGGACCGGGTCTACATCGGCCTGGTGGAAGAAGACCCGCACCTTACCTATATCGAAGCGATCAAAGTGCTGGAAGCGTCGGGCCTCGCCTATGTGTCCATTGCCGAGGCCGACTGGGACAACGCCCCCGACCTGCCCGACACATTTCGCCAGGCCGTGCGCGCCACCTTCAGCGGCAGGATCATCTACGCCGGGCGCTACACCGCCGAGCGCGGCGCACGGCTGGTAGAGGCCGGGTTGGCGGACTTGATCGCCTTTGGACGGCCCTTCATTGCCAACCCGGACTTGCCCCAGCGGCTGTTCAATGGCTGGCCGTTGAATGCGTTGAAGGCCGAAGGCTTGTATGGCGGGACACAGGCGGGGTATGTGGATTATCCGGTGTATGCCCAACACTAGTGTGGGAGCGGGCTTGCTCGCGAAGGCGTCGGCTCAGCAAACACTTATGTTGACTGACCCACCGCTTTCGCGAGCAAGCCCGCTCCCACAGGGATCTGTAACCCCTCTGCACATCAAAAATGCCTCACTCCACTCGCAACACAATCTTGCCGATATGATCCCCACCTTCCATCCGCGCATGGGCCTGGGCGGCGTCGGTGTAGGCGTAGACCTGGTCGATAATCGGCAGGCAGCGCCCGGCACTGAGTACCGGCCACACGTGTTCGCGCAGTTGCTGGGCAATCTCGGCCTTTTCTTCCCGCGTGCGGGCCCGCAGCAGCGAGCCGGTGATCACCGCGCGTTTGCCGAGGATGGTCAGCAGGTCGACGTCGTTGGCCTTGCCACCACCGAGGAAGCCGAGGATCACCAGGTGGCCGTCCATGCCCAGGGCCTTGAGGTTATTGTTGAGGTACGAGGCGCCCATGATGTCGAGGATCACGTTGACGCCTTTGCCATCGGTCTGTTTGGCGATGACCTCGGCAAATGCCTGTTCGCGGTAGTTGATCGGCTCGGCACCGAGCTTGGCAATCGCCGCGCATTTGTCGGCGCTGCCCGCCGTGGCGAATGCCTGGATGCCGAACTCCTGGCAAAGCATCAACGCGGTGGTGCCGATGCCGCTGGTGCCGCCGTGGATCAAGGCGCGCTGGCCTTTGCGGGCACCGCCGAGACCGAACAGGTTGGCCCAGACCGTAAAGAACGTTTCCGGCACGGCAGCGGCCTGAATCCAGTCCATGCCTGCGGGGATCGGCAGCGCCTGGCTGGCCGGCACCGCGCAATACTGCGCATAGCCGCCGCCATTGGTCAGGGCGCAAACCTTGTCGCCCAGGCTGTATTCGTTCACGCCAGTGCCCAGCGCCACCACTTCACCGGCCACTTCCAACCCCGGAATCGGGCTCATGCCGGGCTTCATCGGGTATTTACCCGCGCGCTGCAAGGCGTCTGGGCGGTTGACCCCGGCGGCGTGCACGCGAATCAGAATCTCGCCTGGCCCGGCCACTGGCACGTCGGCGCTGCGCGGCTGCAAGACCTCGGGCCCGCCAGGGGTGGTGATTTCGATCAGGGTCATTTCTTGGGGAAGCGTCATGGAAAAGTTCCTGTAGCGATGAGCGTATGGGTTGGGACCGTAGCGCGGGGTCGGCAGTTCAGCAAGATCATGCCGGGTTCTTCGGGCAATGCAAACGCAGGCTTTCAGCACAAGCCTGCAAGTGCGTCGGCGTGGCTTCGGACACACTGGCTGCCGCTCATTTTTGACGGACACAGGTGGCGTATGAACGAAGCGAGAAATCAGGATATCGGGTTGTTGTTCCTGCGGGTCAGCGGGGCGTTGTTCCTGCTGTGGGTGCATGGGTTGCCCAAGTTGCTCCACTACAGCGAGCAATTGAAGCTGATCGAGGACCCGTTTCACCTGGGCGCCCATGTCACGTTGCTGCTGGCGATCTTTGCCGAGGTGCTGTGCCCGCTGCTGATCGTCGCGGGCGTGCTGGTGCGCCTGGCGTGCCTGCCGATCCTGGCGGTGCTGGTCATCGCGTTGCTGGTGGTGCACCCGGAGTGGACGCTGTTCGAAGGGCAGTTCGGCTGGCTGCTGTTGATCATCTTTACCAGCGTGCTGATCGCAGGGCCGGGGCGGCTGGTGCTGAGCCAGCGCTTTGCCTGAACAAAAAAGGCCTGGCTCGCCCGGCCTTCTGCCTTCTGTAGGAGCGAGCTTGCTCGCGAAAAACGCATAGGCGCCGCGTTCATTCAGCAAGCACGCGTTATCGTTGACGTTCTTCGCGAGCAAGCTCGCTCCTACAGGGGCATCAAGATGTCAACGGTTCAGGAATCCCAACAGGTCTTCATTGAGCTGTTGAGCGTGGGTCACGGCAAACCCGTGAGGCGCATCCTTGTACACCTTCAGTTGCGCGCCCTTGATCATTTCAGCAGCCACCTTGCCGGTGGTTTCGAACGGCACGATCTGGTCGCCGTCGCCATGGATCACCAGGGTCGGCACGTCGATTTTGGCCATGTCCGGGCGGAAGTCGGTTTGCGAGAACGCCGTGACGCAATCCACGGTGGATTTGAGCGACGCGAGCATGGCGATCTGCAGGGTTTGGCTGAGCACACCCTCCGAAACGTGCTGGCCTTTATTGAGACCGAAGAATGGCGTGTTGAAGTCGCTGATGAACTGCGCACGATCCTTCAACAGGCCGGCCTTGATGCCATCGAACACCTCGCCTGGCACGCCTTGGGGGTAGTCGGCTTGCTGACCGAAGATCGGCGTGACCGCGCCCAACAACACCAGGCCGGCGACACGGGCACTGCCGTGGCGGGCGATGTAGCGCGCCACGTCACCGCCACCCATGGAGAAGCCCACCAGGGTCACGTCCTGCAGGTCAAGGTGTTCGATCAACTGGGCGATATCGTCAGCGAAGGTGTCGTAGTCGTTACCGGTCCATGGCTGGTCCGAGCGGCCAAAACCACGACGGTCAAAGGCAATGGTGCGAAAGCCACGGCTGCTCAGGTATTCCATCTGGTATTCCCACATGTCCGCATCCAGCGGCCAGCCGTGGCTGAACAGCACGGGCTTACCGCTGCCCCAGTCCTTGAAGTAGATCTGGGTACCGTCTTTGGCAACGAATGTGCTCATCTGAAACTCCTTGCAGGGCTGAAAAAGGGCGGTGTAAAAACCGCCTCACTATTGCCGTAAACCTGAGCCCAGGCTTGTATGGGTGTGCTTGTCTCACCAACTGAACTTGAGCTCCATGCCCAGGTAATTGCTGTCGTGCCCACCGGCATCACGCAGCGTCTGGCCGACCGCGTAGTGCACCGCTTCGACCGCACCGCTGAGGTTGGGCGTAAAGGCGTAGTCGGTGCGCAGTTGGCCGTAGGCGCCGGTCCAGCGCTCGCCTTGGCCCGCCGTGCCAGCCACGGCCAGGTTGGGCTGGGTGTAGACGGCGTCTGCGGTGGTCTGCCGCCACAGCAGGCCGACGGCGGTTTGCACGCTGAGCTTGGCGAGGGGCTTGACGGTGATCGACGGCTTGACGTGGATCAGGTTGCTGTAGCCGGTGTAGCCCGCCAGGGAAAAGTAATAGCCATTGGGGAACAGCGGGTTGAAGGTGCCGACCCGGCCGTCACCGGCCTGGCGGTCACCGGAAGCGATATCCAGTTGCAGGCCGATACGCGGCTTCCAGGCCAGCGTGTCAAAGGTGTAGCCGGTGCGGCTGCCACCGGCCCAGGCGCGAATCGTCTTGCTGCCCACCGAGCCGCGTTGCAGCATGGCTTCGACGTCCCAGTCGAAACCCTGGGCTGCGCCACCCAGGCGGGCGTCCAGCAACTGGCGCGTCTCTTCGCCGTCGGCGTCCAGGTAATGGGCGGCGCTGCGCTCGTACACGCCGTAATAGGCCGACAGCTCATTGGTGCCGCCCACCAGCCGCTCGACTCGTAGCATGTGGAAGCGCGCGTCGCTGTTGGACTTGTCGTCGAAATGCCGGCCATCCTGGTAATGCACCGGTTGGCTGGCGATCCCGATGAAGCGCCATTGCGGCGTTTCCCAGTCCGCCCACAACGCATCGAAGGACTGCCGCACATTCGGGCCGTCCCGTGACGAGATGAAACGCTGCAAGTCGAAGGCGAAATCCTGGCGGCCAGCCCGTGCCTTGAAGGTGCCAGCGCTGAAGGTCTTCACGTATTCGGCAAAGGCCAGGCGCAGGTCGACGCGGTTCTGGTCGGCACCGCCAATGGTGGTCTTGTCATAGGCCCGCACATCTTCCAACTGGGTGAACAGCCGCCAGTGTTCGTTCAGGTGCAAGTCGGCGTGCACCTGAAAGCGCTGGATCAGGTAGCGGTCACGCGGTACATCCCGCACGCCGAACCCGCTGGCGTCGTTCATCTCGAAACGTTCACGCAAGGTTGCGCCCAACGACAAGTAGGTGAACGGGTTGGCGGCGGACAGTGGGCTGTACTTGAGGTTGTCCAGCGGTTGCGTGCGCAATGCCGGGTCCTTGAGCACAGACCAGTCTTCCTGCCAACGGTTGGCCTTGATCGCCGGGCGTACCGGCTGGTCGTCGGCCTGCACGCTGCCGGTAAGCAACGGCCACAGCACAGCCAGGCTCCAGCCTGCGTGACGAATCATTTTGCCGCGCTGAGTTGGTGGATTTCTGCGACATAACCGCCCGGGAACTCCACTAACGCACTGCGCCGACCTTTGCTGTCGAACGCCGGCACCAGCACTGTGGCGCCAGAGCCAGTGGCCTTGCCCAGGGTGGCGGCGAGGTCGTTGACCTGGTAACCGGTGGTGTCGTGGCCGAACGGGTAGGGCAGTTGGCCGTTGGTGACCAGCACCGCCATGCGCCCGAACGGCGATTCGATCTCGACGCGGCGGTAGTGGCCGCCGGCCTGGCCGACATCAACCCCAGGGGCGTGCTTGTCGTCGCTCACTACCTTGCCGTGGGAGAAACCCAGGAATGCCTTGATAAACCGCTCGGCGCTGTCGTTGGACACATACACACGGTTTTCCGGCACGGTGTCGAAGGCGGCGTAATCCGGGGTCTTGGTGTGCCAGTAGAGCTGCATGTTCACACCGCCCGGCCATTGCACCACGGCATCACGGCCGATGGGGTCGGGGAAATCGCTGACGATTACGTCGGCGCCATTTTCCCGCGCGGCCTTGAGGGCCACGTCCATGTCCTTGACCAGATAGCCGTTGCGTTCCTGGCCGAACGGGTGAGGCACGGGGGTGGTAAAGCCGAACAACGACACGGTGCCCGCCGGGGTCTGGAGCAATTGCGAGGTGGTGCTGCTCGGCACCGGCAGCACGTTGACCACGACCTGGGGCGTGCTTTTGCCGCCGAAGGTGGCGAGGAAACTCTGGGCAAAACGGTCCACATCGGCCGGTGCCACATACACATGGCTGGTGTCGTACTGCGGCGCCACGGCCACGTTCGGGGTGGCGGCAAACGCGTTGCTCATCATCGCACCTGCCAGCAGCGTCAATGCCAGCGATACCTTGGTTGCTGTGTTACCCATGCCCGTTCTCCAGCGCTTCTGAGGGTTCGAAAGCCGTGAGGTTAGGGGGGCAGGGCGGTGGGGAATTGTATGGACGTGCTCGGTTGAACGTTTCAGCTACGCGGACCAGACAGCCGACGCCTATCTACCTGACGCCCCTCAATCCAAATATGGAAGCTGGCTTGCCTGCGATGACGGCCTGCCAGCCGACGCTTCTCTAGCTGATACCCCACGATCAAACTGTGGGAGCTGGCTTGCCTGCGAAGGCGGCCTGAGAGCCGACCATAATCTTGGATCAGACCGTGTACATATCCATTATTTAGGTCATGGCTGCTTATGGTTCCGCTTTTACAGCGGCTCACTTTTGAAAAGCGCAAAAGTAAGCAAAACGCTCTTGCCCCACCACTCGGCACCTCGCTTAGGCTCGGTGTGCCCTCACTCCGGCTTGAATCCGTGGGCCGCCGTCATGGGCCATCCTTGGCCCAGGACGGCTAACCCGGCGTCCTGCCGGGTTACCCACGAATTCAAGCCTGCGTTCGGCCAGCGTGGTTTAACGGGGCGCCTGAGATCAAGATCAAAAGCAGATCAAGAGCGGCTCGCTTCGCATCGTAGTTACCGGTGGCTGCGGCGAACTGCACAGTTGTGTAGATACCTATGCTGCGATGACGACGTTTCAGTCACTGCATCTATTACTGCACGACCGCTTTCGCAGGCAAGCCAGCTCCCACATTTGATCTTCGTTGCGTTGGGCATTGCGTTCGCTTAACTGTGCGGCATTGGGGCTGCCCACACATTTGGATGGCGGGGCATCGGTTAAACAGCCGTTATCGGTCAGGCCACCATAATGATCTTCGACACCAACTCCACCACCGTCTTGGCCTGCAATTTCTTCATCAACCGCGCCCGGTGCACCTCAACGGTGCGGTGGGAGATCGCCAGGCGCAGGGCAATTTCTTTGGATTTGAACCCGTTGACGATGTGCATGGCGATTTCCCGCTCCCGGGGCGTGAGGTCGCCGGTGCCCTGGTGCATGCGGTCCAGGCGTTCGAAGTGCCAGATCATCAGCTTGAACGGGTCTTTGGGGGTGAGGGTGTAGCCGTGGGACTTGGCCCAGAATACTTCGCCGTTGTGGTGCTGCATGAAGCGTTCATCGGAATAAAAGCCGTTGTCGCTGTCGAGCAGCCAGTCATGGCTGCGCTTGCCGATGGCGTGGTAGTCGGCCTGGGACGGGTAGATCAGCAGAGTCAGCTGGTTGACCAGTGCGTCGCGCGTATAGCCGAACAGCTTCAGGAAAGCGTCGTTGCAGTCCAGTATCACGCGGTCGCTGGTGACGATCTGCGGGGCAGGGGACAGCTTGAACGCCAGGCGTTCGAGGTCGGGAAATTGCTGGGCTAGCGCGGTCATGGGGCATCCTGCCTCGTTGTTCAATGCCCTGGGGCGCTACTTACCCGTGTAAGTAGTTACACGAATTGGCGCACGATCAGGGGTGGGTCATTGTAAGTAAAGTCCGAATCAAGAACAGAAGAAATTGATTATGCCTGCTGATTGCGTCTCCATTGTTGCCGCTGGTCACTCCCGCTTTGGTCGCCTGGAAGGCACGACGCTGGAAGACCTGATCGTCCAGGTTACCCGAGAAGCCCTGAGCGACGCCGAGATTGATGCGTCGCAAATCGATGCGTTGTTCCTCGGCCATTTCAACTCGGGGCTGGTGCCCGACGGGTTTGCCGCCTCATTGCTATTGCAAGCCGACCCCGGGCTGCGCTTCAAACCGGCTACCCGCTGTGAAAACGCCTGTGCGTCCGGCTCGGCGGCGATCCAGGCGGGGGTCAATGCGATCCTCTCCGGCAGTGCTGAGCTGGTGCTGGTGGTGGGCGCCGAGAAGATGACCCACACCAGCACCGCCGCTGTCACCCAAGCCTTGGCCGGGGCCGGCTACCAGAACGACCCGGCCGAAGCCGGCCTGAGTTTCCCCCAGTTGTTCGGCCGCGCCGCCCGCCAATACGCCGAGCGTTACCACTGCCCGCTGGGCTCGATGGCGGCCATCGCTACCAAAAACCACTCCAATGCCATGGCCAACCCGCTGGCGCAGATGCATCGGGAGATGAATTTCGAACACTGCAACAACGTGTCCCAAAGCAACCCGTTCGTGGCTGACTCCTTGCGCCTGACCGATTGCTCGCTGATCAGCGATGGCGCCGCCGCGATCATCCTCGCCTCGCCCAAACGTGCGCGGGCGTTCCGTCGCGAGGTGCAAATCCGGGCGATGACCCAGGTCAACGACACCTTGCCCATCGCCCAGCGTGACATCCTCGCCTTTGAGGGCCCGCAACGCGCGATCCATGCAGCGCTGCGCGGGGCGAATGTGACCCTGGCTGACCTGAGCTTCGCCGAAGTGCACGACTGCTTCACCATTGCCGAGTTGCTGATCTATGAAGCCATGGGCCTGGCGCCCAAGGGCGAAGGCCATCGCGTGCTCGACAGCGGGGTGGTGCGCGCCGGCGGGCGCTTGCCGGTGAACCTTTCCGGCGGGCTCAAGGCCAAGGGGCACCCCGTCGGTGCCACGGGGGTGTCCATGCATGCCTTGGCGTTCCGGCAATTGACCGGCGAGCCGATTGGCCTGGCGGTGCCCAACCCGGAGTTCGGCCTGGTGTTCAACATGGGCGGCATGGCGGTGGCCAACTACGCCTCGGTCCTGCAGGCACGCCGGAGCTGAGTCATGAACATTGCCAACTGGCTGCACGACACCCAGCGTCGGGCCCCGCAACGCCCGGCATTGTTCGACGGCAGCGTGCAAGTGGCCGACTACGCCACCTTCGCCGCCCACGTGCGCCAACGCGCCGCGCACCTGGTGGAGCAGCATGGCCTGGTGCCGGGAGACGCGGTGGCGCTGCTGATGAAAAACAGCTGCGACTACCTGGAACTGCTCTACGCCATCTGGTGGATGGGCGGGGTGGCGGTGCCGATCAACGCCAAGCTGCACCCCAGCGAAGCGGCGTGGATTGCCGATAATGCCGAGGCGCGGTTGATCTTTACCGACGGCGGCCAGGTGTTTTCATCGCGGGATTTGCCCGCGCATTGCACGGAATTGAACGGCCACCCGCTGCCGCCCAGCCATGGTTGGCCCAGCCTGGAACAGCCGGTGCCCCGCCAGGATCACGACCTCGCCTGGCTGTTCTATACCTCTGGCACCACCGGGCGCTCCAAGGGCGTGATGCTGTCGCACGGCAACCTGATCGCCATGTCGCTGTGCTACGCCACGGATGTCGATCAAGTGAGCGCCGACGATGCGGCGCTGTATGCCGCGCCCATGTCCCACGGCGCCGGCCTGTACAACTTCATCCATGTGCGCTGCGGCGCCCGCCATGTGGTGCCCGCCTCCCATGGCTTCGATGCCGCCGAGCTGTTCGGGCTGGCCGAGCACATGGGCCAGGTGTCGCTGTTTGCTGCGCCGACCATGGTCAAGCGCATGGTCGAACAGGCCCGGCGCCAGGATTATCACGGCGCCGGCATCAAGACCATCGTCTACGGCGGCGGCCCCATGTACCTCGCCGACCTGCGCGAAGCAGTCGATACCTTCGGCCCGCGCCTGGTGCAGATCTACGGCCAGGGCGAGAGCCCGATGACCATCAGCGTCTTGCCCCGCGCCTTGATCGCCGAGCGCCAGCGCCCCGACTGGGCCACCCTGGCCGCCTCGGTGGGCCACGCGCAAGCCTGTGTCGAGATCCGCATTCTCGATGCCGAGCACCAGCCACTGCCCACCGGCCAACGCGGTGAAATCGCGGTGCGTGGCGCCACGGTGATGCAAGGCTACTGGCGCAACCCGCAGGCCACGCGCCAGACGCTGGTGGACGGTTGGCTGCTGACCGGCGACATCGGCTACCTCGACCCGGCCGGCTACCTGACCCTGACGGATCGCTCCAAGGACGTGATCATCAGTGGCGGCAGCAACGTGTACCCCCGTGAAGTCGAGGAAGTGCTGGCCCAGCATCCCGAGGTGTTCGAAGTGTGCGTGGTGGGCGCGCCCGACGCGCAATGGGGTGAGTCGGTGGTGGCCTTCGTGGTGACCCGCAGCGGCCAGCCGCTGGACGAAGGCGAGCTGACGGCGTGGTTCCTGGCGCGCATGGCCTCGTTCAAAAAGCCGAAAAAATATGTGTGGCGCAGCGACTTGCCGAAGAACAGCTACGGCAAGATTCTCAAGACCGACTTGCGACATTGGCTGCAAACCGCGAGTATCGCCGCGCTTTAACATGGATCGATAATCAGACAAGGAGTCCCCACGATGGGCAATCCCGCACAAGACACCGTCCGCAAGCGCCGCCGTGCGTTTCTCGGCGCCACCTCGGGCCACTTGATCGAGTGGTACGACTACGGCGTGTATGGCTTTCTCGCGGTCTATATCGGCCAGGCGTTCTTCGTCTCCGATGACCCCACCACCAGCCTGTTGGCCAGCTTTGCCGCGTTTGCGCTGAGCTTTTTTATCCGCCCTCTGGGTGGGCTGTTCTTCGGCCCGCTGGCAGACAAGATCGGCCGGCGCAAAACCCTGATCATGGCGCTGGTGATGATGACCGGCTCCACGGTGATGCTGGGCCTGTTGCCGACCTACGCCAGCCTGGGCATCGCCGCACCGATCCTGTTGATCCTGGTGCGCTGCGTGCAGGGCTTCTCGGCGGGCGGCGAAATCGGCACCGTCACCAGCTTCATCTCTGAATACGCCGGCCCCGGTCGCCGTGGCTTTGCCACCTGCTGGCTGATGGTTACCGCCGTGCTCGGCCTGCTGCTCGGTGGCGCCGTGGCCAACGGCATGACCTGGGTGCTGGGCGCCGAGGTCATGCAGGAATGGGCCTGGCGCGTACCGTTCCTGATCGCCGCGCCCCTGGGCTTTATTTCCATGTACATTCGCCTCAAGCTCGAAGACAGCCCCGAGTTCCTCGCCCTGCAACGCGCCGGGCAAACTTCGCGGGCGCCGCTGCGTGAGGTCTGGCAGTGGAAGCGGGCGATTGCCCTGGTGTTCTTTATCATCACCTTGCACAGCTCGATCTTTTACCTGGTGCTGACCTTCGCCTCGACCTACATGGCCAAGATCCTCAAGTTCGACAGCGGCACCACCTTGCTCTATGTGTTCGTCGCCAGCTTCTCGGCGGCTTTCGTGATGCCGTTTGGCGGGGCCTTTACCGATAAATACGGGCGCAAGCCGTTCCTGATGGTGATCGGCACGCTGGCGACCCTGGCGATGTTCTGGCTGTTCAAATCCGCCCCGACCGCCACCCCGGCGACCTTCTTCGCGCCGTTGATGGCGGTGGCGATTCTGTTCGGGCTGTACGCGTCGTCAACCTATGCGTTGATGAGTGAGCTGTTGCCGACGCGGATTCGCTCCACTGGGATTGCCGTGGCGTATAACGTGCCCGTCGCGGTGTTTGGCGGCAGTGCGCCGTTGATTTCCACCTGGTTGATCAAGGTGACAGGCGACATTACTTCGCCGTGGTATTTCTATGTAGCGACCGGGGTGGTGTCGTTGGTAGCGCTGGTGGTGTTGCGCAAGGAGGACTTCGTGGTCGGTGCCACGCCTAGGGTGGCGTCTGCGAAAACGGCGCTGGCCTGACGCCGTGTTTGCATCTTGGTAATCAAACGGCAGGGTTGCGTTGGCAAACCTGCCGCAACAGGCTATCGGGCTGAATTGGCTGGCAACACGTGGGCCGCGGCCAGGGCAGGGTAGGAGTAATGTGGCCGGTAATCGACAAGTTCTTGAACCATCTCAGGCTCTTTCTGGGTGCCAATATTGAATCGCAGCAGCGTTCCTGATGTCTTTTCCACCGTATTAAGGTGGTTGTTCTTGGCAAAATCCAACTTCACTTTCGAGTCAGCGAGCAACTTTATGTCGCGTGAAGAAAGCGTGGGGTATTTCGCTTTGAATTCCCGATAGTACGTTTTGAACAGGCCCGTTGGGTCTTTGCCCAAAAAATAATCCATGTGCACAGGACCTGCGAATGACTTGGTGGGTATGTTGGTCAGGTTGGAGATTTCATCACCCAGCGAGTTCGGGCCGTTTGCGCCGGAATAGCAGACGCGAAGCACAATGTTTTTATATTTGCTGAAGTCAATTTTTTCCGCACGAAGTTTATTGACGATGTCTTGCGCCGAATAGAACTTGCCGTTTGCGCCCACGACTTTCGCGGGCTCTCCGGGGGCCGGTTCAGTCCCATGTCCGAATATATTGAGTCGTGGGGCGCCTTTGTAAATATCCTCGAAGGTTTGTATGTCGCCATCGATGGCCTTGAAACCCCTCCATGGACCGCCCAACCGAATCACTTCACGTAATGCTGACTCAGGCGAAGGCGCCGCCGGTAAATCACCTACGCGTGTTTCCTGCGGTACCGTATGAATGGCCGCGATTCCAGTACGTGAGGAGGTTTGAGTGGGGTGTGCTCTTGCGAGGTGAAGCAATAACATCGCTATGTTGATGAATAAATCTGTTGCGGCTGCTTCTTTGTTTCCTTCCCTGCTCTCGGCAAGCGTCTTGATATCACTTATGATGCTGTCTGCCTGAAACGGCATACCGATTAAAAAGGCACTCTCTGGCATGAACAGAAATGCCGTATTGAGTAATAGGCCTGCCCCTTCTTTAATCCTTTCCCAGCGACTTTCCCCGTTGGATACGGCTTGGTGTTCGGCCAGCGATGTCAGCGCCCTTGAATTTGCTTCATACAAGTAGTTCAACAGTTGCGCGGTTTGCAGCTCGGACGACAGGTCGTGAGTCGCCAGTGTGGGCGGCGCAGGCGTGAACACGGGCGTATATGTCGGCATATGCGGTTCGCGAAAGCCATCGTGCCTGTAGACGGCGCGGGTTGTCTCATCAGGCAGCCAGGCAAGAATGTCTTTTTGTAGCTCCTTCTGTGTCTGGACAGACTCCATTAGCGCCTGGCGCGAAGGAAACTGCAGCAGGGGGGCGCTGGAATTCAACGGGCGATAAAGAATATGCGGGCCGACTGTGGTGTCTTTGGGTTCGATCAGGAACATGTTTTCGACCACATCGGGCACCGCGCCGGGCAGGCGCATGAGCGCCAACGGGCGCACGGTGATTTCGTTGCCATTGACAAACTTCTTCCCTGGCGTTGGATCCAGTATTGCCTGGAGGTAACGAAAACCCATGGCGTTATCGAAGCCAGCCTCGCCTTTGGCCGTCAGTTCCAGGGCCCTCATTTTCAGTTCAATCGGGACTTGCTCGGCGAACAGCGCTTGGCGCCTGGTTTTTTTTTCAGGATCGTCGAGCAGCTCGCGCCTGACTAATTCGGGGTAGTTCTTGCCGGCATCGATTTGCTGAATCAACTTACCCAGTTCGCCCTCTCTTCCGAGCTTGGCTAGATGAATGCCCGTCGGTTTGTGACGCACCTCCACCCGACCTTTTGGTAATCCTGAAAGGTTGCGTACAAAGGTTTCGGTGAAGGACAGGGTGGTGGTTTGGGTTGATCCGAATCCGCTGGCCGGGGCGCCATAGGGAGTGTGAAAGATGACTTCCAGATCCTTGATGTCATAGTGAAAGGGTGGAGGGTTGAGGGCTTTGATCTGTTCCTGGATATAAGTGCTAATGTCCGGAATATCACTGCCAAAGCTCTTGCCCTTGTGCCGGCGCTCGAAGCCCGCCATCTCCAGAAGCAGGTCATGGTAAATAAAGCGATTGGCATCCGAGGCGGTTTTCGACCATTCGGGACGCTTGAGCCCGGACTCTTGGGATGGTCGCGCCACGATCAGCGCGGGATCAGTGTTGGCGTTGGCGTCCCCGTTGTTAATCATGACGTTCGCTTGCAGGTAGAACGCATCAGCGTCGAAGGCTTTCAGGCTGGGCTTGTCGGTGCGGGTCGGTGGTTGCGCCTCGGGGTTTTGCTGTTCCCAGGCCTGCTGGGCAGCATCCAGGGAAGCATAAGGGGTAACCTTTCCGCTGGGTTCGCACATCAGCACTGCGAGGGTGCGATCCCCAGCCTTGCGTTCGATGAACAGGTTAGGGGTTTGAACGTTCGGGCTGTCTGGGTTGGCCGGGTCAGTGCGGACCATGAAGTGAATGGTTGTCTTGGAGTTGTCTGTGGGGTTGAGGTACCCGTGGGGAAACCTTGCTACCGTATCCAGTGTTTCGCGCTGTATGTCATTGAGACCTGGAGATTTTAAACTGGCCAGGCGCAGGTTGCTGTGCAGCAGTTGGCCGAGCATTGACCGCCGACTACCCGCGTAAATCGGGGTGACACTGAGCGCTGTGTCGGCACTTAGCCCAGGGGTCGGCTCATTGAACGGCGGCTCATTCCAATACGTGATCTTTGCCGCTCGAAGCGTTTCGTTCAGCTTGCCGGGCAACTCGCTCATAGCCTTCTGTAGCGCTGACCTATCGATAGGAAGTGCAGTACCCGCAGGTTTGCCGGTACGGGCGAGCACGTCCTCGCGCGTATCGACGAATTTGCCAGCGCTGTCGAAAACCGGCGCGGCGCCTCCAGCGACATGGCTGATGATCATTTCCATCAGCGGTGTTTCAATGTACTCACCTGGATTGTCCGGATCGGGAACGGCGAACGCCAACTGCTCCACATCGAGGTTCAATGACGCATCGATGGCGTCCTTGAGTAATCCCGATACGACCGACTGCAACCCGGGCTCTGCGTTAAACAGACGGTGGGCGATGTCGCTCACGGGGCTGGCGACGGGCGGCTTGGCGGTGGTTACCGCCGCAGGCGCTTGAACGACGGTAGGTGTTGGAGGGGTTGTGATGCCTGCAAGTGTTTGTAGGGCTGCCTGCTGCAGTTCGCGAATCCCACGCGAGGTGTCAGCAGAAGGGTTGTTTTTTTTCAAGGAGGGGAAGCCATCGCGGATGAGCCCTGCGACTTGTTCGAGCCACTTCTGCTCTGAGCCGGTTTCCCGAGTCACGCCGTAAAAGTCCAGCATCATAGAGAGATCCAGCGCTTGCTGGGTACGAACGGGCCCCTCGTAGACCGAGCCGCTTCTCCCGTATTTTCGGGCTGCGCTTGAAATGTCGGGTTCAAGGGCCGCCCATTGGGGGCAAGTCGACGTGCGCAAAACAATCGATTTACGGCTGCCGTCAGGGTTTCGTACGTAGCCTTCCAACTGGCCTGTCGGCAAGTGGATAAACAAGGATGACACCTCGAGATTATGTTCTTTCGCAAACGCCAGGAAAGCGGGGCTGGAGAAACATTTGCCGAACGCCTCGCGTGTGTGTGCGTAGGTCGAGTCGTCAGGCACATTCAGGAAGGGGAGAAAGGTTAGCGACTGATCATCGATGCGCCTTTGATAGCCGATCCTCGTGAGGATTCTGGCACACTCCCGTGCCACTTCCCGATCAGCCGCCTCGACGCGTTCGGCGGGCGTCGGTGTGCGACTGGAGTCGGCAAGTGTGCCGCTGCGTTCAAAGGTGGCTTGGGTGATCGTCTCCTTCACGCTGCGTTGTGCTTGCCTGGCACGCAAGGTCTGTTGCGAGATGTCCAATGGCAGGGGGCCGTTGGGGATGACCAGAGAGGGGAATGTATCGGCGTCCTGGAGTGCCGCGATCACGGCCCGCGGATTACGCGTAAGCTCGGTTCTAGCGATAGCGTAGAAGTCTCCGACCAGGTAACTGGGAGGCGTGTGGTCGCCCGTGTAGCGGAACCAGGTCGTCGACGGGGCGCCCAGCTCTCTGGCCGCTGCGGCGACGTCCGCCGATGCCTGTGACCAGCCAGGGGTGAACTCCGTGAAGCTGTTGGGGGAGCCATTGATCATGCACGTCATGGTTCCCTCTTGAGGGTTCCAGCTGAAATTGGACAGGTCGATGTGATGGGCTTTGGCAAAGGTTGCAAACGGCTCTGCCCTGAGCGCCTGGTTAAAACGTGCCCACGCTTGGCCGAAGCTGGAAAAAGGCGGAACCTGGGTGAGGGTCGGGGCGGTGAGTGACTGCCTGTTGGTTGTGAGCTCCTCAGCGACCTGGCCCATCAATGCCGCGCTGAGCTGCTGTGCCAGCTCGGCATCACTCTTTTCCACCAACGTGCTGACGTGTCCTTGAGTGAGCAGAAATTGAGGCGAACTTGTGGCGCGTCTTGAAACGGGCTCGGATCGACCAGGATTTTCCGGCTGCTGAGCGATGTCATACTTCAGCCTTTCATCCGGGTTGACCGGCCACGCAAAGGTGCCTGTTGGCGTTTGTTGCGAAGATGAGGGTGGAACATGGTTCGTGGCTGCCGGGATCGTCATGGAAGTCTCCGTCTATCGTTATGAAAAGCGCGCCTTCTGTGGCGAGTTTTCGTGGCTTTTCTGTACGAAGGTGTTCCGTATCCACTTAATACGAAGGGTTACAGCCACTGATGCGGGGAGCCGTCATGTGTCATGTTCGTTGTGACAGGTTGAAATACGGCGCCGTTTTCCCTGCGCCGCGTCCCTGAACAGAGTGAGGTGCCTATGCAAGCAACCCGATTGACTCTCGTATGTCATGCCGTGACACCCTCGCAAAAGCAGGGGCGATTTCCCGATGACGAATCGTTGCTGATGGATTGGCAGAATGCGCGGCTGTCACTGGCGGATCGGTTCCGCAAAAGTGTGCGCCTGATATGCGGGCCCGAAGCGCGGACTCGCCAGACGGCGACGCTGTTCGGTGACAACGCCGTGGTTGAGCCCGCGTTACGCGATGGCGATTTTGGCCATTGGAAGGGGCAGGACACTGCCCAGCTTGATCGCGATGAATTGATGACTTGGCTCACCGACAGCGCCAGCGCCCCCCATGGCGGCGAGTCGGTGGACCACATTTGCGCGCGCGTGGGCGAATGGATGAGGTCACTGGAGTGCCAACCCGGCCATGTGGTGGCCGTTACACATCCCTTGGTCATCCGCGCTGCAATGCTGTACGTCATGCAATTTCCGGTATCGATGTTCTACCTGATCGATGTCGAACCGCTGTCGCGCACCGAGCTGCGTTTCAACGCGGTCTGGCGCCTGCGCCTGGAAACTCACGCCTGATGCGTTGATCATGGCAAAATCCACGCCCCGCACTGAGAGCAACCCATGAAACGCATCCTGATCATCGGCATTGGCGCCGGCAACCCCGACTACATCACGATGCAGGCCGTGAAGGCGCTGAACCGTACCGACGTGTTCTTCCTGATGGACAAGGGCCAGAGCAAGGACAAGCTGATCGACCTGCGCCGGGAAATCTGCGACACCTATATCACCGAGCCCGGCTACCGTTTTGTCGAGGCCGACTGCCCGGAGCGTGTGCGCGGTGAAATCGACTACACCACCGCTGTGCAGGACCTCAACCGCGATAAGCAGCAGACCTTCGAACGCATGATCAACGAAGAAATGGCTGACGGTGAGGTGGGGGCGTTCCTGGCCTGGGGCGACCCGGCGCTGTACGACAGCACCATCCGCATCTTGCAGGCGATTCTTGCCAGTGGTCGCTGTATCTTCGAGTTTGAAGTGATCCCCGGCATCACCAGCGTGCAAGCCCTGGCGGCGCAGCACAAGGTGGCGCTCAACCGTATTGGCAAGTCCATCGAAATCACCACTGGGCGCCGGTTGGCGGCGGGGCAGGCGAGTGATGCCGATACCCTGGTGGTCATGCTCGACGCCGAAGATTCCTACCGCAGTGTGGCGGATCAGGACCTGGATATTTACTGGGGCGCCTACCTGGGCACCCCGGACGAGATCCTGATCAGCGGTAAAGTGGCGCACGTGGCAGAAGAGATCGAACGGGTACGCAAGGCGGCGCGCCTGGAAAACGGCTGGATCATGGACACCTATTTGTTGCGCAAACCCTGAGGTAAACCCGATGCTCAAACAACTTGCCCTCGCCTTGGCCCTGGTGGCCGGCGCCGCTCATGCCGACTCCGGCTTGCACACCGACTTGCCTTTGTCCTACCTGGAACAGACCCAGGGTGATGCGCGCAACCAGCCGCTTGTGATCTTCCTGCATGGGTTTGGCAGCAACGAGGAAGATCTGTTTGGTATCAAGGACGCGTTGCCGTCCACCTGGACCTACCTGTCGGTGCGCGCGCCGCTGCCCGTGCAGCCGCAAGGGTATCGTTGGTTCACCAAGACCGATGAGCCTGAGTACAACGGCGAGACTGATGAACTGTTCAGCAGCGCCCGGCTGATCAAGGACTTTGTGCTCAAGGCTACCGCCAAGTACCACACCCAAAGTGATCGGGTGTTCCTGGTGGGGTTCAGCCAGGGCGCGATCATGTCTTACGAGGTGGCCTTGCGTGAACCCGAGTTGGTACGCGGTATCGCTGCGCTCAGTGGCAGCGTGCTACCGGTGCTCAGGTCTGCGCTGAAACCGGATGCGTCCATGGGCAAGCTGGCGATCTTTATCGGCCATGGCACCTTGGACCAGGCGCTGCCCTTTAGCTCGGCCACGCAGGCGAACAAGGTGCTGACGGGGTTGGGGCTCAAGCCGGAGTTTCATGAGTACCCGGGAATGAATCACACCATCAGCGAAGCGGAAGTGCAGGACTTGAAAGCCTGGCTAGAGAAAAGCCTGAAGTGAAATGCGCTTGAACATGTGGGAGCTGGCTTGCCTGCGATAGCCATAGGTATCTACACAACTTCGGCACGACGCTAAATTTGTGGCGAGGGAGCTTGCTCCCGTGACGGCCCGGCAGCCGACACAGATATAACTGATGCCCCGCGATCCAATGTGGGAGCTGGCTTGCCTGCGAAGACGGCCTGGCAGTCAACACAGTTGGACCGTGTACATATCCATTCCTGCGGTAACGGCCACTTAGGGTTCCGCCCTTACGGCGGCTCACTTTGCAAAAGCGGCAAAGTAAGCAAAACGCTCTTGCCCCACCACTCGGCACCTCGCCTAGGCTCGGTGTGCCCGTAATCCGCCAGTGATTTGGGGGGCCGCCGCCACGCGCCATCCATGGCGCGGGGCGGCTAAACCGGCATCCCTGCCGGTTTACCCCCCAAATCCCTGTCGAATTCCGGCCAGCGTGGTTTAACGGGGCGCCTAAGATCAAAAGCAGATCAAGAGCGGCTCGCTTCGCATCGTGGTTACCGCTGAGCTTACAGAGTTATGTAGATACCTATGCTGCGATAGCGGTGGCTCAGTAAAAGATTCAGTGACTGACACACCGCCATCGTAGCCAAGCCCGCTCCCACATGGGTTTTGTGTTGGCTGGAAGAGGGGGCTACTTGCCGCCCGTAATCTGCTTCACCAACGCCGCATGCCCCTTCACATCATCCGCCCGGGAAATCGCCTGGATCACCAGCAAATGGTTGCCCGAACCACCCAGGAACGTGGAGTTCAAGGTCTTGCCTCCGCCTTGGGTAGCGCTGCTGTCCACCTGGCGCAGGCCCAGGCCCTTGTAGGTGAGTTTCTTCTCCCCCAGTTTCTTGAAGTCGGGCATGGCGGCGCTCTGGTCTATGACGAAATCAGCCACCGCGCCGTCGAGGAACTTTGGGTCGTTATCCTGGATAGTTGCCCCATCGTTGCGCACGGTTTCGGCGACGATCACCACACTTTTCGTCGTTGAGTTAGCGTACAGGGTGCCTTGGGTGTCAGCGGTGCCGTCTTGCGCCGTGCCGGAGGGCAGGGTGTCGGCGCTGTAGGCTTTGGGCAGTTTGAAGGTGAACTTGCCACCCAAGGTGGAGATTGTCTGTGTGGCGGGCTTGGTGGCAGCGAACACGCTGCCGGCGGTAAGCGCTAGGGCGAGCAGCATTGCGGTTTTGGTGAACGTGGCCATGAAGCACTCCGGGGTTGAACGAAATTGCGGCGTATTCTGTCAGAAAATTCGCAATTTCGTTCATCCAGCCCATCACAGCTTGTCGGAGGATTCCTCGTCAAGCCTGTCCATTTCAAACAAGCGCGCCAGTTCCGCACGGGCTTCCTGGGCAGTTTGCATGACCTTGGCCGCGTCGTCGTATACCGCGTGTTGGGCGGCAAGTACCTGCTGGTCGTGGGTTTTGAAGCGGTTGATGCGCGCATCGGCCTGGGCCTGGCTCAAACCGAGGCCGACCAGGGTACGGCGGCTCATTTCCAGGCTGGAGTAGAAGGTTTCGCGCACCGGTGAAGCGTCCAGGTCCACCAGGCGGTGTACGTGCTGGCGGTTACGCGCACGGGCGATGATCTTCATGTGCGGGTAGAGGTTGCGCACCAGCTCGGCGGTCTTGATGTTGATCTCCGGATCGTCCATGGCGATCACGAAGAATTCCGCTTGATCGACTTTGGCAGCGTGGAGGATTTCCGGGCGTTGGGGGTCGCCGTAGAACACCGGCATGCCGCCGAAACTGCGGGTCAGCTCGATGGTTTCCACCGAGGTGTCGAGGGCGATGAACGAGATGTTCTGCGCGCGCAGGATTCGCGCCACGATCTGGCCCATCCGGCCCATGCCGGCGATGACCACGCGAGGCGCATCGCTTTCGATGGCGCGGTATTCCTCGGGCACTTCCACCGGCTTGGCCTTGGGTTTGAACAGCTTCGGGCACACCAGCAACAGCAGCGGAGTCACGGCCATGGACAGGGTGATGGTCAGCACCAGCACGTCGTACAGCTGCGGTTCGAACAGGCCCTGGTCGCGGCCGATTTTGAACACCACAAAGGCGAACTCACCCCCCGCCGCCAGTACCACGCCCAGGCGCAGGGCACTTTCGCGATTGAGGTCGCCCACCATCCGCCCGACGGCGTACAGCAGCGGCAGCTTCAAGCCGATCAGCAGCAGGGTCAGGCCGATCACCACCAGCGGCGTGCTGAGCAGCAAACTGAGGTTGGCGCCCATGCCCACGCTAATGAAAAACAGCCCCAGCAGCAGGCCCTTGAACGGCTCGATCTGGGATTCCAGTTCGTGGCGGTATTCCGAATCCGCCAGCAGCAGGCCGGCGAGAAAGGCCCCCAGGGCCATGGACACGCCCACCAACTCCATCAGCCAGGCGGTGCCGATCACCACCAGCAGCGCGGTGGCGGTGGACACTTCGCGCAGGCCGGTCTTGGCCACAATGCGAAACACCGGGCGCAACAGGTAGCGCCCGCCGATGATCACCACTGCGATGCTGCCGAGGATCTGCAACACATGTTGCAGGCCCTGGGCTTCGGTGGTCGGATGATCGCTGCCGGCCAGCAACGGCACCATGGCGATCAGCGGGATGGCGGCGATGTCCTGGAACAACAGGATGGCAAAGGCCAGACGCCCGTGGGGTTGGTTGAGCTCCTTGCGTTCGGCCAGGCTTTGCAGGCCAAACGCCGTAGACGACAGCGCCAGGCCCAGGCCCAGCACGATGGCGCTGTTCCACGACTGGCCAAACAGCCATAGCGCGACCGCGCCCATCACCACACCGGTGAGCAGGACCTGGGCCAGACCGACGCCGAACACCGCCTTGCGCATCACCCACAAGCGTTTGGGCGACAGCTCCAGGCCGATGATGAACAGTAACAGCACCACGCCCAGTTCAGAGAACTGCGCCACGCTTTGCGGGTTGCCGATCAGGCCGAGAACCGACGGGCCGATGATCACACCGGCAAACAGATAGCCCAGCACCGCGCCCAATTGCAGGCGCTTGGCCAGGGGCACGGCCAGCACGGCGGCGAACAGGAACACCACGGCTGCTTGTAACAGGTTGCCTTCATGGGGCATCACGAACTCCATCGTTTACGTAGATCAACTCGGGGGGCCATTGTGGCGAGGGAGCTTGCTCCCGCTGGGCTGCGAAGCGGCCCCAAAAAACTGCGGGCGCTGCGCACCCGAGCGGGAGCAATCTCTGGCCACAAAATATTCCACAGCAGGGGAAATAGAGCGCTATTAGAGCGCTTTTTCACATTTTGAAACTTGTATTTTTGTCGCGACAGTCAATGGATGTTGGCTCTCATCCCATTCTTACGCCGGTTTTACGAAAGTATTAATACCATTTAATTCAATGGCTTTCGCGCGGGTCTACTAACGTTTCGAAAAACTGGATCAGTAGTCACCACGGTCAGGTGTTTCGAATTCGATGCGTGTGGATCGTTGAAACAAGGCTTGCACGCAGTCACGGATGAAAGGCTTGGACCACAAGGAGTAGAACGTGGATAGAAGACTTGCGACTGCCGCTTTACCTCGTATTTCTGCACTTTCTCTCGCGATCCGCCTCGGAGTGGCCGGGCTGGTGATGGGCCTGGTAAGTCCGGACGTGTTTGCCGCCTGTAGCCCGGCAAGTCCTACGGTCGGCGCGACGGTGACCTGTACGGGCGTGCCGTCATTGCCATTGTTCCTCAACACTTTCAGCAGCGCGGTCAATAACCTGACGGTCAACGTCAATGCCGGGGCGCAACTCAACGCAACGCTGGGCGGCAAAGCACTGACCCTGACCGGCAACAACGCCACGTTGAACAACTCCGGCACCATTGACCCGGCACTGCTCGGACTGGTTTCAGTGCTGAGCGGTGGGGTGGTGATCGGCAACACGGCAGCCAGCGTGTTGAACATCACCAACAGTGCCACCGGCATCATGCGCGGTACTGGCGCGTTGCTGGGGCTGAACCTGGCCTCGTTGGATGGCATGGCCCTCAACGCCACCAACGGCGCAGGCGGCACCACCACGATCGTCAACAACGGCGTCATTGGTTCTTCCTCCTTGCTCGGCCTGTCGCTGTTCACGTCCGATACCCCGGTGGTAGCCGTGCAGGGTGGCGGGCAGGTCAATATGACCAACAACGGCGCCCTGACCGGGCGCGTGGCGTTCGAGAGCTCCACTACAGGGAACACGTTCCGCAACACCGGCACTATCTCTGGCGGCGTGTCGATGGGGGCCGCCAGTACCAACACCTTTACGGCAGTCACGGGCTCGCAAGTGGCCAACGGCGGCGGCATCGGCTTGAGCCTTGGCGGACTGATCGGCGTGAACCTGACGTTCGCGCCCACCGGCCAGGTGGATGGCGGGGCAGGCGGCAGCAACTCGCTGATCCTTGAAAACACGACGGGTGTCGGTGGTGGCAGTACGGGCACCGGCACGGCTTCAAGCGCCAACTATGTCAACTTCAACAACCTGGCCATCAACAGTGGCACCTGGACGTTGCAGGGGCCGTTGGTCAGCGGCAGCACTACGCTCAATGGGGGTGTGGCGCAATTCAATAACAACGCGACATTTGGCAGCGGTGTGCTCACGTCTAACGGCGGTGCTATCGAGGCCACTGGCAACGGCTTGACGCTGGCTAACCTGATGACCCTCGGAACCGGTGGACTGACGGTGCAGGGGGCTGCTACCGGGCTGACCTTGAGCGGCCTGATCTCGGGCAATACTGGCTTGAACAAAGCCGGGACCGGCGAATTGATCCTCAGCGGCGCCAACACCTTCCAGGGTGGTACTACCTTGAGCGCCGGCACGCTCACGCTGGGCAATGCCACCGCGCTAGGCACCGGTGCCTTGACCGTGGCGGGTGCAGGTACTTTGCAAAGCAATGCTGCGCTGACAACCAGCAATGCAATCGCCTTGAACGCCAATCTGACCGTAGACGGCGTGAACCCGCTGACCCTTGGCGGGGTTGTCAGCGGTGGTTCCGGGTTGATCAAGGAGGGCGTATCGAGCCTGGCGCTTACGGGCAACAATACTTACACCGGCGCCACGGCCCTCAACGCCGGTTCGCTGGTGGTTGGCTCCAATACTGCGCTCGGCGCCAGTGTGTTGAACGCCTCGGCGGGTACCACGTTGGATGCCAGTGCAGCAGTGAGCCTGGGCAATAACCTCAACCTGGGCGGTAACCTGACCCTCGGCGGCAGCAACGCGCTGACCCTTGGCGGCGTGGTGGCGGGCCTTGGCGGGTTGATCAAGAACGGCCCGGCGGATCTGATCCTCAATCAAGCGAACACTTACCTCGGCAACACTGCGCTGAACAGCGGCAAGCTGGTGGTTGGCGCCAGCGGTGCCTTGGGCGCGGGTACGTTGAATGCAGCCGGGGGCACGACCCTGGACGCCAGTACCAGTGCCACGCTGACCAACGCGATCAACCTGGCCGGTAACCTTGGAATCGGTGGCAGCGCCAACCTGACCCTGGGCGGCACGGTCAACGGTGCGGGCAGCCTGACCAAAGACGGCGCGGCCGGCCTGACACTCAGCGGCAACAATAACTTCCTGGGTGGCACCACCCTGAACGCAGGCAGCCTGACCCTCGGCAGCAACACGGCGCTTGGCCTGGGCAACTTGACCGTCGGCGGCGCCGCAACCCTGGACAGCAACTCGGCGGTGGCGCTGGGCAATGGCATTGTCCTTAACGCCGGGCTGACCGTCGGTGGCACCAATGGGCTGAACCTGGGCGGTGTGGTCAGCGGCGCGGGGGCGCTGATCAAGGATGGCCTGGCCAACCTGACCCTTGACGGCACCAACACTTTCACCGGTGGCACCAGCCTCAACGCCGGTACGCTGACCTTGGGCACGGCAGGCGCTTTGGGCGCAGGCCCCTTGACGGTCGGCGGTGCGGCAACCCTGGATAACAGTGCTGCCCTTACCCTGGGCAACGGGATTGCCCTGAATGGTGACCTGACGCTCGCGGGTAGCAATGACCTCAACCTCAGCGGCGTGATCAGCGGCGCCAGTGCGCTGATAAAAAATGGCTTGGCTGACCTGACCTTGAGCGGCAACAACACCTTTACCGGGCCATTGAATATTGTCTCCGGCAGCGTCACCACCGGCAGCGCCGGTGCATTGGGCAGCACCTCCGGCGTTGATGTCAGCGCTGGCGCTGCGCTGAACCTGGGCGTCGATTCCAGCCTGGCCGGCCTCAGCGGTGCGGGTGGCGTGGCAGTCGGCGGCGGTTTGGAACTCACCGTGGGTGGCGTGAACACCAGCAGTACTTTTGACGGTGACCTCAGCGGCGCGGGCAGCTTGATCAAGGTGGGTACCGGCACGCTCACGCTCAACGGAATCAATGGCATCACCGGTAACACGGCGATCAACGCGGGCACTCTGGATGTCGATGGTTCCCTGGGCAGCGCGTCGGTCAACGTGAATACCGGCGGCACCCTCACCGGCAGTGGCTCGCTATTGGGTACGGCGAATATCAACAACGGCGGGCACCTGGCGCTGGGCAGTGGCACGACCTTGTCGGCTGGCGGCCTGAACATGAGTGCCGGGGCCAGTCTGGATGTGGCGCTTGGCGCACCGTCGCTGACCTCGCTGATGAATGTCGGTGGCAACGTGAATCTGGCCGGCGACCTTAATGTGAGCGATGCCGGTGGCTTTGGCGCCGGCGTGTATCGCTTGATCAACTACACCGGCGGCTTGACCGGCGCATTGAACGTCAACACGGTGCCGCTGGGTTATGGCCTGGGTGATCTGCTGGTACAGACCTCAGTGGGCAGCCAGGTCAACCTGGTGGTAGCGGCGCCGAATATTCGTTTCTGGGACGGCAGCAACACCCTTGCCAACGGCACTGTCGACGGTGGCAACGGCACCTGGACAGCGGGGGGCACCAACTGGACCTCGGCCGACGGCCTGTCCAACCAGACCTGGGGCGGCGGCTTTGCGGTGTTCCAAGGCGCTGCGGGGACTGTCAGCGTGAATGGCGTACAAACCATCACCGGTCTGCAATTCGTCACCGATGGCTACAGCCTGGTCAATGGCACCGGTGGGCAGTTGAGCACCGGCAGCGGCAACTTCGTCGTACGTGTCGACCCACTGGCGACTGCCACCCTCGGCGTCGATATCACCGGCGCGGGCGTTCTGAACAAACTCGATACCGGCACGCTGGTGCTCAATGGCGCCAACAGCTACACCGGTGGCACCTTGCTCAATGGCGGTACCTTGGTGGTCGGCAGCAACACCGCGCTGGGTACTGGCGCCCTGACTGCTGCGGCGGGCACCACACTGGACAGCAACGCCTCCGTAACCCTGGGCAATAATGCGGTACTCAGCGGCAGCCTGACGGTCGGCGGCAGCAACGCATTGGCGCTCAATGGCGCCATCAGTGGCATCGGTGGTCTGGTGAAGAACGGCACGGCAGACCTGACACTCGGCGGCACCAATACCTTCCTGGGCCCTGTGGCCTTGAACGCAGGCGGGCTGATTCTGGCCAGCAATACGGCGCTGGGCGCGGGCGTGTTGAACGCCGCCGGCGGCACAACATTGGACGCCAGCACGGCGGTTACTACCACCAACGCGATCAATCTGGCTGGCAACCTGGGCATCGGCGGCACCGCTGACCTGACGCTCGGCGGCGCAATCAACGGTGCGGGCAGCCTGACCAAGGAGGGCGCGGCCAATCTGATCCTCAGCGGCGCCAACGCCTACCTGGGTGGCACCACCCTGAACGCCGGTACGCTGACCTTGGGCAGCGCCACCGCCCTTGGTCTGGGCAACCTCACCGTTGGCGGCGCGGCGACCCTGGATAACACGGCAGCGCTGAGTGTGGGCAATGGCGTCGTGCTTGACGCCAACCTCGCCGTCACCGGCAGCAATGACCTGACCCTGGGTGGCCTGGTCACCGGCACGGCTGGCCTGAGCAAAGACGGCGCGGCCAACCTGACCCTCAATGGCGTCAACACCTTCCAGGGCGGCACCACCCTCAACGCCGGCACGCTGACCCTGGGCACGGCAGCGGCCCTGGGTACCGGCGCCTTGAACGTAAACGGCGCGGCCACGCTGGCCAACAGCACACCGCTGGTATTGGCCAATGCGGTCAACCTCAACGCTGGGCTGACCGTGGGCGGTCTCAACAATAACCTGACCCTGGCCGGCGTGCTGGCCGGCAGCGGTAGCCTGGTCAAAACCGGCACGGCGGATGTGAGCCTGACCGGCACTAACACCTTCAACGGCCTGTTCGATGTGCAATCGGGCAGCCTCACCACGCTGGGCAACGGAGCACTGGGTGTCGGCGCCGGGGTCAACCTGGCGAGCGGTACGTCCTTGAACTTGGGCGGCAGCGCCAGCCTGGGCGCCCTCACGGGTACCGGGCTTGCAACCGTAGGGGCCGGCAGCACCTTGAGCGTCGGCAACAATAATCTGGACAGCACCTTCAACGGCGTCGTGGCAGGCCTCGGCAACCTGGCCAAAGACGGCACAGGCGCCTTGACCCTCGGCGGCCTCAGCGTGGTGACCGGGGACGCCCAGGTCAACGCCGGCAGCTTGCTCGTCAATGGTTCCCTGGCCAGCGCCAACGTGGCGGTGGGCAGTGGTGCCACCCTCGGTGGTACCGGTACTTTGTTGGGCAACGTGAGCATCGCCGACGGCGGCCACCTGGCCGTCAATTCCGGCGCGACCCTGACCACCGGTTCGCTGCTGCTCAATGCCAACTCCAACCTGGATGCGGGCCTCGGCGCGCCCGCCACGGGCGGCACCGCGCTGGTGCAGGTCAACGGCAACCTGACTCTGGACGGCACCCTCAACGTCACGGATATCGGCGGCTTCGGTGCGGGTATCTACCGCCTGATCGACTACACCGGCGGCCTGACCAACAACGGCCTGCTGCTGGGCAGCCTGCCGGTGAACATCCCGGCCAGCGACCTGGACCTGCAAACCGCTATCGGTAACCAGGTCAACCTGCTGGTCAACGGCAGCACCAACGTGCAGTTCTGGGACGGTAGCCAAACCACGGGCAATGGCACCATCGAAGGCGGCAGCGGCACCTGGAGTGCAGGCGCCAGCCAATGGACCGGCGTCAACGGCGCATTCAATACAGCCTGGACCCCGAACAGCTTTGCCGTGTTCCAAGGCACGGCGGGCACTGTCACGGTTGACGGCGCGCAAGCCATCACCGGTTTGCAGTTCGTCACCGATGGCTACAACCTGGCCGGCAGCGCAGCGGGCGCCTTGACCCTGTTCAACGGCGTGGGCGGCAACACCGCCGTACGTGTCGATCCCGGCGTCACTGCCACCCTGGGCGTCGCGCTCAACGGCGGCGGCACCCTGGCCAAGCTCGACACCGGCACCCTGGTGCTTAACGGTGCCAACAGCTACACCGGCGGCACCGCCCTGGATGGCGGCACGCTGGTGGTCGGCAATGACAGTGCCCTGGGCAGCGGCGCCTTGACCACCGCCAACGGCCCCACCCTGGACAGCAACACCGCAGTCAGCCTGGCCAATGCGCTCAACGTCAACGGTAGCCTGACCCTCGGCGGCAGCAATGCCTTGACTCTGGCCGGCACCGTGGCGGGCACGGGCAGCCTGATCAAGAATGGCATCGCCAACCTGACCCTCAGTGGCAACAACACCTATGCCGGCCCAACCGCACTCAACGCAGGCGGCCTGATCCTGGCCTCCAACACGGCCCTGGGCAGTGGCGCCCTGAACGCGGCCGCCGGCACCACCCTCGACAGCAGCACGGCGGTCGCCCTGGCCAATACGGTCAATCTGGCCGGCAACCTGGGCATTCTAGGCACCGCCGACCTGAGCCTGAACGGCCTGGTCAGCGGTACCGGTGGGCTGACCAAAACCGGCGCGGGCGACCTCACGCTCAACGGCGCCAATGCCTACTTGGGCGGCACGCAGTTGAATGCCGGCTCCCTGACCCTGGGCAATGCGTCGGCCCTGGGCAGTGGTGCCTTGGCGGTCAATGGGGCAACCACCCTGGACACCAACACGGCGTTGGCCCTGGCCAATAACACCAGCCTGAATGCCGCGCTCACCGTCGGCGGCAGCAACGACCTGAGCCTCAACGGCGTGGTGGACGGCAGTGGTTCGTTGACCAAGGCCGGTGGCGCCAACCTGACCCTGAACGGCGCCAATACCTACAGCGGCGGCACGGCACTCAATGCCGGTACGCTGACCCTCGGCAGCACCACGGCCCTGGGCTCGGGCGCGTTGACCGTCGGCGGTGCGGCGACCCTGGCCAATAGCACGCCGCTGGTGCTGGCCAATGCGGTCAACCTCAATGGCGACCTCAGCGTCGCTGGCAGCAACAACCTGACCCTGGCCGGCGTACTCGCTGGCAATGCAGCGCTGATCAAGAATGGCGCGGCGGACCTGCTGCTGACTGGCAACAACAGCTTCAGCGGCCCACTGACCGTGGCGGCCGGCAGCGTGACCACGGCGGATAATGGTGCGCTGGGCACCACCTCCGGCGTCACTGTCGGCAGCGGCGCGAGCCTCAACCTGGGTGGCAATGCCAACCTCAACAGCCTGGCTGGCACCGGCACGGTGCAGGTGGCGGGCGGCGCTACGCTGGCGGTGGGAGGCAGCAACCTCGATAACAGCTTTGGCGGCGCGCTCAACGGTGCCGGCAACCTGGATAAAAACGGCAGCGGGGTGCTCAACCTGAGCGGCACCAATGCCCTCAGCGGCGCGGCCAACGTCAACGGCGGTACCTTGAATGTCACAGGTTCCCTGGCCAGCGGCACGGTGGCGGTGAACAGCGGCGCAACCCTGGCCGGCAGCGGTTCATTGGCCGGCGCGGTGTCCGTGGCCGACGGTGGGCACATCGGCCTGGCCTCCGGCAGCACACTGTCGGTGGGCTCGTTGGTGCTGGGTGGCAACTCGAACCTGGATGTTGGCCTCGGCACCCCGGTGCTGGGCGGCGGCACAGGCCTGCTGAATGTCGGCGGCGACCTGACTCTGGACGGTAACCTCAATGTCACCGATATCGGCGGCTTTGGCAGCGGCGTCTACAACCTCATCAACTACACCGGGGCCTTGACCGATAACGGCCTGGCGCTCGGCACACTGCCAGGCAGTGTGGTACCGGGTGATCTGCAAGTGCAGACCGCGATCACCAGCAAGGTCAACCTGCTGGTGACTGCACCCAACACCACCGTGCAGTTCTGGGATGGCAACAGCCTGATCGGCAACGGTGCGATTGACGGCGGCAACGGCACCTGGAACGCCGGCAATACCAACTGGACCAATGTCGACGGCACCCTCAACCAGGGCTGGGTCAACAGCTTCGCGGTGTTCCAAGGCGCGGCGGGCAACGTGACGGTGGACGGCACGCAGAACATCACCGGCATGCAGTTCGTCACCGATGGCTACACCCTGGGCGCTGGCACAGCGGGCGTACTCAACCTGGTCAATGGCGGCACCGGCAACACCGCGGTGCGCGTCGACCCGAACGCCACCGCGACCCTGGGCGTGACCCTCAACGGAGCTGGCACCCTGGCCAAGCTCGACAGTGGCACCCTGGTACTCAACGGCAATAATGGCTATACCGGCGGTACCGCGCTGAATGGCGGCACCCTGGTGGTGGGCAACAACAGTGCCCTCGGCACAGGCGCTCTGACGGCGGCCGGCGGCACCACCCTGGACAGCAACGCGGCGGTCAGCCTGGCCAATGCGGCTGTACTCAACGGTGCCTTGGCGGTGGCAGGCAGCAACGCGCTGACCCTGGACGGGGTTATCAGCGGCAGCGGCAGCCTGGTGAAAAACGGTGCGGCAGCGCTGACGCTCAATGGCGTCAACAGCTACAGCGGCGGCACTGGCCTGAACGCCGGTCAATTGATCCTTGGCAATAATGCTGCCCTGGGCAGTGGTGCCTTGACGGTCGGCGGCGCGGCGCAACTGGATGGCAGCACCGACCTGCAACTGGCCAATACCCTCAACCTGGGTGGCCCGCTGACCCTGGCCGGCAGCCACGACCTGGCCCTCAATGGCGTGGTCAGCGGCACTGGCAGCCTGGTGAAAAACGGCAGCGGCGCCTTGTTGCTGACAGGTGCCAACACCTACAGCGGCGGTACCACGCTCAACGGCGGCAGCACCACGGGCAACACCACCAGCCTGCAAGGCGCTATCGCCAACAACGCGGCGTTGACCTTCGAGCAAGCCATTGACGGCACCTACACCGGCAACCTTACCGGCGCTGGTGTACTGAACAAAACCGGCACCGGAGCGTTGCTGCTGACTGGCAACAACACCTTTACCGGTACTACCAACGTCAACACCGGCAGCCTGCTGGTCAACGGCACCTTGAACAGCGCCGCAGTGCAAGTCGCCAGCGGCGCGACCCTCGGTGGCAGCGGCACCCTGGGCGGAGCGGTGAACATGGCAGACGGCTCGGTGCTCCAGGCCGGCGCCGCGACGCCGCTGTCGGTGGGTTCGCTGGCCTTGTCATCGGGCACTACCCTGGACTTCGCCCTCGGCGCGCCGGGTGCCTCCAGTACGGCGGTGAACGTGGCGGGCAACCTGACCCTGGACGGCACCCTCAACGTCAGCGATACGGGCGGCTTCGGTGTCGGTGTGTACCAGCTGTTCCGCTACGGCGGCAGCTTGACCGATAACGGCCTCACCTTTGGCACCTTGCCGGTGGCACTGGGCAACCTGAGCCTGCAAACGGCGCTGGCCAACCAGCTCAACCTGGTGGTGCAAACCGCGCCAGGGCAGATCCAGTTCTGGAACGGCGGCACCACCAACCCCGATGGCACCATTACCGGTGGCAGTGGTACCTGGGGCCCGGGCACCAACTGGACTGACCCGACCGGCACCCAGGGGCAGGCGTCCACCAACCAGTTCGCGGTATTTGGCGGGCAGGGCGGCACCGTGACCGTGGTTGGCAACCAAGGCTTCACCGGCCTGCAAGTGCTGGACGCCGGCTACGTGCTGACGGCAGGCGAAGGCGGCAGCTTGAGCCCGACCAATGCGGCGGATGGCAGCCTGGCGCCAGTGCGGGTCAATTCCGGCGTGACCGCCCAGATTGATGCTCCGCTGGTGGGAACCGGCGGCATCAACAAGCTGGATGCCGGTACCTTGCTGCTGACTGGCGCGAATACCTACACCGGCGGCACTACCGTCAGTGGCGGTACGCTGGCGGGCACCACCACCAGCCTGCGTGGCAGGATCCTCAACAACGCGCGGTTGTTGTTTGCCCAACGCACCAATGGCCAATTCAGCGGCACCTTGAGCGGCACCGGTGCGCTGATCAAGCAAGGCGCAGGCGCGCTGTTGCTGACCGGCAACCAGCCGTTCAGCGGCACCGTGGCGGTGGAAGAGGGCGTGTTGCAAGTGGGCAACGCGGCCAACCCAGGCGCCGTGCTCGGCGGCCAAGTCACCGTGGCCAACGGTGCGGGGCTGACCGGTAACGGCAGTGTCGGTTCGCTGGTCAACAACGGCTCGGTGACACCCGACAGCGGCAAACTGACCGTGGCCGGCAACTTTACCAACGCCAGCACCGGTGCGCTGAACCTGGTGATCACCCCATCCACCACCGGCTCCCTGGCCGTGGGCGGTACCGCCAACCTGGGCGGCACCTTGAATGTGGTCAACCTGGCACCCTATGCCGGCGCCACCACCTACACCCTGCTGACGGCGGGCGCAGTCAACGGTACCTTTGCCACCACCAATCTGGAGAACTTGGCGTTCCTCACTTCCGCGTTGAACTACAGCCCAACCCAAGTGGCCCTGGCGGTCAGCCGCAACGACGTCAGTTACGCCAGTGTGGCGGCCACCGGTAACCAGCGCGGCGTGGCGGCGGCGTTGGGCACAGGCACCGGAGTCGGTGGCGCAGCGGTGCAAAACGCCCTGCTTAATGGTGATGTGGCAGCAGCACGCGCGGCCTTCGACAGCTTGTCCGGCGAAATCCACGCCAGCACCGCCAGCGCCATGCTTGAAGATTCGCGTTATGTGCGTGACGCGGTCAACGAGCGTCTGCGCCAACCCGGTTGCTACCGCGAGGACGACCCGCGCAATGCCCTGGCACCCAGCGAAAACCACCTGAGCAGCGCCGGTTGTCACGGTGAGATGGTCGGCTGGATGCGCGTGCTCGGCACCTGGGGCCATATGGGCGGTGACAGCAACACCGCCAAGCTGGACCGCAACCTCAGCGGCTTCCTGCTCGGCACCGACAAGCAAGTGGACGACGCCTGGCGCGTGGGCGTGGCCGCCGGCTACACCCGCAGCGACCTGGACGCCAAGCGCCGCAATTCCAGCGCCGATGTGGACAGCTATCACCTGATGGCCTACACCGCCTACCAGCAGGAAGCCTTCGCCGCACGGATGGGCGTGGCGTACAGCTGGCATGACGTCGAAAGCAAGCGCAACGTGGCCGTCGGTGGCGAGGGCCAACGCCTCAAAGCCGATTACAAGGCACGCAGTGCGCAGGTGTTCGGTGAAGTCGGCTACACCATTCAAACCCCTAGCGTGGCGCTGGAGCCGTTCGCCGGCCTGGCCTACGTCAACTACGACAGCGACACCATCAAGGAAAAAGGCGGTTCGGCAGCCCTGCGTGGCGATGCCGACCAGGACATCACCTACTCGACCCTGGGCGTGCGCATTGGCCAGACCATCACCCTGGGCAACGGCTCGAAAATCACCCCACGGGGCAGCATCGGCTGGCGCCATGCCTTCGGTGATACCAAGCCCGACGCCGACCTGAGCTTTATCAATGGCGGTGGCTCGTTCAGCACCCAAGGCGTGCCGATTGCCAAGGACAGTGCAGTGGTGGAAGCGGGGCTGGATTACCAGATCAGCCAGAACGGCAGACTGGGCCTGGGCTATTCGGGCCAACTCTCGCGTAACGACAAGGACCACGCAGTGACCGTGAGTTTCTCCCTCGGTTTTTGATCACGGCCGAGTTTTTTGAACCGCCCGAAAGGGCGGTTTTTTTTGGAAGATTTTTTGAAGAAGTACGTTGGTTCATGAAAGCAGGGCATTTATTGCTCACCGGGCAGCCTGAAGGATGTGAATACAATTTCTTCCGGAACACGGCTGGCGACCAACCGACGCCGGCCTAAAGTTATGCACTTGAGTTTATATTCCTTGGGTGGCATATTTGCATGGTCTGGGACATTGAATACACGGATGAATTCGAAGAGTGGTGGGATGGCTTGGATGCAAAGGAGCAATCGTCGGTGGCTGCCAGTGTTGATTTGCTGGGGCTGTTCGGGCCTGGGCTGCGCTTTCCCCATAGCAGCGATATCAAGGGTGCTCGGCACGGCAACCTGCGAGAGTTGCGGGTACAGCATGCAGGGCGACCTTACAGGGTGTTGTATGCCTTCGATTTTCGGCGCTGTGCAGTGTTGCTGATAGGTGGCGATAAAACCGCACAGCACCGTTGGTACCACGAGTACGTACCCTTGGCAGAGAAGCTGTACGACGTACATTTAGACTCATTGCGTAAAGAGGGCCGTGACCATGGCTAAGAAATTCGCGGAACTGAAAGCTCGCATGACACCTGAGGCGCACGCCGATGCCGAGCAGATATTTCAGCAACACTTGAAAGAAATGCCGCTGCATGAGTTGCGCAAAGCCCAGCAACTGAGCCAGGCAAGCCTGGCAAAGGCATTGAATATCAACCAGGCAGCGGTTTCGAAGATGGAGCGTCGTACTGATATGTACATCAGCACGTTGCGTGACTACATACGTGCGATGGGGGGCGAGCTGGAAATCATCGCCACTTTTCCGGATGGCCAGGTCAAAATTGACAACTTTGCCTGTTGAAGTAGCTGGGCTCTTCGCCAGATTCAGGCTATTCCAATTGTCCTGAGCGTGGCGAACGCTGGTCAGGATTCACCTTCCTTGTCGGCTCTGTTTGTTACTATCGCCATCCCTTCCGCCAGGAGTCACCGCCCCATGCAACACCAGTGGGATGAAATGCACCGCACCCGCAAACCCACGTTCGTCTTGTGTGGCGAGCCCCAGGGGGATGTGCTCAATCTTTATGTTCACGGTTATTCGGCATTCTTCAACCGTCAGCAACTGGGCAGTTTCAAGGAGCAACTGGCCGGTATCGAAGGGTCGACCAACCTGATGTTGTTCTGGCCGGCGGGGCATTTTCTGGAAAACCTGTTTGCACCGTTCAAGGACGTGCTCGCCTCGCTGCTCGGCGGTGGCGGCCTGGGCGCGGCGACGGTGGGCGTGGGCAAGGCCATTGCCTATTTTCTCGACCATTACAAAAGTGTCGAGGCACGGGTCGATGAAGTGGCCAAGACGTTATTGCCAGAGCTGGCCGGCTACCTGCACGACCAGTCGCTGCCGGTACGGCGTATCAACCTGATCGGCCACTCCCTGGGCGCGCGTATCCTGGTCAAGAGCTTGCTGGCCAGCCCCGAGATTGCTCGCGAACTGCCGCTCGATAACCTGTTGTTGATGGGCGGGGCGATTTGTACATTGAGCCCCTGGGATGATGTGTCGGCGCCGCTCAAGGGGCGGTTGATCAACTGCCACTCCAGCAAGGACTGGGCGCTGGCCATGAAACCCGATACCGAGCGTTGCATTGGCCGCTATGCGATTGACGTAACGCCCGCGCTCAAGTCCAAGGTCACCAATGTGCACCTGGCCAGCTTCGATCATGCCGCCTATTGGCCGCAGTTGAAGCCGGTGGTGCAGTACACCGATTTGCTGCAGGAGCGGCGCGGCATGATCCGTGTGGACTCGCGCAGCAGTGAAGTGCGTTTTGCCGAAGCGGACGTGGACCTGTACCCGGCATTGGTGCAAGCGCGGCCGGAGGAGCTGAAGTTTCTTGCCGAACTGATGGCGCAAAAGCGCAGTGCCGCGATTGATGCCAGTGTGCGCGAGCCGTTGAAACTGGCCATTGAATTGCAGCGCATGGGCGGTGATAGCTTTATGAACCTGGCCCGTGGCCATGGCGTGGGCTATCGCCAGATTGCCGAAGATGTGGCGCAACGCCTGGGCATCAAGTTCGACCAGCCACTTGAGCACGTGGCGCTGGCAGAGATCGAAGGGCAGGTCGCAGAAACACTGATCGAGCAGTACAAGGACAAACTCAGTCGCGCTGATCGCCAGGCGTTCGAGGCCGAGCTCAAGGCGGCTGCACAAAAAGAGCAGGGGCTGTTCAACCGTTTCGATCTGGGGCGTTCGGCCACCACCGCCTTGAGCGGCACGGCGTTGGCCGGGCTGACTGGGTTTATCCTGCGGCGTGGTGCGGCCACGGCGATTCCGGTGGTGGGCCAGGCGCTGGCTGCGGCGATGTTGCTGGTCAGCGGGGTGCGAGCGTTTTCCGGCCCGGCATATTCGATCACCACCCTGGCGGTACTGGTGATCGGCGTGATTCGCCAGCGCATGGAGCGCGAGGCGCTTAACCAGGAACTGGAGCTGGTGGTGCAAGTGGTGGAAGCGTTTGACCTGCCGCGAGACACGGTGATGCGCACGGTCGCGTCCGACTGATAAGCTGCTGCCCAAGTCTTGTGTATTTGCCTGGAATACCGCGTGAAATTCAGCCTGCCGAAAATCGCTACCGCCCCGTTCTGCCCGCCGGAAGTGGCCGGCTCTGTCGCTGTTGATCCCAAGGCCTCGTTTTTTAAACGGGTGCTGATGTTCGCTGGCCCCGGCCTGTTGATCTCCATCGGCTACATGGACCCCGGCAACTGGGCAACGGCCATTGAAGCCGGTTCACGCTACGGCTACAGCCTGTTGTTTGTGGTGCTGCTGGCCAGCCTGGCGGGGATGGCGGTGCAGTGCCTGTGTTCACGGCTGGGTATCGCCACTGGCAAGGACCTGGCGCAACTGTGCCGTGAGCGCTACAGCCAGCGCTCTGCTCGTACCCAGTGGGTGTTGGCGGAAATCTCCATCATCGCCACAGACCTTGCCGAAGTGCTCGGCTGCGCCCTGGCGTTTCACCTGTTGCTGGGCGTGTCGCTGACCACTGGTATTGTCATCACTGCCTTCGATACGCTGTTGATCCTGGCCCTGCAAAATCGTGGTTTTCGCCGCCTGGAAGCGATCATGCTGGCGCTGGTCGCCACCATCGGCGTGTGTTTTTTCATCGAACTGGTGCTGATCAAACCCTACTGGCCCGACGTGCTCAGTGGCTTCACTCCGTCACTGTCGGCTATCAGCGATGCGGCGCCGTTGTACTTGGCCATCGGTATTCTCGGCGCGACGGTCATGCCTCATAACCTCTACCTGCACACCTCCATCGTGCAGACCCGCCTGATCGGCAAGGACCTGGCGAGCAAACAGGACGCGGTCAAGCTGGCGCGTATCGACACCATCGGCTCCCTGGCCTTGGCGCTGTTGGTCAACGGCGCCATCCTGGTGCTGGCGGCTGCAGCCTTCTACAAGACCGGCCATACCGATGTGGTGGAGATCCAGGACGCCTATCACCTGCTCGATCCCTTGGTCGGCGGTGCTTTCGCCAGCATTCTGTTCGGTATCGCCTTGCTGGCTTCGGGTCAGAGTTCGACCTTTACCGGCACCATTGCCGGCCAAGTTATCATGGAGGGTTACCTCAACCTGCGCATACCCTGCTGGCAGCGCCGCCTGATTACCCGTGGGCTGGCGCTGATCCCGGCGTTTCTAGGTGTATGGCTGATGGGTGATGATGCCATCGGCAAGCTGCTGATTCTCAGCCAGGTGGTCCTGAGCCTGCAGTTGCCCTTTGCGCTGTACCCGCTGATCCGCATGACTGGCGACAAGCAATTGATGGGGCCATTCGTCAACCGGCTGCCCACGCGGCTGCTGGCGTGGTTTTTGTTCGCGGTGATCAGTGGGGCGAATGCGTGGTTGATCGGGCAGTGGTTGTTCTGAGCCAGGGTTGAGTCATGTGCTCGTTTTCTCAACACCGCCTTCGAACAGTTTGCGCTCCATCAGGGGGCGGTCACACTCACCGATCCCAATACGGCACCGTCCCAAAACACTCCACGAAATAGTCGATCACCGTGCGCACCTTCAATGAGAGCCTGCGGCTGCCCGGCCACAACGCGGCGATCTGTTGGGGCTCCAGGGTTGTCGCGACCTCATACTCACTCAGCACCGCCTGCAAGGTGCCGGCGCGCAGGCTTTCGCCAATCAGCCAGGACGGAAACACCACCAGGCCCAGGCCTTGTTCGGCGGCGTGGGTGAGTGTGTCGGCGTGGTTGCCAGTGATGGGGCCGCTGACGCTGTAGGGGGTCCAATCGCCTTGGCCGCGGCGGAAGAACCAGCGCTGCTGACCGGTGATGCCTTTGTAGGCCAGGCAGTGGTGGTGGGCCAGTTCGTCGGGGTGGCGCGGCGTGCCATGCTGGGCCAGGTAGGCGGGGCTGGCGGCGATGCGAAAGCGTTGCGGCGCGAAGATGCGCGCCTGCATGCCCGAGTCATTGAGCACGCCGATACGAAACAGCAGGTCGGTGCCGTCTTGCAGCGGGTCGACGAAGGTGTCGGTCTGCTGGATATCCAGTTGCAGCTTCGGGTAGCGCCGGCACAGCCCTCCCAGCCAGGGTGAAAGGTGACGCTGGCCGAACGCCATGGGCGCGTTGATGCGCACCAGGCCGCTGGGTTCGCTGTCTTGCTCCTGCAGGGCCTGGTTAGCCGTCTCCAACTGCTCGAGTAGCAAGCGTGCGTGACGGCCCAGCAGGCGGCCGGCTTCGGTGGGGCTGACGGCACGCGTATGGCGGTAGAGCAATTGCTGGCCGACGGCCTGTTCCATCAGTTGAATCTGCCGCGAAATGGAGGAGGGCGCCAGGCTTTCGCGGCGGGCCACTTCGGAAAAGCTGCCCTGGTCCAGCACGGCCACAAACAGGCGTAGCGCCTTGAAACTCAGTTCATTCAAGCCCTGCATCGTCTCTCCAGGCTGTGCGTTTTGCGCAAAGGTGTTGTCCGCATACTCCCATTTATCGCACAGCACGGCCACCGGATAATGCGCGCCATGTTTTTCCTTTCTTGATACACGGGTGATGTATGCAGGCACGTTCTACCGAAGGCCTGGCGCAGGCCAGGCCGAGCAATAACCTTCTACGGCTGCTGCTGTTGCCGTTGGTGATTCTGGCGGGCATGGGCCTGTCGGTGGAGGCCGGATTGCTTGGGCCATTGGGCGCGCAGGTCGGGCATTTGTGGGCGACGTTGAGCATCTTTGGCGTTGGCACGGCGATCCTGTTTTTACTGCTGCTGTTCAGCGGCCCGCAAAAGGGCCCGGCCTTCACGCAACTGCCGCGCTGGCAGTTGATCGGCGGGTTTCTGGGGCCGATGTACGTGGTGGTGTTGACCCTGGCCACACCGCACATCGGCATCGCGATGACCATGATCGCGATCCTCTCGGGCCAGGTGGGCAAGAGTGTGTTGATCGACCACTTCGGCTGGTTCGGCACGGCGCGCAAACGGGTCAATGGCGAGCGCTGGATCGCGTTGGCGTTGATTGTGGCGGCTCTGGTTCTGATTGCACGAGGTTAAGACGATGAATCTGTTTATGTTGTTGGTGGTGGTGATTGCAGCGGGGGCGGTGCTGAGTGTGCAGGCCGCTATCAATGGGCGTCTGGGCCAGACGGTGGGGGTATTGCGCAGCAGTCTGTTGACCTTCGCGGTGGGCGCGCTGACCACGGCGCTGTTGATATTTTTCTTCGAGCCGGCCCAGGCCGTCAGCCTGCTGGAGGTGCCAAAGTGGCAATTGACCGGTGCCCTGTTTGGCGTGGTGTACATGATGGTGATGGTCGGCGCGGTGCCTGTGGTCGGCACAGCCGTCGCCACGGTGGCGGTGATTGTCGGGCAACTGGGCATGGGCATGCTGATCGACAACTTTGGCTGGCTGGGCAACCCGGCGATCGAGCTGTCGGGCAGCCGTATCCTCGCCATGCTATTGCTTGCCCTGGCGTTGGTGTTCATGTACCGCAGTAATAGCCGCCGGGCCGACTGACGGCGCTGAACCATGCTTGCTTGCCCAGGGTCACTGCTTAAGGTGCAGCGATCGCCGCACCGGACGACCATGAAAAAGGAGTCTGACCATGCCAGATCAAACCTGTGCTTGCCCTCACTGCAAATGTGTATTGGGCGCTGACGCAATAATGAAAGACGGCAAGGGCTATTGCTGCCAGGGCTGTGCCGAGCATCATGCTCATGGTGAACCCTGCGCGGCGGCGACGGGTTGCGAATGCGCCAAGTCAGCCCACGGTTGACAGGATTGACCTGCAGGCCCGGGCACCCGGTGCCTGCAGGATGAGTAAAAACAGTTCGCTTGCCGGCGACCAGTCTTTACCATGGTCACCCGACCCGATTGATGTGTACCCGCCATGGCCCTGGCCGCGCCCCCCGACCTCAGTGATCACGCCGTTCCCGTGCAGCCGTTGGCGCGTACCTACCCGCGTGGGTTGTACGTAGAGCCGCACAGCCACGATTGGGGCCAGTTGCTCTACGCCATGAGCGGAGTGATGTGGGTCGAGACGCCCCGCGAAGCCCTGGTAGTGCCGCCCCAGCGTGCGGTGTGGTTGCCGCCGGGGGTGGAGCACGGGATTCGCGTGGTCTCCGATTTGCAGATGCGCAATATCTACCTGCGCCCGGCGTTGGCAGCGACGCTGGACAGCCAGGTGCAGGTCATCGAAGTGGGCCGCTTGTTGCGTGAGTTGATCGTGACATTGGTGGAGCAGGGCGATCACGGCGATGCGGCCTATTACGAGGCTGTCGTAGGCCTGGCCCTGTTGGAGTTGCAACGCGCACGGCGCTCGTCTATTCGCATCGCCATGCCGGTGGCGGCTGATCGTCGGCTGATCAATGCGTGCCAGGCCGTCATGGCGTCGCCCTCCCTGGACATCCCGTTCGAGCAGCACGCCGAGGCCGCGGGCGCCAGCGTGCGCACCCTGGCGCGGTTGTTCCAGCAGCACCTGGGCATGGGGTTTGCCCAGTGGCGCCGTCAGGTGCAGTTGGCTACGGCGGCGGCGGAGTTGATCCAGGGCCAGTCGGTGAGCGGCATAGCGCGCACCCTGGGCTATTCGCCCAGTAGCTTCAGTGACATGTTCCGACGTGAACTGGGAGTATCGCCGTCGCAGTACAGGGGTTGGCCGAAATCCTGAAGCACTTGGCCGATACCCACGGTAGACGCGCCCTAGACTGAGCCCATCAATCAACCGGGCGCAGCGTTCATGAGCTATTTGATTTCCTTGGCCATCGGCCTGTTTGTCGGCGTGATCTACGGCGCGCTGGACTTCCGCTCGCCTGCACCGCCCGCTATCGCACTGGTCGGCCTGATGGGCATGCTGCTCGGCGAAAAGCTCTGGCCCATGGCGCGGCAGTTGGTCAGTGGTTGGTTGTCCTGATCCCTTTTTCCTTCCACGGATGCCCTCTATGAACGCACTGCAATTTACCGCCACCGGCGACCTCGCCCACCTGCGCCTGCTGGAGGTGCCCATGCCGGTACCGTCTGCCGGCGAAGTGCTGGTCAAGGTCAACGCGGCGGGCCTGAACCCCAGCGACGTCAAAAACGTGCTTGGCCGTTTCCCCTACACCACGCTGCCACGCATCCCTGGGCGTGACTTCGCAGGCGTGGTGGTGGAAGGCCCGCAGGCATTGCTCGGCCAGGAGGTCTGGGGCACCGGTCGTGACCTGGGTTTTTTCGCTGACGGTTCCCATGCCCAATACCTGCGCGTGTCAGCCAAGGGCGTGGCGTACAAACCTACGCACTTGAGCTTTGCCCAGGCGGCCAGCCTCGGTGTGCCCTATACCACCGCCTGGGATGCCCTGGAGCGCAGCGGCGTTGGCAAGGGCACGCGCTTGCTGGTGGTCGGCGCCAACGGCGCGGTCGGCAGTGCGGCGTTGGCGCTGGCGAAGATACGCGGTGCGCAGGTATTGGCGGCCGTGCGCAAGGCCGATCAGCTCGAGATGTTGCAGGCCCAAGGGCTGGAGGCGATTGCCTTGGGCAAGCCGGAGGAATTGGGCGCGCAAGTGCAGGCCGTGTTCAAGGGCGGCGCCGACGTGATCTTTGACACTACCGGTTTCTGGCTGCCTGCCGCGGTGGCGGGGCTGGCACCGTTCGGCCGCATCGCCATCATCGCCGCACCGGTTGACGGCCATGTGCAGTTACCGGCCCTGGCGCTGTACCGTAAGGGCGGGTCGGTGGTGGGGATCAACTCGTTGCTCTATAGCTGCGAACAATGCGCGGTGATGCTGGAGGCGTTTGGGCGCTTCTTTGATGAAGGCCTGTTGCCGCTGCCTACAGGGTTGCGTGAAGTGGCGTTGGTGGAGGGTGTTCAGTGCTATGCAGAAGTGAACAACGGCAGCCCAGACAAAATCATCTTCCTGCCGTGATGGATAGAAATGTGGGAGCGGGCTTGATGTGGCGAGGGAGCTTGCTCCCGCTCGACAGCGCAGCTGGAGCCGGCTTTTTTGGGGGCGCTACGCACCCCAGCGCAAGCAAGCTTGCTCGCCACAGCAAGCCCGCTCCCACCGTGTTGATCTTTATTCGGTTTCGGGAACGCCTTTTTCCCACGCCGACCAGTTCTTCACAATCGCTTGGACCAACGGGTTGCCCGTGCGGTACAGGTTTTCCAGCGCCGGTACAAACCCACCCTGGTCCGCATACTTGAGCAGGTTGTCCACTTCGCTGTAGCCAGGGTAAGGCCGGTCAAAGTCGGAACCTGCGCGCACCACGGCCAGACGCTGGATATCCACCAAGCCTTCGCGGCTGGCGCGCAGCAGCGCTTCGTAGGTGGAGTTGTCTTCCTGTTGGGTGGTGCAGTATTCGCCTTTGTTGTCGGTGAGCAACTTGGTCCAGACTTCGGCACGTTCGCTCAACCGGGTACCGGAAAACCAGGTGTTGCCCGCCAGGGTGTCGCAGCGGGTAACTTGCGGCGGCTGGTTGGCCGGGGCGGCGGGGTAGTGTTTGCGCCAGGCGGCGGACTCTGTGCTTTCTGTCAGCTCCACCTTGTGCGACAAGGCAAATGCCTTGGCTTGCAGTTTGGGGTTGAGCTCAAACACTTCGGTCTTGTAGTCCAACGGTGGTTTTTCGTTGGGGCCCTTGGTGTTGATCCCGATATAGCCCGTCGGCCAGTCCTTGGGTGCATCCCGTGAATCCAGCTCCCACTGCGTGCCGAACTCCACCAGGTAATGAGCCCAGGCGGCGGTGCCGATGGTGCCGTGCTTGGGGCTGATACCGGCGATTCCGGCGATCAGGAAGTAACTCTGGCGCAGGTCGAACTTAGGCGACAAGGCCAGGGCCAGGGTAGACGCGGCAGCGTTGGTCTGGCCCATGCCGGTCACCAGCAGGCACACGTCTTGGGTGTTGCAGCGAATCACGGGATATTCGGCGGACAAGCCCGGAACGCGTACTTCTTGTTTAAGCTCGAGGCGGTCGATCCAGGTTTGCGCCTCGGGGGCGAACATGGTGATCAGCATCACCTTGGGTTTGATCGGTGGCGGGTTATCCGCCAGCACCACGTGAGGCAATAGGGCCAGGCCGACGGCCAGCGAGACACGGGTCAATGCGTTCATCTACAGCTCCTTGATCAGAATTGATAGCCCACGCCAGCGTAGTAACCCCAGCCGTCTGAGCGTGCGCGGAAGTTGCCTTCGCCGAAATTCAACTCGCTGCCATCCTCCCAGTTGCCGCCGTTGTGAAAGTAACGACCGACCAGGGTAAAGCGCAGGTGGGTAAACGAGTACAGCAATACGTTGGTGGCCACCAGGGAGTTGGCGGTGCGCGCCGGGTTGTCCTTGTGCAGGTCCGAGCCGAAATCGTAGTTGGTGAAACCGATGTAGGTCAGCGAGGCGCCGTTGTCGAACTTGCCGATGGGCACGATGTACTTCATCTGCGCTCGGTAGCCGTCCCAGGAATACTCATTGCTGGCGCCGTAGTTTTCCCACTGGTAGCGCCCGTAGAAATTGGCCGACAGGTTGACTCGCGAGTGGGTGTCGATATCGGTGCCCAGGCCGCTGTACAGGGTGTTGGCGCGGTTTTCCTTGCGGCTGCCGTGGTCGTAGATCCAGTCAAAGGCCACATACCATTCCTTGAATGGGCCAATTGCCAGGCTGCGTCCTGCGAGGTAGTCGATGGAGATCCGCGGTTCATGCTCCATGAACACCGGCGAGCCATGGTCCCACACACCTTTGTCATTACTGTTACCGATGGTGAGGATCTTCGGCACATCGATATAGCCGTACAACTCAAAGGGGCCCTTGCGCCCGAAGTACTCGTATTCCAGGTAGACGTCATCTTGAGGCTTGGGGCCGAAACTGATGTCTTTGCTGCCAATCAGCGTGAGGTCCTGGTTAAACCACTCGGACAGATACACGCCTTTTTTCGCCGGGGGGTTGGCTTCAGGGCTGAGGGTTTCGCCCTGTGCTGAGTCATCCACGGGCTTTTCCTGCGCCAAAATGGGTGCACTGAGTACTCCCGTAACGGCAGCCAGTAGCAACGAAACGCCAAGACCAGCACGAGGCTTTGAGGTGGGGTGCATTGAAAGTCCTTATTCTTACGCGGTTTAAACCCGATTAGACGGGGAGGAGTGAACTTGGCGGTCAAGTTCGTTCCGCAAACGTTTGCACAGGTTGTACCAACTTGGGTCAATGGCTTGAACTATCTAGAAAAAAGAGCAATTAGCCGACGCTTTGGTCAGGAAAACAGTGGGATTTCTGTCATCCTGATGCGTTACCCCTGTGGAGGAATCTGATGTTCGAACACTACCTGCGTGCCTGGGAGCTGAGTGCCGATGGAGAGCCTATCGTCACACCCGGCAGCCACCTGTTGCCGGTCCGCTGGAAGGGCGTGCCGGCGATGTTGAAAATTGCTCATACCCCTGAGGAAAAACTCGGCGGCCGCCTGCTGAGTTGGTGGGCCGGTGACGGTGCGGCACGGGTGTTCGCCCATGACCACACTGCAGTGTTAATGGAACGCGCCACGGGCCCAGGTTCCTTGATGCGCATGGCCCTCAATGGTCAGGACGACGAAGCCAGCCAGATCGCCTGCGCAACCCTGGCCCGGCTGCATGCGCCTCGTGTGTCGCCGCCCGAAGGGTTGGTTGGGCTGGATGAGTGGTTCAGATCCTTGTGGCACGCCGCCGAACAGGAGGGCGGTGCCTTACGCGACTGCGCGGCGACGGCCCGGACATTGCTGGCTGCGCAACAGGAGGTTGTGGTACTGCACGGTGATTGCCATCACGACAATATCCTCGACTTTGGCCCTCGTGGCTGGCTGGCGATTGATCCAAAGCGGGTGATGGGCGAGCGCGGTTACGATTACGCTAATCTGATCTGCAATCCGGACTTGCCGACCAGTAGCGATCCACTGCGTTTCAGCCGCCAGGTTGGGGTTATCGCCCTGGCGGCCGGCCTCTCACGTCCTCGTTTGTTGCAATGGGTGGTGGCTCATGCCGGGTTGTCTGCCGCCTGGTTTCTGGAAGACCAGGAGCGCGAGCGTGCCATGATTGAGTTGCAGGTTGCCCGTCTGGCACAGCAGGCACTGGCTCAAGGGGCGGGCGAGTAAGGCGGCGGGTGATGGGTAAACGGGGTGAATAATTGAAGTGCGGCCTGCCGCCGGTACTCACTCGGCGTCTGGTGCATTTCGATCCGAAAGTGGCGATTGAAATTCGACAGGTTGGCGTAGCCCACCTCAAAGCAGATGTCCGCCACTGACATTTGGCTGTGCAACAGCAAGCGGCAGGCACGCTGCACGCGGAACTTGCGCATCAGGTCGATAAAGCCGTGGCCGGTGTTGCGCTTGAAAAACCGCGAAAAGCCGGGTTCGCTCATGTCCAGTTGCCGGGCGATGTCCGACAGGCGTACATCGCCGGTCAGTTCCCGCATCAGGTAGTCAAGCGCCTTGTTGATACGTTCGGCGCTGCGCGCATCCAGCGTCGGTGCATAGCACGGGCTGGCCAGGGTATTGGCCTGTGCAGGCGGTGCGTTCTTCAGGGTGTCGAGCAATTGCAGGAACAGGGCCAGGCGTTGCAGCCCATGGGCGCAGCCGATGGCCTCCATCAGCCGTGCCGCGCTCGTTGCGGTCTCGCCGGTGAATTCGATGCCCCGTCGCGCCCGTGCAAACAGTGACTGTAAATCACCGAGCTCAGGCAGGGTGGTGCGCAGAGCGAGCAGGGCGGCGCCGTCGAATTGCAGCACCACATCACGCCCGTGCAGGTATTCGCCCGGCGGCAGGTCACCGATCCAGTCGTGGGGCAGGCCAGGGCCGATCAGCGCGACGTGCCCGGCGCTGAATGCACCGATATAGTCGCCCGCCACCAGCTTGCCGCTGCCTTGGCGGATCAGGTGGATTTCGAATTCAGGGTGGTGGTTCCAGCGTGCCAGTTCATAGGGATAGTCATGTTCGAACCAGCGAAAACCATGTTCCGGTTCGGTCAGGATCACCTCAAGCTCGGCAGGGCGATGCTCGAACAGGGTGGCGGGGCTGACGGGCATGGTGCTGCCTCTTGTGGCGGTGCAATTTTCCCAAAATACCCGCACTGGCAATCGCTGCGCTAGCCCTGGTTTCGCCTGAGGCTGATACTTTTTTGATCCTGTGCCTCAAGTTAAAAAAGTATCAGCCTCGCATTCGCCAGCCGTTTGTGAGGCGGCAGGCCAAGCTGCTGTAATCGAGGCTCAACAACAAAGGTCGGCTAGCTGTTCTCGGCGGTGTTCACCGGCTACCGGCAATAACCTTTACAGGACCCCCCATGAAACGACTCGAAGGCAAAAGCGCGCTGATCACTGGATCGGCGCGAGGCATTGGCCGTGCGTTCGCCCAGGCCTACATCGCTGAAGGCGCCACCGTGGCCATCGCCGACATCAACCTGCAGCAGGCCCAGGCCACCGCCGCCGAACTGGGGCCCAAGGCTTACGCGGTGTCGATGGATGTCACCGACCAAGCCTCCATCGACGCAGCGATCGCCACGGTGGTGAGCCACGCCGGCAAGCTCGATATCCTGATCAACAACGCCGCCCTGTTCGACCTGGCCCCCATCATCGACATCACCCGCGACGGCTTTGAACGACTGTTCTCGATCAACGTCGCCGGCACCCTGTTCACCCTGCAGGCCGCAGCCCGACAGATGATCAACCAGGGGCATGGCGGCAAGATCATCAACATGGCCAGCCAGGCCGGGCGGCGGGGCGAGCCGTTGGTGGCGGTCTATTGCGCGACCAAGGCGGCGGTGATCAGCCTGACGCAATCGGCGGGCTTGAATCTCATCAAGCAGGGCATCAACGTCAATGCCATCGCCCCCGGTGTGGTGGACGGTGAGCATTGGAATGGGGTGGATGCGCTGTTCGCCAGGCATGAAGGGCTGGCGCCTGGCGAGAAGAAAAAGCGCGTAGGGGATGAGGTGCCGTTTGGGCGGATGGGCACAGCTGAAGACCTGACTGGCATGGCGATCTTCCTGGCGTCGACGGACGCCGACTATGTGGTGGCCCAGACCTATAACGTTGATGGCGGCAATTGGCTGAACTAGCGGTTAACGCTGACCCAACTGTGGGAGCTGGCTTGCCTGCGATAGCGTTGGTGGATTCACTCCCGTCATTGCAGGCGAGCCAGCTCCCACCTTTGAACTTCAGCGTTCTTGAGAATAGGGTAAGTCAGCAACGCATCGATCCCCGCAGTAAACTGTCCCATACTTCAAGATTTCTACGCTCGCCCGGAGGCGGTCGTACGTGCAGACCACCCGAGAACGACCATGAGCCTTTCGAAAGCCGCCATCGCTTCATTTGACGTCGACGCCCAGAAGAGCTTCACGCCCTTGTGTCCCAACGAGTTGCCAGTGGCCGGTGGCGACGGCATTGGTGCCGAACTCAATTACATGGCCAGTCTCGCCGGCCACCGCATCGGCAGCAAGGACGCCCACACCCCCCACGCACCCTGGGTGGTTGCGCAGCACAGCGAGATGCTGCAACCCACCGGCCTGGCCCATGCCGATGTGACCTGGGTCAGCCACTGCGTGCCGGGTACCGAAGGGTTCACCCTGCTCGATGAATTGCCCACGCCCTATGACTACGACTACTTCATCTGGAAAGGTGTCGAGCCCGACCTGCACCCCTACGGCGCCTGTTACCACGACCTGCACGACAAACTGTCCACCGGCGTCATCGAGTACCTCAAGGCCCACGGCGTGGCCCGCGTGATTGTGGGCGGGCTGGCGCTGGACTATTGCGTCAAGACCACCGCGTTGCAATTGCTCAAAGCCGGATTGCAAGTGGTCCTGCATTTGCCGGCGTGCCGAGGCATCAGCGAGGAGGGCGGTGTACAGGCTGTCGACGAATTGCTCAAGGCTGGTGCACACATCAGTCGCACCCGCGAAGAACTGGCCCTGATTGCGCAGGGCTAAGCCTCAACGCTCAATCGACCGACTCCACCGCGCATTCCACTGCGGCCGTGCCTGGTTGACCTGGTCCCAATCAATCGAAATGGCCGTTTGCAGATAACCCTGCATGGCCTCTACCCGCGCACGGGTTTTGTCGGTGGTGGGGGTGGTCGGGTTCGACGGGATCTGGTCACCTTCTTCCAACGCTGGCGCCTGGGCCTGGGCGGTCAGCAAGAACGCTGCGAGCTTTTGCGCCAGTTCCGGCTGGTCATTGCGGGCGATCACGCATTCGGCCACGTTGAGCACCACCGCACCTTCTTTGGGTTGCGCGTACTCCATCGGTATGCCGAGCAGCTTTTGCGTGGCGACCTGGGTCGGGGTCAGGGGGAAGATCGCGGCCTCGTCGGTTTGCACCATCTCGGAGATCTTCGCCGAGCTGGCGATGTATTCCAGCACGTTGGGGCCCACGGTCGTAGGCCAGGCCTTGAAGCCCGGTTCCACATTAGTTTCATCGCCACCCTGGATGCGGTTGAACATCAGGAAACCATGCAGGCCGAAGGTGGAGGAGGCCAGGGACTGGAACACCACTTTGTCCTTGAAGCGCGGGTCGGCCAGGTCCATCCATGAGGTGGGCGCGGCCCAGCCTTTGTCCTTGAACATCTTGGCGTTGTAGCCCAGACCGGTGACGCCCAGGGTCACGGCCACGGCTTCGTCCTTGATTCGGGCCTTGGCCGGGATCTGTTCCAGTGGCGGGCTCGGCGCGAGCTTGTCGCAAAGGCCCATGGAGATGGCGCGGTACATGATGCCGTCGTCGAGGAACATCACATGCATCTGCGGGTTGGCCTGGTTGGCCTGGACCTTGGCAAGGATGTCCGAGGAGGTGCCGGGTACGATCACGACCTTGACGTTATTGGCCTTTTCGAAGGCGGGCAGCACCTTGTCGGCGTACACCCGTTCCATGGTGCCGCCGTTCATGCCCAAGTACAGCGTAGGGGCGGCATGGGCCGTGCCGGTGAGCAAGGCGATGGACAAGCAGGACAACGCGAGACGTGATTGCATGGGTTTTTCCTCTCAGGCTTGGAAACGACGGATGGAAAACGCTTCGATGGGTTGGCGGCTGGCGCCGTCGCAGACGATCTCTGCCAGGGCTTCACCAACTGCGGGGCCGAGCTGGAACCCGGCGCCGGCAAAGCCGAAGCCGTGGAGCAGGCCGGATTGGGTACTGCTGGGGCCGATCACCGGTTCGTGGTCAGGCAGGTAACCTTCGGTGCCACTCCAGGTGCGAATGGCCTGGGCTCCCTGGAGAAACGGGTAGAGTTCGCCGGCATTGCGCAGGATCTCCAGCACCGCCGCCTGGCCCGGCCGTGCCTGCTGTGGGCCCAAGGCAAAGCCGCGCCCGCCGCCGAGAATGCAATTGCCACGGGCGACTTGCCGGGCATAGATGCCGCCGCCCTCGACGCCGGTGCTGACGGTCATCACTCCCGGCAGTGGCTCGGTGACCAGCATCGCCGGGTGCGCCGAGATGATCGGCACCGGCTCGCCCAATTGCGCGGCGACCTTGCCGGCCCAGGCGCCAGCGCAGTTGAGCAGCCAGGGCGCTTGCAAGTGCAGGCCGTTGGCGCAGTGCACCTGGAACAGCCGGCTGTCGTGCTCGATGCGGATCACCTCGGCTTGCTCGTACACCGCAGCGCCGTGGCGTTGGGCGGCACGGGCAAAGGCTGGGGACACCAGTCGCGGGTTGGCATGCCCATCATCCGGGCACAACGAGGCGCCCACTGCCACGTCGCCCACCCAGGGAAAACGCTTGCGCAACTCGCTGCGGTCCAACAGCTGCAAGCCCAGGCCAAAGCCTCGTGTCTGATCGGCGTAGGCTTGCAGGGCGGAAAAATCCCCGGGGCTGCGCGCCAGCTTCAAATGCCCGGAGCGCACGTATTCACCCTCAATACCAATCAACCCAGGTAGGTCGGCCCACAATTGGTGAGCGCGCTGGGATAGCGGTAACTGATGCAAGGGCCGCCCCTGGCGCCGCACGCCGCCGTAATTGACGCCGCTTGAGTGCGAGCCACAAAAATCCCGTTCGACCAGTGCCACCCGCTGGCCTTTTTGCGCGAGCATCAAGGCCGCCGAAGCCCCGACGATGCCCCCCCCCAAGACGATGACGTCGATCATGGCTGTACCTGCACGCCAAACGGCAGCGGCTTGATCGGTGCCTGGCCACGCAAGCGCCCGATCTGTGGGAGGTCGCGGCCGCTGCGCTCTGCCACGATTTCCGCCGCCGCCAACCCGCACATCCGTCCCTGGCAGCGGCCCATGCCAACGCGGCAATGGGCTTTGACCCGGTTGATTTCCCAGTGGCCTTCATCTACCACGGCGCGCACCTCGCCGACGCTGACCTCTTCGCAGCGGCACACGACCAGTTCGTCCGGCGCCTGCGCAGCCCAGTGCTCAGGGAAGGGGAACGCGGTTTCCAGGCCCTGGCGAAAGCGCTGGATACGCGCCAACTGCCGCTCCAGTGTAGCCCGACGGTGCGGGTCGACCGCGACGCCGGTATCTTCCAGCAACGCCAGCGCGGCACATTCGCCGGCCATTTGCGCGGCATCGGCGCCCATGATCCCGGCGCCGTCGCCCGCCAGGTACACCGTGTCGACACTGCTGCGCCCGGCGCTGTCACGTTGCGGCAGCCAGGCGCGATTGAGCGGGTTCCAGGCAAACTCACAGCCGAGCAGATCGGCCAATTGCGTTTCGCTGCGCAGGGCGTGGGCGAAGGCCACCGCATCGCAGGGCAGGGTCTGTTCGCCCCAGCGAATACCACGTACCCGTTGGTCGCCGTCGATCTGCTTGAGCATTGCGCCCTGATACACGGCAATCCCGTGGGCGGTCAGCCAGGCGCGGTAATACATGCCCTTGGCCAGGGTCGCCGGTTGCCTGAGCAGCGCCGGCAAGGCCCGGCATTGGGCGCTCAGCGGCGCACTGTCGAGCACCGCCAGCACGTTAGCACCGGCCCTTGCGTATTGGTAAGCGACTAAATAGAGCAACGGCCCTGAGCCACAAAACACCACGCGTTCGCCAATCGCGCAACCTTGGTACTTCAAGGCGATTTGCGCCGCGCCCAGGCTGTAGACACCGGGCAATGTCCAGCCCGGCGCAGGCAGGATGCGGTCGGTGGCGCCGGTGGCGACTATCACTTGCGCGTATTCGAGGCTGTCGGCGCGCCCGTTATTGAGCATGTCCAGGCGACCGTCCTCGGCATTCCATACCAAGGTATCGGGCCGATAGTCGATCAAGGCTGCCAATTCATCCATGGTGCGGTGCACGGCTTGGGCCTTGCGCGCTTCAAACCCGTAGATCTGCCTGGCAGTGCGTTGAAACCCTGGAGGTTGGCGCCGATAAATCTGCCCGCCACCGCGCGGGCTCTCATCCACCAGGCAAGATGTAATGCCATGGTCGAGCAACGTGCGCGCCGCGCTGATCCCCGCCGGGCCTGCACCCACAATCACCACCGGCTTCATGGCTGGCGCCCCGGGTCACGGCTGATCGCCTGGCCGTCTTCAAGCAGGGTCGAACAGGCGCGCACCCGCCGCCCGTCGGCCAGCCGCACCCAACAATCCTGGCACGCGCCCATCAGGCAAAACCCGGCGCGGCGCTCGGCACTGAAATCGCTGCTGCGCAGGTGCTCGGCACAGGTCAGCATGGCGGTCAGCAGGGTGTCGCCGAGCAACCCCGTGGCGGGTTGGCCGTCGAGGGTGAAGGCCAGGGCAGGGCGTTGGGTTTCGCTCAGTCGCTTGAACAAGGCCATTAGTGTTTCCCCACCAGCACGCGGTCCAGGCCGTAGACCCGGTCGAGCACAATCATGGTCGCTGCCGTCAGTGCGATGACCAGCGCCGACACGGCCGCCATCATCGGGTCGATGGACTCGGTGGCGTACACATACATGCGCACCGGCAAGGTTTGCGTGGCCGGCGAGCTGACGAAAATCGACAGGGTCACTTCATCGAAACTGTTGATGAACGCCAGCAACCACCCACCGGCCACGCCAGGCAAAATCATTGGCAGGGTGATCTGCCGGAACAGCGTAAAGCGCCCGGCCCCGAGTGATTCGGCGGCCTGCTCGGCACTGCGATCAATGCCGATGGCCGCCGCCAATACCAGGCGCAACACGTAGGGGGTGATGATCACCACGTGCGCAAGCATCAGCCAGGTAAAGCTGCCGTTTACGCCCATCAGCGCAAACAGGCGCAGCATGGCCACCCCCAGCACCAAGTGCGGAATGATGATGGGCGACAGGAACAGCGCGCTGAAGAAATTGCGCCCCGGGAACGAATAGCGACTGATCGCCAGGGCCGCCGGCACCGCAATCAGGGTCGCCAGGGTGGCGGCGGTGAAGGCCAGGATCAGGCTGTTGTAGAACGCCTGGATAAAGTCAGCGCGTTCGAACACTGCGCGAAACCAGCGCAGGGAGAAGCCCGACGTGGGCAGGCTCAAAGTGTTCTCTGGCGTGAACGCCACCAGGCACACCACCACCAGCGGCGCCATCATGAACAGCACCACCACCGCATGAAAACCGAGGGCCAAAGGACCGTTTCTGGACATGTGCTTAAACCCCCAGGGACTTTTTGTAGCGGCCTTCGACCATGCGGTTCCAGCTCAGCATGATCAGCAGATTGACCAACAGCAGCGCCACCGCGAGGGTCGCGCCCATGGGCCAGTTGAGTTCCGAGAGGTACTGGTCGTACACCACGGTGGCGACCATCTTCAGGCGCCGCCCGCCCAGCAGGCCGGGGATCGCAAAGGAACTGGCGGCCAGGCCGAACACGATCAAGGTGCCGGACAGCACACCGGGCATCACTTGGGGCAGCACGATCTTGCGCATCACCGTGACTTGGCTGGCGCCCAGGGACAACGCCGCCTGTTCGGCCGACGGATCGAGCTTTTGCAGGGAGGTCCATACCGGGATGATCATGAACGGCAGCATCACGTGCACCAAGGCAATGATCACGGCGAACGGCGTATAGAGAAGCTTCATCGGGCGCCCGCCGAGGGCCTGGATCACCTGGTTGACCAGGCCGTCGGCGCCGAGCAGCAGGCTCCAGCCAAACGCACGTACCACCACTGAAATCAGCAGAGGTGTGAGGATCACTATCAGGAAAATCGAGCGCCACGGCGTGCCCATGCGGCTGAGAATGTAAGCCTCCGGCACGCCGATCACCACGCACAGTAGCGTCACCAGGGCACTGATCCAGAACGTGCGCCAGAAAATCTCGTAGAAGTAGGCGTCGCTCAACAGCGCCCAGTAATGGGCCAGGGTCCACTCATCGGCCTTTACGCCTACTTGGTAGTCGAACACATTGAACGACAGCACCAGGGTCAAGCCCAGCGGCACGATCAGCAGCCCGGCAAACAGCACCAGCGCTGGCAGCGAGAGCAGGTAACCGCGACTCATGGGTGCACCTCATCGGCGGCCAGTACCCGCAGCAAATCGGCCTGCCATTGCAGGCCCACTGCCGCGCCGCCAGCCAAAGGTGCGCTGCCGTCGTTACTGCGCACCACGGTGATTTCGCCCAGGGCGGTCTGGACGCGGTACAGCCATTGGCTGCCGAAAAAGTAGCGGTCCAGCACTGTGCCTTGCACGCGCCCGGTGCCAGGGTCCACCAGTTGGATTTTTTCCGGGCGCAGGCTCAGGGTCAGCTTGCCTGCGCTGCCGTCGTGGCGTACTTGGGGGGCGCCGAGCGCGTCGTAGTCGCCAGCCAGCAGGTTGGCCTTGCCGACGAAGTCCGAGATAAACCGCGTGCGCGGGTGCTCATAGAGCTTGTACGGCGCATCGATCTGAGTCACACGCCCGGCCTGCATTACCACCACGCGGTCGCTGATGGACAGGGCTTCGGCCTGGTCATGGGTGACCATCAGGGTGGTGATGCCCACCGCGCACTGGATACGACGGATTTCAAATTGCATCTCTTCGCGCAGGTTGGCGTCGAGGTTGGACAGCGGCTCATCGAGCAACAACACCGGCGGTTCGATCACTAGCGCACGGGCCAGGGCCACGCGCTGGCGCTGGCCGCCGGACAGCTCACGAGGGTAGCGTTGCGCATGTTGGGCCAGGCGCACCAGCTCCAGCACGGTATTGACGCGGGTGGCGATATCGGCCGCAGGCACCTTGCGCATCTTCAGGCCGAAGGCCACGTTGTCGCGCACGCTCATATGCGGGAACAGCGCGTAGCTCTGGAACACCACGCCCAGGCCACGGCTGGCGGGCTTGGCGTGGGTAATGTCGCGACCGTCGAGCAGGATCTGGCCGCCGCTCACGTCGACGAAACCGGCGATCATTTGCAGGGTGGTGGTCTTGCCACAGCCTGAAGGGCCGAGCAGGGAAACGAACTCGCCTTGTTCCACCGCCAGATCAGTGGCGACCACCGCATCGACGGCGCCATAGCGTTTGCTCAAGGCTTTGAGTTGGAGAAATGCCATGTTTGCGTTCCACCTTTATTCAGTCGCGTCTAAACGCGCTTTCTTGTTTTGGGCAGATGCGAAAAGTGCGGTGCCGGTGCGTTGGCGCTCGATCTCAAGTCGGCTGCCGGTTGTTGTTCATTTCGCCCCTGTGGACGCAGATTAGGACGGAGACTAGGATGGGCGGAAGCTGAAATTTCACTCAATGGACTACTATTTTGCGATTTATTCATTGATCAGAATTATTAACGAGATTAGGTGTTATGGATTCCACTGAGCGAAATGACGGCGGCAAAGAAGTTGGTGCGGGCAGCGTCTCCCGGTTGTTTGCTGTGCTGCGAACCCTTGGGCAGGTACCCGAGGGCGGCGAGCGGGTCACCCAGCTCGCCCAACAGGTGGGCTTGTCCCAGCCCACCACCCATCGTCTGCTGCGCAGCCTGATGGACGAAGGCATGGTTGAGCAGGATGCACGCAGCAAGCGCTATCGCCTGAGCCTGGAGTTTTTCGCGTTGGCGGCCAACGCGGGCAAGACCGGCAACCTGCGCGACCTGGTGCGCCCCAGCCTGTTGCGCCTGAGCGCGTCGCTGGGGGACTCGCTGTTCTTGCTGGCGCGCAGCGGCTTCGACGCCATTTGCCTGGACCGCAGCGAGGGGCCGTATCCGATCCGTACCTTCACCGGCGATATCGGTGGGCGCGTGGCCTTGGGTGTGGGGCAGGGCAGCCTGGCGATCCTGGCGTTTCTGCCGGAAGAAGAGCGCGAGACGGTGATCCGCTACAACCTGCCACGGCTCAAGGACTTCCACCTGTACGACGAAGTGCTGTTGCGCTCCGAAGTGGAGAGCGTGCGCAAGCTGGGTTATGCGGCACGCAACACCGGTGTGCTGGAAGGCATGGCAGGGCTGGCGGTGCCCATCCTCAACCGCGACGGGTATGCGGTCGCGGCGTTGAGCGTGGCGACCATCAGCGACCGCCTGGGGCCGAGCCGCTTGCCGATGGTGGTGGAGTTGTTGAAGCGCGAGGCGGCGGCCATCGGGCCGCGGCTCAATCCGTTTGACCCGACGTTGCGCAGGCCGTCGCAGACCTTTGGGGGTTAACCCGGGCCTTCACAACAGCATATTGGATCCAGTTACGGTATAACCCTGAGACGCTTTCGTGATTCGAGGCCCCGTTTTTCATGCAAAACCCTTTGCAACGTCCGCTGTGGCAGATCTACCTCATGTTCCTGGCACCGATGGTGCTGTCCAATTTCCTGCAGAGCTTTTCCGGCACCCTCAACGGCATTTACGTTGGCCAGATGCTGGGCACCCAGGCATTGGCCGCGGTGTCGGGGATGTTTCCCATCGTGTTTTTCTTTATCGCCCTGGTGATCGGCCTGGGGGCGGGCGCCTCGGTGTTGATCGGCCAGGCATGGGGCGCCCAGGAGACCGGGATGGTCAAGGTGATTACCGGGGCCACCCTGACCCTGGGCGCGTTGGTGGGCCTGGTGGCCGCTGTGCTGGGCAGCCTGTTTGCGCGCCCGGCATTGCAGGCGTTGGGCACGCCGGTGGATGTGCTCGACGAGGCGGTGGGCTACGCCCAGATGATGATGTTGATCATGCCGTTGCTGCTGGTGTTCATCCTCTATACCCAACTGTTGCGTGGGGTCAGCGACACGATTTCGCCGTTGCTGGCATTGATGGTCTCAACCCTGGTGGGCTTGCTGCTGACGCCTGCGCTGATTCGCGGCTGGATCGGCCTGCCGCCCTTGGGCATACAGAGTGCGGTGTATGCCGGGCTGGTGGGTAACGCTTTGGCGATGCTGTTTTTGGTCCTGCGCCTGCGCCACAAAAACCACGTGATGGCGCCAGACCGCGAGCTGCTTGCCGCCTTGCGCCTGGACCGCGTCATCCTCGGCAAAGTCCTGCGCATCGGCCTGCCGACGGGCTTGCAGATGGTGGTGCTATCGCTGTCGGAGCTGGTCATCCTGGCCCTGGTCAACGGCCACGGTTCCCAGGCCACGGCGGCCTATGGCGCGGTGACGCAGATCGTCAACTATGTGCAGTTCCCGGCGCTGTCGATTGCCATCACTGCCTCAATCCTCGGCGCTCAGGCGATTGGCGCCGGGCGCCTGGAGCGTATCGGGCCGATCCTGCGCACGGGGCTTGTGATCAACCTGTGCCTCACCGGTGGCTTGATCGTGCTCGGCTATGGGCTGTCCCACTGGTTGCTGGGCCTGTTCATCACCGACGACAGCGCACGGGTACGGGCCGAACACCTGCTGCACATCATGCTCTGGAGCATTCTGGTATTCGGCTTCCAGGCGGTGATCGGCGGCATCATGCGCGCCAGCGGCGTGGTGCTGATGCCGGTGGCGATCTCGATCTTCTGCGTGCTTGGCGTGGAACTGCCAATGGCCTATCTGTTCAACGCCCACTTCGGATTGGAAGGAGTGTGGATGGCATTTCCGGTGACCTACCTGGCGATGCTGGTGTTGCAGATCGCCTATTACCGCCTGGTGTGGCGGCATAAGCAGATCAAACGGTTGGTGTGAGGCTCAGCCCCTGCAGGAGCAGCTCCAGGCCTTGCAAGCCTTCCTCCAGTCGTGTGCCCGGGTGTTCATCCCGGGCAATCCACAACGCGGTATTGACCAGGCTGCCGTTGATCAACTGCGCCAGTGCGTGACTGGGTGCCGTAGGCATCAGGCCCGCTTGCATCAGGGCCTCCAGCAATTGACGCAAGGACTCCACGCAGTGTTGTTGGGAGCCGGTGTCGCCCAGTACCGCCGGTGCATCCTGCAATACAATGCGCTGGATTTCCGGGTCCTGGGCCATGCGCAGATAGGCCCGGCAGCGCTCGCAAAAACCACTCCAAGGCTCTACGGCCTGCTCCGAGATGCGTTGCAAGCGCGCGTCCATCTCGCTGTCGAGTTGAGCGACCACCGCCGCCAGCAGCCCTTTTTTGTCACCAAAGTGGTGATACAGCGCACCGCGCGTCAGGCCGGCGCGGGCAGTGAAGTCATCCATCGAGGTATTGGCATAGCCTTGGGTGGCGAAGGCCCGGCGCGCGCTCGCTATCAGGCGGGCGCGGGTGTCTTCGATCATTTCAGCTCGGGCTCGGCTCATGGGCGTCTCTTGGCTAAGTGATTGACATACGCTGCGTATGCGAAGCATGATTTGCCACATACGCACCGTATGTATTCTGCCCTGATGGTTTCAGATAGCAAGCCCAGGGCGTCGAGCAAGAGGTCAAGCAGGATGGCAAACCCCTACGCTGAATTATTCCAAGTCCCTGGTGCCCGGGCCTTTGTGCTCGCTGGCATGCTGGCACGCATGCCGATATCCATGACCGGCATCGGCCTGATCACCATGCTGTCCCAGGTACATGGCGGCTATGGCCTGGCCGGTTCGGTGGCGGCGGTGTTTGCCCTGGCCACGGCGATTTGCGCGCCGCAAGTGTCACGTTGGGTGGACCGCTACGGCCAGGGCAGGGTGCTGCCGATTGCCGCGCTGATCGGCGGCGGGGCGCTATTGATGTTGCTGCTGTGTACGCGGTTGCAGGCGCCGAATTGGACGCTGTTTCTGTTCGCCGCGCTGGCGGGCTGCATGCCCAATATGTCGGCCATGGTGCGAGCGCGCTGGACCGAGTTGTACCGTGGCCAGCCCAGGCTGCAAACCGCGTTTGCCCTGGAGTCGGTACTTGATGAGGTGTGTTTCATCATCGGCCCGCCCATTTCGGTGGGGTTGAGCGTGGCGGTGTTCCCAGAAGCCGGGCCCCTGGTGGCGGCGTTGTTGCTGGCGGTGGGCGTCACCACCTTTGTGCTGCAACGGCAAACCGAGCCACCGGTACACGCGCATCAGGGCGCGCACGGTCGCTGGCTGATTGCTTCGCCGTCGGTATTGATCCTGATGATTTTGCTGCTGGCCATGGGCGTGATCGTCGGCGTGGTGGATGTGGTCAGCGTGGCCTTCGCCCAGCATCAGGGCCAGCCGGCGGCGGCGAGTATCGTGCTGTCGGTGTATGCCATTGGTTCGTGCCTGGCGGGGTTGGCCTTCGGTGCCCTCAAACTCAAGGCACCGTTGCCACGCCAGTTCCTGTACTGCGGCGTAGCCACGGCGTTGACCACCTTGCCCTTGCTGCTGGTGAGCAATATTCCCGGCTTGGCCGCTGCAATCTTTATCTCCGGGCTGTTCTTTGCGCCCACCTTGATTGTGTCGATGGCCATGGTGGAGCAGATCGTCCCGGCCAGCCGCCTGACCGAAGGCATGACCTGGCTGATTACCGGCCTGAGCATCGGCGTGGCCATTGGCGCCGCCAGTTCGGGATGGATGATCGACCACTTTGGCGCCACCAGCGGGTTTTGGGTGGCACTGGCGGCGGGGACGGTGGTAGCGGGCTCGGCGGTATTGGGTTACCGGCGATTAGGATGAAGGATGGCCTTGCACGTTTGCTTGAGCAGGTCATTCACGGCTTCGCGAAAGGCCACTTCCAACGCGGGTTCGGTTTGGCCTTCATAACTCACCAGCGCGCTGATGTACAAAAGCCTGCCAAACAGGCAATTGTCGTCAGCGCTGTATTCAATTGAGCCGTTATAGCCCTTGTAGTGCAGTTGGCGATTCATTCCGCTGATTTCCCTCGTGTAGACGCGTGGATAACCTGACCTGGGCAAGCCTGGAGCGCACGCATCGCTCCCCATAGTGGTGGCGTACTGATTTTGCGTAGGACGCTTCCCGCCAGCCCGTACTC
>NZ_WJZD01000025.1:0-98407 GCF_021609665.1 Pseudomonas sp. PA-1-3F | reverse complement strand
CAACACGACGTTTGCGGTGTTCGCGGTGGTGATTGCGGGGTTGCGGTTGGTCAGGAAACCGCGCGGCGCCTGATGTGGCCTCATCGCAGGCAAGCCAGCTCCCACAGTTGATTGTGTTCACACATTTCTATCTGTGAGCACGGTCAAATGTGGGAGCTGGCTTGCCTGCGATAGCGGTGTTACGCCTTGCGCACTCGCAAGCAACGCCACAAAGCCGCAACCATCAGCACGCTGACCACTGCCCAACCCCAGGCCTGCTGATTCAACAGCCCTTCACGGTACAACTGCGGCGCAACGCCGGTACCGATGATAAAGGCCAGCAACGCAATCTCCCGACGTGGCCCGGTCACCGGGCGTATCAGGTACACCAAGGCCGGCAACATCAGCGCCGCGCTTGGAAAGCTGCGATAGCGCGGGTCAAACACCAGCGCCAGCATCATCACCGCACCGGCAAACCCGGCGATTGCCATCAACCAGCCGGCGCGCTGCTCCAGCCAGTTGAACCCGCGCTCACGCCAGCCTTGCCGGGCGCTGAGGGCCAGGGCGGCATGAGCCAGCACCAGCAGGTTCAAGACCACCAGCAAGCCTGCCCATAGCCATTCATCGTTGAAACGCGCAGTGACGCGGGTCAGTTCGGCCCAACTGCCGATGGAGCACGCTGCGACGGCCCCTAGCAACGGCAGTATTAACGCAGAGCGAGTGCTGCGAACGCGGCCGCCGAGCACCAGGGTGCCCAGCAGGATGAGCCCGCCGACGCCCAGCCACAGCCGCCAGTACGGCACATTGGTCACCGGGCCGGCGAGGATACCCTTGTCCTGGCGGTCTGCATCGAACAGCCCCCAATAACCGCCCACTGCGCCTTCACTCGCACGTTTCCACGGCTGGTCAAAGGCTTCGATCAGGTTGTAGCGCCAGCCATTGGCTTCGGCCATGGCCACGAAGCCGCGCATGAACCTGGCCTCATTGACCCGGCTGGGCACGGCGGTTTCGCGCTGCCGGCCTTCGCTGGGCCAGCCGGTTTCGCCGATCACGATGTCCTTGGGCGCGAATTTATGGCCGAAGGTCTGGCGCACATCGCCCACGTGCTTGAGCGCCTGGTCGATGCCGGACGGCTCATCTTCCCAATACGGCAACAGGTGAATGGTCAGGAAGTCCACCGCAGGCTCGATTTCCGGGTGTTGCAACCAGAACTCCCAGACATCGGCATAGGTGACGGGCTGCTTGATCTGGCTTTTAACCTGATGGATCAGCGCCACCAGTTGCTTGGCGGTGACTTCCTTGCGAAGCAGGGCTTCGTTGCCGACGATCACCGAGGTCACCACGTCCGGGCTGGCGTTGGCCGCCGCGATCAACTCGTTGATCTCTTTTTCGGTCGCCACGGGGTCGCTGCTGACCCAGGCCCCGGCCATCACTTTCAACCCATGCTTGCGCGCCATGTCCGGCAGGGCCTCCAGGCCGGTCATGGAGTAGGTGCGAATGCATTCAAAGCGCGTAGCCAGTAGCGCCAGGTCGGCGTCCATGCGCTCGGGGCGCAGCGCGAACGGTTGATCGAATGGGGATTGGTCTTTGTCGAACGGTGTGTAGGACGCACATTGCAGCTTATGGCTGGCGCTGGCGACGTCTGGCAACACCACCGGCCGGCCGAGGCCGTACCAGTAGCCGACAAGGGCAAGCACGCCGAGGATCAAGGCGAAGAAATAGGGCAGGGCAGGGAAGCGGGCAGTCGCGGGCATGGTCGGCTTATCTGGGGGAGCAAAGGCGCGCATCTTACCCGGATTTGCCGCAGCCCTGTGGGGCTGCATAATTTTGACATGCAAACTTCGGGCGGGATTCTGGCGATAACGCCTACAAAGCATCCTGCTGGCGATGTGATGTCGTTTCCTGCTCAACCAAGGTCGCTGACAGAGCAGGGCAAATGCCTACGCAGGTTGAAGATAAAACTGTCAGTACTCCACTGATGCCTCAGCAACCGGATCGATGCGCGTGAAGGGGGCGCGGTGCACCCTATAACAACAGTTTGACGTCGCTCGGCATCCGTCGGGCGCAGCACTTTCGGGGAAGTACTATGAAGATGCGACGACTCTTGGGCGCAGCTGCCACTCTGGTAGTTGCGATGGGCTCCACACTGGCCAGTGCCGACAGCAAGACCCTGAGCATCGGCTACGTGGACGGCTGGTCCGACAGCGTGGCCACTACTCATGTGGCGGCAGAGGTGATCAAGCAAAAGCTCGGCTACGACGTAAAACTGCAAGCGGTTGCCACCGGGATCATGTGGCAGGGCGTCGCCACCGGCAAGCTCGATGCCATGCTTTCCGCCTGGCTACCTGTAACCCACGGTGAATACTGGACCAAGAACAAGGACAAGGTGGTCGACTACGGCCCCAACTTCAAAGACGCCAAGATCGGCCTGATCGTGCCTGAATACGTCAAGGCCAAGTCCATTGAAGACCTCAAGACCGATACCACCTTCAAAAACAAGATCGTCGGCATCGACGCCGGTTCGGGCGTAATGCTCAAGACCGACGAAGCCATCAAGCAATATGGCCTGGACTACAAACTGCAAGCCAGCTCGGGTGCGGCGATGATTGCCGAACTGACCCGCGCCGAAGACAAGCAGGAGTCGATTGCGGTCACCGGTTGGGTGCCGCACTGGATGTTCGCCAAGTGGAAACTGCGTTTCCTGGACGACCCAAAAGGGATTTATGGTGCTGCTGAAACCGTCAACAGCATCGGCAGCAAGGGCCTGGAGAAGAAAGCGCCGGAAGTCGCAGCTTTCCTGAAGAAATTCCAGTGGGCCTCCAAGGATGAAATCGGTGAAGTCATGCTGGCGATTCAAGAAGGCGCCAAGCCGGACGCCGCGGCCAAGGACTGGGTAGCCAAGCACCCCGAGCGCGTCGCCGAATGGACTGCTAAATAACCCCGCCCCAATTGTAGGAGCGAGCTTGCTCGCGAAGAACGCACAGGCACCGCGATCATCCAGAATGAACGCGTTATCGTTGACGTTTTTCGCGAGCAAGCTCGCTCCTACACTTTTTACAAATCCTCGCTAAGCTCGATCTACTACTAAGGTCGTCTGGAACCCATTGCGCAGCCGCATACAGTGGATACGTTCCAAAATAATAAAAAGCTGTGCTGCGAGGATAAAAACAATGAACGACAGCATTTACCTCTCGATTCAAAACAGCCCGCGTTTCAAGGAGCTGGTCAGGAAAAGGGAAAGGTTCGCCTGGATTCTCTCGGCGATCATGCTAGGGCTTTACTCCGCTTTCATCCTGTTGATTGCCTACGGGCCACAAGTGCTGGGGGCCAAGATCAGCCCTGGTTCCTCGATTACCTGGGGCATTCCCCTGGGCGTCGGGCTGATTGTGTCGGCCTTCATTCTCACCGGCATCTACGTGCGTCGGGCCAACGGCGAATTTGACGACCTGAACAATGCGATTCTCAAGGAGGCTGCGCAATGATCCGGCGTCTATTGGCTCTATTCGGTGCTTCGCTGTTGGCTCCGGCCGTTTGGGCGGCGGACGCATTGACCGGTGAAGTGCACAAGCAACCGCTGAACGTCTCGGCCATTGTGATGTTCGTCGCGTTTGTCGGCGCCACCCTGTGCATCACTTATTGGGCGTCCAAGCGCAACAAGTCGGCGGCGGACTACTATGCGGCGGGCGGCAAGATCACCGGTTTCCAGAACGGTCTGGCGATTGCCGGTGACTACATGTCGGCGGCGTCCTTCCTGGGGATTTCCGCGCTGGTGTTCACCTCCGGTTACGACGGCTTGATCTACTCGATCGGCTTCCTTGTGGGCTGGCCGATCATTCTGTTCCTGATCGCCGAGCGCTTGCGTAACCTGGGCAAATACACCTTTGCCGACGTGGCGTCCTATCGCCTGGGGCAAACCCAGATCCGCAGCCTGTCGGCGTGTGGCTCGCTGGTGGTGGTGGCGTTCTACCTGATCGCGCAGATGGTTGGCGCGGGCAAGCTGATCCAGCTGCTGTTTGGCCTTGATTACCATGTGGCGGTGATCCTGGTGGGTATCCTGATGTGCCTGTACGTGCTGTTCGGCGGCATGTTGGCGACCACCTGGGTGCAGATCATCAAGGCGGTACTGTTGCTGTCCGGTGCCTCGTTCATGGCGCTGATGGTGATGAAGCACGTCAACTTCGACTTCAATATGCTGTTCTCCGAGGCGATCAAGGTTCACCCCAAAGGTGAAGCGATCATGAGCCCCGGCGGCCTGGTGAAGGACCCGATCTCGGCATTCTCCCTGGGCCTGGCACTGATGTTTGGTACTGCTGGCCTGCCGCACATCCTGATGCGCTTCTTCACGGTAAGCGACGCCAAGGAAGCGCGTAAGAGCGTGCTGTACGCAACCGGCTTCATCGGCTACTTCTATATCCTGACCTTCATCATCGGTTTCGGCGCGATCCTTTTGGTCAGCACCAACCCGGCGTTCAAGGATGCAGCAGGCGCCTTGCTCGGTGGTAACAACATGGCGGCGGTGCACCTGGCCAACGCGGTGGGTGGCAGTATCTTCCTGGGCTTCATCTCGGCCGTGGCGTTTGCCACCATCCTGGCGGTGGTTGCCGGCTTGACCCTGGCGGGTGCTTCGGCGGTGTCCCATGACCTGTATGCCAGCGTGATCAAGAAAGGCAAAGCCAACGAGAAAGATGAGATTCGCGTGTCGAAGATCACCACCGTAGCCTTGGGTGTATTGGCCATCGGCCTGGGTATCCTGTTCGAAAGCCAGAACATTGCGTTCATGGTCGGCCTGGCGTTCTCCATCGCTGCCAGCTGTAACTTCCCGGTGCTGCTGCTTTCCATGTACTGGAAAAACCTCACCACCCGCGGCGCCATGATTGGCGGCTGGCTGGGCTTGATCAGCGCCGTGGGCTTGATGATCCTCGGCCCGACCATCTGGGTGTCGATCCTGCACCATGAAAAGGCGATCTTCCCGTACGAGTACCCGGCGCTGTTCTCGATGATCATTGCGTTCGTCGGCATCTGGTTCTTCTCCATCACCGACAAGTCGGCGGCGGCAGAGAAAGAGCGTGCGCTGTACTTCCCACAGTTCGTGCGTTCGCAGACTGGCCTGGGGGCGAGTGGGGCGGTTAATCACTAAGTCGTCAGCTGCATAAGAGATACCCCGGTCGCAAGGCCGGGGTATTTTTTTGCTTGGCTTTTTTGTGTCGCCTGGGCTGGCCTCATCGCGGGCGAGCCCGGCTCCCACGCTGGGCCGTGTCCTTTTGTTGGAATGCGGTCCAATGTGGGAGCTGGCTTGCCTGCGATGACGGTAGATCAGGCCACACCAACAAAAACGGCCTCCACTAAGGGAGGCCGTTCTCAATGCAGCTAAGCAGTTGAATGCTTACTTGCGGTCTTCCAGCTTGGTGATGTCACGCGACTCGTAGCCGGTGTACAGCTGGCGCGGGCGGCCAATCTTGTACGGGCTGGAGAGCATTTCTTTCCAGTGGGAGATCCAGCCCACGGTCCGCGCCAGGGCGAAGATCACGGTGAACATGCTGGTTGGAATGCCGATCGCCTTGAGGATGATCCCCGAGTAGAAGTCGACGTTCGGGTACAGCGAGCGTTCGATGAAGTACGGGTCGGTCAGGGCGATCTCTTCCAGGCGCATGGCCAGTTCGAGTTGCGGATCGTTCTTGATGCCCAGTTCCTTCAACACTTCGTCGCAGGTCTGCTTCATGACGGTAGCGCGCGGGTCGCGGTTCTTGTAGACCCGGTGACCGAAGCCCATCAACTTGAACGGATCGTTCTTGTCCTTGGCCTTGGCGATGAAGGTGTCGATGTTGGACACATCGCCGATTTCATCGAGCATGGTCAATACGGCTTCGTTCGCACCGCCGTGGGCAGGGCCCCACAGTGCGGCGATACCGGCGGCAATACAGGCGAACGGGTTGGCACCCGAAGAGCCCGCCAGGCGCACGGTAGAGGTGGAGGCGTTCTGCTCGTGGTCGGCGTGGAGGATGAAGATCCGGTCCATGGCCTTGGCGAGCACCGGGCTGATCGGTTTGATCTCGCACGGGGTGTTGAACATCATGTGCAGGAAGTTTTCCGCGTACGTCAGGTCGTTGCGCGGGTACATCATGGGTTGGCCCATGGAGTACTTGTAAACCATTGCGGCCAGGGTAGGCATCTTGGCAACCAGGCGGATCGCGGAAATTTCGCGATGCTGCGGGTTATTGATGTCCAGGGAGTCGTGATAGAAGGCCGACAGGGCGCCCACTACACCGCACATGACGGCCATCGGGTGGGCGTCGCGACGGAAGCCGTTGAAGAAGGTCTTCAACTGCTCGTGAACCATGGTGTGGTTCTTCACGGTGCTGACGAACTGGGCTTTCTGCTCGGCTGTTGGCAATTCGCCATTTAGCAGCAGATAGCAGGTTTCCAGGTAGTCCGACTTTTCAGCCAGTTGCTCGATCGGGTAGCCGCGATGAAGCAGAATGCCATTGTCACCATCGATATAGGTGATCTTCGACTCGCAGGAAGCGGTCGACATGAAGCCTGGGTCGAAAGTAAAACGGCCCGTGGCCGTCAGGCCCCGTACGTCGATAACATCGGGACCAACGGTGCCGGTTAAAATGGGCAGCTCGACGGGGGCTGCGCCCTCGATGATCAACTGCGCTTTTTTGTCAGCCATGTGGCCTCCTATTTATGCTTCAAATCATCAGACAGACCCCCCACGCAGGGCCCGCACCACTATATTGATATAAATCCAGATGTCAATTTGCCTAAAGTCTTGCGCCAGAAGGCTTTAACCGTACTTTTTCGTCGAAATTGACTGCCATTTACGCCTTTTATCCCGCCAGCGCAATCAGCTATTAGGGTGAGGTGTGCGCGTTGTCATTAGTAACCTAACTGTCTATACTCGGCCACCGACCGCCAAGGGCTTTTGGGCTTGCTTTCATTGGGGGTCGCACTCCCTGGGTGGTGCTTACCTGACCAGTCGCACTCCCCAACAACTTTGCCCTGATTGTTAGGGGCTCTTCAGTGTGAAAAAAAGCCGTGAATAGCCAACGACCTGTAAACCTAGACCTAAGGACCATCAAACTCCCCATCACCGGCGTTACGTCGTTCCTGCACCGTGTTTCCGGCATCATCCTGTTCCTGGGCTTGGGCATCATGCTTTATGCATTGAGCAAATCCCTGGGTTCCGAGGAAGGATACGCCGAGGTGAAGGCATGCTTGACCAGCCCGCTGGCCAAGTTCGTAGCATGGGGCCTCCTGTCCTCTCTTCTGTATCACCTGGTAGCCGGTGTGCGCCACTTGATCATGGACATGGGCATCGGTGAGACGCTGGAAGGCGGCCGCCTGGGCTCGAAAATCATCGTCGCCATTTCCGTGGTGCTGATCGTTCTGGCAGGAGTTTGGATATGGTAACCAGCGTAACGAATCTGTCGCGTTCGGGCCTCTATGACTGGATGGCACAGCGTGTGTCTGCGGTCGTTCTCGCGGCTTATTTCATTTTCCTGATCGGATACCTCGTCGCAAACCCGGGCATAGGCTATGAGCAATGGCACGGCCTGTTTTCCCACAATGCGATGCGAATCTTCAGTCTGCTGGCCCTTGTAGCCCTGGGCGCTCACGCCTGGGTCGGCATGTGGACCATCGCGACTGACTACCTGACGCCGATGGCGCTGGGCAAGTCCGCGACTGCAGTACGTTTCCTCTTCCAGGCAGTATGCGGCGTTGCGATGTTCGCTTACTTCGTCTGGGGTGTGCAGATTCTTTGGGGTATCTGATTCATGGCTAACATTCCAACTATTTCATTCGACGCCATCATTATTGGTGGCGGCGGTGCTGGCATGCGCGCTGCGCTGCAGCTGGCCCAGGGCGGTCACAAGACTGCTGTGATCACCAAGGTGTTCCCGACGCGCTCGCACACCGTATCGGCCCAGGGTGGCATCACCTGCGCCATTGCCTCCGCCGACCCGAACGATGACTGGCGCTGGCACATGTACGATACCGTCAAGGGTTCCGACTACATCGGTGACCAGGACGCTATCGAATACATGTGTCAGGAAGGCCCGGCCGCGGTGTTCGAGCTGGACCACATGGGTCTGCCGTTCTCCCGTACCGAGCAAGGCCGTATCTACCAGCGTCCATTCGGCGGCCAGTCGAAGGACTACGGTAAAGGCGGGCAGGCTGCCCGTACCTGCGCTGCGTCCGACCGTACCGGTCACGCGCTGCTGCACACCCTTTATCAGGGCAACCTGAAAGCCGGTACCACGTTCCTGAACGAGTACTACGCGGTAGACCTGGTCAAGAACGCACAAGGCGAGTTCGTCGGTGTGATCGCCATCTGCATCGAAACCGGTGAAACCACCTACATCCGCGCCAAGGCTACTGTGCTGGCGACCGGTGGTGCAGGTCGTATCTACGCGTCGACCACCAATGCCCTGATCAACACCGGTGACGGCGTCGGCATGGCCCTGCGTGCTGGCGTACCGGTACAAGACATCGAAATGTGGCAGTTCCACCCGACCGGCATCGCCGGCGCCGGTGTGCTGGTGACCGAAGGTTGCCGTGGTGAAGGTGGTTACCTGATCAACAAGCACGGCGAGCGTTTCATGGAGCGTTATGCTCCGAACGCCAAAGACTTGGCGGGTCGTGACGTTGTGGCTCGTTCGATGGTTAAAGAGATCATCGCCGGTAACGGCTGTGGCCCGAATGGCGACCACGTACTGCTCAAGCTCGATCACCTGGGCGAAGAAGTGCTGCACAGCCGCCTGCCTGGTATCTGCGAGCTGTCCAAGACCTTTGCCCACGTTGACCCGGTAGTTGCTCCGGTTCCGGTGGTTCCAACTTGCCACTATATGATGGGCGGCGTGCCGACCAACATTCACGGCCAGGCAATCACCCAGAACGCCGAAGGCGAGGACGAGATCATCCATGGTCTGTTCGCGGTAGGCGAAGTGGCTTGCGTATCGGTTCACGGTGCCAACCGCCTGGGCGGCAACTCGCTGCTTGACCTGGTGGTATTCGGTCGCGCGGCCGGCCTGCACCTGGAAAAAGCGCTGACTGACGGCATCGAATACGATGACGCCACCGACGCCAACATCGAAGCTGCCCTGGCGCGTCTGAACGCTCTGAACGAGCGCACCGATGGCGAAGACGTAGCAACCCTGCGTCGCGAGCTGCAAAGCTGCATGCAGAACTACTTCGGTGTGTTCCGTACCGGCGAATACATGCAGAAGGGCATCGCCCAGTTGGCTGACCTGCGCAAGCGCATCGCCAACGTCAAGATCAACGATAAGAGCCAGGCGTTCAACACCGCTCGTATCGAAGCCCTTGAACTGCAAAACCTGCTGGAAGTGGCTGAAGCGACGGCGATCGCCGCCGAGGTTCGTAAAGAATCCCGTGGTGCTCACGCTCGTGAAGACTTCGAAGATCGCGACGACGAAAACTGGTTGTGCCACACCCTGTACTTCCCGGGTGACAAGCGCGTAACCAAGCGTGCCGTGAACTTCTCGCCGAAGACGGTACCGACGTTTGAACCGAAGATTCGGACTTACTAAGGGTGGCTGCCATGTTGAAAGTCAGTGTTTATCGCTACAACCCTGATCAGGACGCTGCGCCGTTCATGCAGGAATTCCAGGTCGATACCGGTGGTAAAGACCTGATGGTGCTGGATGTACTGGCACTGATCAAAGAGCAGGACGAGGGTTTCTCCTATCGTCGCTCTTGCCGTGAAGGTGTGTGCGGTTCCGACGGCATGAACATCAACGGCAAAAACGGCCTGGCGTGCATCACGCCGCTGTCCGCCGTGGTCAAAGGCAACAAGCTGATCGTTCGTCCGCTGCCAGGTTTGCCGGTTATCCGTGACCTGGTCGTCGATATGAGCATCTTCTACAAGCAATACGAGAAAGTTAAGCCGTTCCTGCAGAACGACACGCCGGCTCCGGCCATCGAGCGTCTGCAGTCCCCGGAAGAACGTGAAAAGCTCGATGGCCTGTACGAGTGCATCCTGTGCGCTTGCTGCTCGACATCCTGCCCGTCCTTCTGGTGGAACCCGGACAAGTTCCTGGGTCCAGCTGCGCTGCTGCAAGCCTACCGCTTCCTGGCAGACAGCCGCGACACCAAGACGTCCGAGCGTCTGGCTTCGCTGGATGACCCGTTCAGCGTATTCCGCTGCCGCGGGATCATGAACTGCGTCAACGTATGTCCTAAAGGCCTGAACCCGACTAAGGCCATTGGTCACATCCGTAACATGCTGCTGCAGAGCGGCGTGTAACTGACGTTGTAGTAAAAGCAGGACCGTTGTGCCCGTAAATGCTACGGCGCAGGCTTCAACCGGCGCCGTAGTTTTAACTTGAGCAGCGACTTACAAAGCCGCGGCTCTTATTTTGAAGAAATGAGACAAGCAGGGGCATTCGGGTTGGTACCCGAACTATCAGCGTGATCCTAAGTGGCTTGTTTTGGTCGCTGCACTTGGCCTTTTGCAAGCAGACTCGGTGTTTTCGCCGGTGGTGTCCCCAAATCGAGGGTGACCAAGCATGCAAGAAAGCGTGATGCAGCGCATGTGGAACAGCGGCTATCTTTCAGGTGGTAACGCTGCCTATGTGGAAGAGCTTTATGAGCTCTACCTGCACGACCCTAACGCTGTGCCAGAAGAATGGCGCACCAAATTTCAGACGTTGTCTTCAGACGGCAACGCTGCCACCGATGTATCGCACGCAACAATTCGCGATCAGTTCGTGCTGCTGGCAAAGAACCAGCGCCGCGCCCAACCGGTTTCCGCCGGCAGCGTGAGCAGTGAGCACGAGAAGAAGCAAGTTGAAGTACTGCGACTGATCCAGGCCTACCGTATGCGTGGCCACCAGGCAGCCCAGCTTGACCCGCTGGGGCTGTGGCAGCGTCCTGCACCTGCAGACCTGTCGATCAATCATTACGGCTTGACCAATGCCGATCTTGATACGACCTTCCGTGCCGGCGACCTGTTCATCGGCAAAGAGGAAGCGAGCCTACGCGAAATTCACGAAGCGTTGCAGCAGACATATTGCCGCACCATCGGCGCTGAATTCACGCACATCACTGATTCCGAGCAGCGCCAGTGGTTCCAGCACCGCCTGGAAGGCGTGCGTGGCCGTCCGGTATTGTCCGCCGATGTGCGCGGCCACCTGCTGGAGCGTGTGACCGCGGCCGAAGGCCTCGAAAAATACCTGGGCACCAAATACCCAGGCACCAAGCGTTTCGGCCTGGAAGGCGGCGAAAGCCTGATTCCGATGCTCGACGAGCTGATCCAGCGTTCCGGTTCCTATGGCACCAAGGAAATCGTGATCGGCATGGCTCACCGTGGTCGCCTGAACGTGTTGGTCAACACCTTCGGCAAGAACCCGCGTGAGCTGTTCGACGAGTTCGAAGGCAAGAAGAAGGTCGAGTTGGGTTCCGGTGACGTTAAATACCACCAGGGCTTCTCGTCCAACGTGATGACCACCGGCGGTGAAGTTCACCTGGCCATGGCATTCAACCCCTCCCACCTGGAAATCGTTTCGCCAGTGGTCGAGGGTTCGGTGCGTGCTCGCCAGGATCGTCGTAACGACGCCACCGGTGAGAAAGTGCTGCCGATTTCCATCCACGGTGACGCGGCATTTGCCGGTCAAGGCGTGGTCCTGGAAACGTTCCAGATGTCGCAGACTCGCGGCTTCAAGACCGGCGGTACCGTTCACATCGTCATCAACAACCAGGTGGGCTTCACCATCAGCAACCCGTTGGATGCGCGCTCCACCGAATACGCCACCGACGTTGCCAAGATGATCCAGGCGCCGATCCTCCATGTGAATGGCGATGATCCGGAAGCCGTGCTGTTCGTGACCCAACTGGCTGTCGACTACCGCATGCAGTTCAAGCGTGACGTGGTCATCGACCTGGTTTGCTACCGCCGTCGCGGTCACAACGAAGCGGACGAGCCAAGCGGCACCCAGCCGTTGATGTACCAGCAGATCACCAAGCAGCGCACTACCCGTGAGCTGTACGCCGAAAGCCTGACCAAGGCCGGCGTGGTTGACGATGCGCGTGTTCAGGCGAAAGTCGACGAATACCGCAACGCGCTGGACAACGGCCTGCATGTAGTGAAAAGCCTGGTCAAGGAGCCGAACAAAGAGCTGTTCGTTGACTGGCGCCCATACCTGGGTCACACCTGGACTGCACGTCACGATACCTCGTTCGATTTGAAGACGTTGCAGGAACTGTCCGCCAAGCTGCTGGAAATTCCCGAAGGCTTCGTCGTACAGCGCCAGGTTGCGAAGATCTACGAAGACCGTCAGAAGATGCAAGCCGGTGGCCTGCCGATCAACTGGGGTTACGCCGAAACCATGGCGTACGCGACCCTGGCGTTCGAAGGTCACCCGATCCGCATGACCGGCCAGGACATCGGCCGCGGTACGTTCTCGCACCGTCATGCTGTATTGCACAACCAGAAAGACGCGGGCACCTACATCCCGTTGCAGAACCTTTACGAAGGCCAGCCACGTTTCGACCTGTACGATTCGTTCCTGTCCGAAGAAGCCGTACTGGCGTTCGAATACGGTTACTCGACCACCACGCCGAACGCGCTGGTGATCTGGGAAGCCCAGTTCGGCGACTTCGCCAACGGTGCCCAGGTGGTTATCGACCAGTTCATCACCAGCGGCGAGCACAAGTGGGGCCGTCTGTGCGGTCTGACTATGCTGCTGCCACACGGTTATGAAGGTCAGGGCCCGGAGCACTCCTCGGCCCGTCTGGAGCGTTACCTGCAACTGTGCGCCGAGCACAACATTCAGGTGTGCGTGCCGACGACCCCGGCCCAGATCTACCACTTGCTGCGCCGCCAGGTGATCCGTCCGCTGCGGAAGCCGCTGGTGGTGCTGACGCCGAAGTCGCTGTTGCGTCACAAACTGGCCGTTTCGACCCTGGAAGATCTGGCCCAAGGTTCGTTCCAGACCGTGATTCCAGAGATCGATACGCTGGACGCCGCCAAGGTCACTCGCCTGATCCTGTGCAGCGGCAAGGTCTACTACGATCTGCTGGAAAAACGCCGTGCCGAAGGCCGCGAAGACATCGCCATCGTGCGTATCGAGCAGCTTTATCCGTTCCCGGAAGATGACCTCATGGAGATCATCGCGCCTTACACCAACCTCACGAACGTAGTGTGGTGTCAGGAAGAACCGATGAACCAGGGCGCCTGGTACAGCAGCCAGCATCATCTGCGTCGCAGCATCGGCAACCACAACAAGGCCTTGGTCCTTGAGTACGCCGGTCGTGATGCTTCTGCTGCACCTGCCTGTGGTTATGCGTCGATGCACGCCGAGCAGCAGGAAAAACTGCTGCAAGATGCTTTCACTGTTTAACGCCTTCGCGCTGACTGAAACCGAATTTTAAGGACCTACAGATAATGGCTATCGAAATCAAAGCCCCGTCATTCCCGGAATCGGTTGCCGATGGCACCGTTGCCACTTGGCACAAGAAACCAGGCGAGGCCGTCAAGCGTGACGACCTGATCGTCGACATCGAGACCGACAAAGTCGTTCTGGAAGTATTGGCCGAAGCTGACGGCGTGCTGGGCGCGATCGTTGCTGAAGAGGGCGCTACCGTTCTGTCGAACCAGGTACTGGGCTCGATCGAAGAGGGCAGCGCTGCTGCAGCGCCTGCTCCTGCCGCTGCTGCACCGGCTGCTTCGGCGCCTGCCGCTGCACCGGCAGCCGGTGGCGAAGATCCAATCGCTGCTCCGGCTGCGCGTCAACTGGCTGAAGAAAACGGCATCAACCTGGCTTCCATCAAGGGCACCGGCAAAGATGGCCGTGTGACCAAGGAAGACGTGGTTGCCGCAGTTGAAGCCAAGAAGAACGCTCCGGCTGCCGCACCTGCCAAGGCTGCAGTGCCTGCTGCCGCTGCGCCTGTGTTTGCCGCTGGCGACCGCACCGAGAAGCGCGTACCGATGACTCGCGTACGTGCCACCGTGGCCAAGCGCCTGGTTGAAGCTCAGTCGAACATGGCGATGCTGACCACCTTCAACGAAGTCGACATGACCGAAGTCATGGCCCTGCGTTCGAAGTACAAGGACCTGTTCGAGAAGTCCCACAACGGCGTGCGCCTGGGCTTCATGTCGTTCTTCGTGAAAGCGGCCACCGAAGCGCTGAAGCGCTTCCCGGCAGTCAACGCTTCCATCGACGGCGGCGACATCGTTTACCACGGCTACGCAGATATCGGCGTTGCCGTCTCCAGCGACCGTGGCCTGGTGGTTCCAGTCCTGCGTAACGCCGAGCTGATGAGCCTGGCCGAAATCGAAGGCGGCATCGCTGGCTTCGGCAAGAAAGCCCGTGACGGCAAGCTGACCATCGACGAGATGACCGGCGGTACCTTCACCATCACCAACGGTGGTACCTTCGGTTCGATGATGTCGACGCCGATCGTCAACCCACCGCAAGCCGCGATCCTGGGCATGCACAACATCATCCAGCGTCCGATGGCCATCAACGGCCAGGTCGTGATCCGCCCAATGATGTACCTGGCACTGTCTTACGATCACCGCCTGATCGACGGTAAAGAAGCCGTGACGTTCCTGGTGACCATCAAGAACCTGCTGGAAGACCCGGCTCGCCTGCTCCTGGATATTTGATTGGAGCAGCTTCAAGTTGCGAGCTGCAAGCTGCAAGTAAACGCAGTTTGGCTTGCAGCTTGTGGCTTGACGCTTGAAGCTAATAGAGGATCTATTTCATGACACAGAAATTTGACGTTGTAGTGATTGGTGCAGGCCCTGGCGGCTATGTTGCCGCCATCAAGGCTGCGCAACTGGGCCTCTCCACTGCTTGCATCGAAAAATACACCGACAAGGAAGGCAAACTGGCGCTGGGCGGTACCTGCCTGAACGTGGGTTGCATTCCGTCCAAGGCGCTGCTGGACAGCTCCTGGAAATTCCACGAAGCCCAAGACGGCTTCGCGATCCACGGCATCAACCATGCTGGCGTGACCATGGACGTACCAGCAATGGTCGGCCGTAAAGCCAACATCGTCAAAGGCCTGACCTCCGGCGTTGCGACCTTGTTCAAGGCCAACGGCGTTACTTCGATTCAAGGCCACGGCAAGCTGCTGGCCGGCAAGAAAGTTGAAGTCACCAAGCCAGACGGTTCGGTTGAAGTCATCGAAGCCGAAAACGTGATCCTGGCGCCAGGTTCGCGTCCAATCGACATTCCGCCTGCTCCTGTTGATAACAACGTGATCGTTGATTCGACCGGCGCCCTGGAATTCCAGGCTGTGCCTAAGCGCCTGGGCGTGATCGGCGCTGGCGTCATCGGTCTGGAGCTGGGCTCGGTATGGTCGCGTCTGGGCGCTGAAGTCACCGTGCTGGAAGCCCTGGACACGTTCCTGCTGGCGGCTGACACTGCAGTCTCCAAGGAAGCGCTGAAAACCCTGACCAAACAAGGTCTGGACATCAAGCTTGGCGCCCGTGTTACCGGTTCCAAGGTCAACGGCGAAGAAGTCGTGGTGACCTACACCGATAAAGACGGCGAGCAGACCATCACCTTCGACAAGCTGATCGTTGCCGTTGGTCGCCGCCCAGTGACCAATGACTTGTTGGCTTCCGACAGCGGCGTGAACATCGACGAGCGTGGTTTCATCCACGTTGACGATCATTGCGCTACCACTGTGCCTGGCGTCTATGCCATTGGCGACGTGGTTCGTGGCATGATGCTGGCCCACAAGGCTTCCGAAGAAGGCATCATGGTTGTCGAGCGCATCAAGGGTCACAAGACCCAGATGAACTACGACCTGATCCCATCGGTTATCTACACCCACCCGGAAATTGCATGGGTCGGCAAGAACGAACAGCAGTTGAAAGCTGAAGGCGTTGAAGTTAACGTCGGCACCTTCCCGTTTGCCGCTTCTGGCCGTGCCATGGCAGCCAACGACACCGGTGGTTTTGTCAAAGTCATCGCTGATGCCAAGACTGACCGCGTATTGGGCGTCCACGTGATTGGCCCAAGCGCTGCAGAACTGGTTCAGCAAGGCGCGATCGGCATGGAATTCGGCACCAGTGCCGAGGACTTGGGCATGATGGTCTTCTCCCATCCGACCCTGTCCGAAGCGCTGCACGAAGCTGCGTTGGCAGTGAATGGCGGCGCCATCCACATTGCCAACAAGAAGAAGCGCTAAGCGAGATAATAAGAAACCACGGCGGAGTTGCCCGTCGTGAGCCTTGCGCGCAAGACTCACCGCGGAATATCCGCTGGACGCAGCCTTGCGCAGCTTTACGGGCCATAAGCCCCGCAAGTTGCGCAAGCAGCAGTCACAGGTGGCGCGGCACTCATAATGAGCGCAGCGCCGAATGCGCAGTACCTAACGAAGACGGTAAAAAGCATGAATCTTCACGAGTATCAGGGTAAGCAGCTGTTCGCTGAATACGGCCTGCCAGTTTCCAAGGGCTACGCAGTAGACACCCCGGAAGCAGCAGCAGAAGCTTGCGACAAAATCGGCGGCAGCGAGTGGGTTGTCAAAGCCCAGGTCCACGCCGGTGGTCGCGGTAAAGCGGGCGGCGTCAAGCTGGTTCGCAGCAAAGAAGACGCCAAGGCCTTCGCACAGCAGTGGCTGGGCAAGCGTCTGGTGACTTACCAGACTGATGCCAATGGCCAACCAGTCACCAAGATCCTGGTTGAATCGTGCACTGATATCGCTAAAGAGCTGTACCTGGGCGCTGTCGTTGACCGTTCGAGCCGTCGCATCGTGTTCATGGCTTCCACCGAAGGTGGCGTGGACATCGAGAAAATTGCTCACGAAACCCCAGAAAAAATTCTGAAGGCCACTATCGATCCACTGGTTGGCGCTCAGCCATTCCAGGGTCGTGAACTGGCTTTCCAGCTGGGCCTGGAAGGCAAGCAAGTTGCCCAGTTCGCCAAGATCTTCGTAGGTCTGGCCAAACTGTTCCAGGATCACGATCTGGCCCTGCTGGAAGTGAACCCGCTGGTGATCAAGGCTGACGGCGATCTGCACTGCCTCGATGCCAAGATCAACATCGACGCCAACGCCATGTACCGTCAGCCTAAGCTGAAGACTTTCCACGATCCGTCGCAAGACGATCCGCGCGAAGCGCACGCTGCCAAGTTCGAACTGAACTACGTAGCCCTGGAAGGTAACATCGGCTGCATGGTCAACGGTGCCGGCCTGGCCATGGGTACCATGGACATCGTCAACCTGCATGGCGGCAAGCCAGCCAACTTCCTCGACGTAGGTGGTGGCGCTACCAAGGAACGCGTTACCGAAGCGTTCAAGATCATCCTGTCCGACTCCAACGTCGCCGCAGTACTGGTCAACATCTTCGGCGGCATCGTTCGTTGCGACATGATTGCCGAAGGCATCATCGGTGCAGTGAAAGAAGTCGGCGTTAAAATCCCGGTTGTTGTTCGCCTTGAAGGTAACAACGCTGAACTGGGCGCTAAAGTACTGGCAGAAAGCGGTTTGAACATCATCGCGGCTACCAGCCTGACCGACGCTGCTCAACAAGTTGTCAAAGCTGCGGAGGGCAAGTAATGAGCGTCCTGATCAATAAAGACACCAAAGTTATCTGCCAGGGTATTACCGGTTCGCAAGGTAGTTTCCACACCCAGCAAGCCATCGAATACGGCACCCAGATGGTTGGCGGCGTAACTCCAGGCAAAGGCGGCACCGAGCACCTGGGCCTGCCCGTGTTCAACACCGTGAAAGAAGCAGTAGAAGCCACTGGCGCCACCGCCAGCGTGATCTACGTTCCAGCTCCTTTCTGCAAGGACTCGATCCTGGAAGCGGCATTCGGCGGCATCAAGCTGATCGTCTGCATCACCGAAGGCATTCCTACCCTGGACATGCTGGACGCTAAAGTTAAGTGCGACGAACTGGGCGTAGTCCTGATCGGCCCTAACTGCCCAGGCGTGATCACCCCAGGCGAATGCAAGATCGGCATCATGCCAGGTCACATTCACTTGCCAGGTAAAGTCGGTATCGTTTCCCGTTCCGGCACCCTGACCTACGAAGCTGTCAAGCAGACCACTGACGCCGGTTTCGGTCAGTCGACTTGCGTCGGCATCGGCGGTGACCCGATCCCAGGCTCCAACTTCATCGACATCCTGAAGCTGTTCCAGGAAGACCCGAAGACCGAAGCGATCGTGATGATCGGTGAGATCGGCGGTTCGGCTGAAGAAGAAGCGGCTGCCTACATCAAGGCACACGTGACCAAGCCGGTTGTTTCCTACATCGCTGGTGTGACTGCCCCTGCGGGCAAGCGCATGGGCCATGCTGGCGCAATCATCTCTGGCGGCAAAGGCACTGCAGACGAGAAATTCGCTGCACTGCAAGACGCAGGCGTTAAAACCGTGCGTTCGCTGGCAGACATCGGCAAGGCCCTGGCCGAGCTGACCGGTTGGGCTGTCAAGTAAGCCTCGCGCTTAGCTGACGCTTCACCACACAAAGGCCACCTTCGGGTGGCCTTTGTGCATTCTGGATATAGCCAGATTGACGAATGTGCTCGGTTCAATGTGGGAGCTGGCTTGCCTGCGATACAGACAACTGGGTGCATCAGCCAAACCGAGTCGATGCCATCGCAGGCAAGCCAGCTCCCACAGGGTTCTGTGTTGCCCAATTAAGTATGAAAACGCGACATTCAAATGTCGCTTATCGGACAGTTCGCCCCGCAACAGTGCGTTTGTCAGCCTGATTCTGTACTCTAGCCGCCTCTTTATGCGTCCGCGTCCCAAAAGGAAGCTGCGCGCTAGACCGGTCGGTCCCCACAAGGGCCGGCAGCATTTCCCTCATCCATAGGGAAGCCCTCTCTAAATTCCGATTCAGTAGTGTGGTATTTCCTCAAATGAAAGTGTTGAAAAGCCAGGATATCCTGGCGCTGGGCTTTATGACCTTTGCCCTGTTCGTGGGCGCCGGCAACATCATCTTCCCGCCTATCGTGGGTTTGCAGTCCGGGCCGCATGTGTGGATGGCGGCGCTGGGCTTCCTGATCACCGCAGTCGGTTTGCCGGTGGTCACCGTGATCGCCCTGGCCAAGGTCGGTGGTGGCATGGACGCGCTGAGCAGCCCGATTGGCAAGATTGCCGGTGGCCTGCTGGCGGCAGCGGCCTACCTGGCAGTGGGCCCGCTGTTTGCGACCCCACGCACCGCAACAGTATCGTTTGAAGTGGGCCTGGCGCCCTTGACCGGTGAAAGCCCGTTGGCGTTGTTCCTCTACAGCTCGGTGTATTTCCTGGTGGTGTTCTTTGTCTCCCTGTATCCAGGGCGACTGCTGGACACCGTGGGCCGTTTCCTGGCGCCGCTGAAGATCATCGCCCTGGCTATCCTCGGCATCGCTGCGTTTGCCTTGCCCGCCGGTGAGGTGGGGGTTGCCACCCCGGAATACGTTGTCGCGCCGTTCTCCCAAGGCTTTATCAATGGTTACCTGACCATGGATACCCTGGGCGCCTTGGTGTTCGGCATTGTGATCGTCAACGCTATCCGCTCCCGTGGCGTCGAGTCGCCCAAGCTGATCACCCGTTACGCGATCATTGCCGGGCTGATTGCCGGCGTGGGCCTGGCACTGGTGTACGTCAGCCTGTTCCGTCTGGGTTCGGGCAGCCATGCCGTGGCCGCGGGTGCCAGCAATGGCGCGGCGGTACTGCACGCCTATGTGCAATACACGTTCGGCTCCCTGGGTAGTGGTTTCCTCGCCGTGCTGATTTCCCTGGCATGCCTGGTGACCGCCGTGGGCCTGACCTGTGCCTGCGCCGAGTACTTCAGCAAGATCCTGCCGCTGTCCTACAAGACCCTGGTGGTGATCCTGGCACTGTTCTCGCTGTTTGTGTCCAACCTGGGCTTGACCAAACTCATTGCCTTCTCGATCCCGGTGCTGACCGCGATCTACCCGCCGTGCATCGTGTTGGTGGCCTTGAGCTTCTGCAAAGGGTTCTGGCAGGAACAGGGCCGTATTGTCGGCCCGGTGATGCTGGTGTCGTTCATCTTTGGCTGCATCGACGCACTCAAGGGTGCGGGCCTGGCGGGTTGGATGCCTACGCAACTGGTAAACCTGCCGTTGAGCGAACAAGGCTTGGCGTGGCTGGTGCCGTCGGTGATGACGCTGGTCGTGGCCGTGGTGATTGACCGTATGCTGGGCAAGCGCAGCGAAGCGATCGCTTAAAACCGCTGACTTATACGCTGCAATTAAAAAGCCCCGGATCAAATGATCCGGGGCTTTTTTTGTACGCAGTGCCAAGCCAGGCTGCCTGTTTCAGGGTATCGGGAACTTGCTCTTTGTCGAATCCACTCCCATGTTCCTCAAATATTCCTGGGCGGGCCTTAAATCGCTTTTTTTGGGTAGATAGTGTCCAGAGACATCGGAAAGGTGGAATTTCCCGAAGGCGTCTTTCCTTATATAGCCTGCGCTGACTACCTTTTCTGATTGGCCACTGCCAGCACCGATTTCCGCGATGGCAGGATGTGATAGCCATTTTGGCGGTGCACTTTTGTCGATAGTACCGATGATCAGTTGGTTGTCTTGAGTGAAGACGAACTTGCTGACTGTATCGGGTTTCAATACAACCTTCAGGTCATCCGGCTTTGTGATGCGAACCAGTTCCGCTCGGGCCGCTCGGGGGTTCAATGCCGCTCCGGCCAGATGCAGCTCGGCGTTCAGGTCACGAGCCCTGGTATTGACCAGCACTGCAAGTGGTTTTCGAATGGGCGGCTCTATTCGCGAACTGCCGGAGGTGGAGGAGCTGCTTGCAGGCACTAGGTTTTCCGCCGAGGAGGCAGAATGAGGCTGCGGTAGGGGGGCTAGCGTTTGAGGTAGTTTGGCGCCTCCCGGCAAACCGGTTAGCACCCATTCGCCGTTCCCTTTGTTCAAAAGCGTAGCCACCCGACGCTTTGTCTCGGGGTTTATAACGTTTACAAATCCTGATTCGAATTTGAACGCTGGGCTTATTTGATAGACCCTGCTCACGTCTGAGTTATCGGTGTAACGGATCAACCATTTTTCACCGACTTGTTGTGGCCCGGTGGCGCTGAGCGGTTTTCCTGCCAGTAGCTGATTATCCAGTGCGTGCGCGGCGAGGTCCCCACGGTTCTGTACAGGGTGGGCCGGGTTCGGCAATTGAGTCGGGATGCTTGAGGGGCGGCCGGCCGATATCGACGTACCCGGAACCGGTACGACGTGACCGCTTGGCGTACCGTTTGTACCTGCCGTGATTGTCAGTCGCTGTTGGAGCGTGCGCCCAGGGGTTCTGAACACTGGGCGCAACGGGGTCCTTTTGAGTAAAGGGATACCCGACGCAGCCATGGCGAAGTCGTTGTACACCGCCCCCCAGCGTCCCGGTTGGGTGAGGAGCTTGGGCAGGCTTTGTCCGGGTGTACGCAACGTTCTTAGCGCAGCCTTGGAGAGCCTGTTGGTGGCTGACATACCAGCGTTGACCGGGATGAGGCTTAGAACGAATTGGGCTATGTCTGCGGCGAACATTAATTTGTTGGCTGTGGATCGGGCCGATATCTCTGCGCTGGTTGTCATCCCAACCGACGCTCTCCCTCTGAGTAACCCCACCTCCTGCATGTACAGGTTTTCAGTGATGCTACCTTTGAACGGCTTCAGCCGGATGCCCGCTTCATGGTCGGCCGCGAATTTCTTGAGCCACGTGCCGAGCTGAGGCAAAAACAGGGTGTCGTGAATATTGTATCGATCAACAGGTGATACCCGCTGATCCATGTAGGACATCCACTCGGACGTGTTCAGCAGCGTGTTAAGTTGATCCTCGTCCACAATTTCTCTGAAAGGACGTCCGTCGGGAGCATCCGGGCTGTACAGCACCAGCGAGGGGTGGTTGGTCGGTTTGATGACCATCATGCCCTGGACGGGTTTGCCATTCAGGACCACTCTATGCGAGACGATGGACGCACCATTCACGATTGGCCAGGTGGTGGAGTCGCTATGCTCAAGTGTCGCTTCGATCCATTGTTCGGCGATTTTTTGCCTGTTCAGATAGGCGTCGGGATCCAGGCTGGTGATGAACGCGTCCTTGGCCATCCTTGTCTTCAGATGGTTTTTCCACGCGTCGGGCAGCACCCTGGCTTCGTCGGAGGTGGCAGTGGGGCTGAGTTTGTCATCCAGTAGTTTGAGGTATTTGCCGCCCACATCGGTTTGGCTGATCAGGTCCTCGAGAAACGGCTTATCCAGGGTCAGCAGGTATTTTCCATTGGCACTTACGACGCGAGCGGCCCAGGTGCTCGTCGGCGAGCTTTCATGCCATGGCGTTGTGTTCATGAGCGTCAGGTCGGTAAGCGATCGGGTGTGGATCTGCGGCTTTGGCGCGTTTGCGGAACCTAAAAGGCCGCGATTGCTCGACTGCTGTGTGGTCATCTGAACCATCACGTGGTCAGGGTCTATTTCCTCGTGCTGGTAGCGGTCCGGCAGCTTGGCTTTCAACGCCTGGGCCAGCAACTGTTTGGCGAAAATGTTGGGGTCCGGGATGTTTGCCAATAGCGCTTGCAAGTGCGTAAGGCTTGTATCCTGTGCTTCCTCCAGCTCCCTATAGCTCGTTTCTTGTTGGGGAGTCAGTTCTTTAAGCCATTGTGGCTGCAGTTTGTTGTGCAGTTGCTCATTGCGTGCGAGCAGGGCATTACTGCCATCGAAATGCAGTGAAAGATCCGCTGCATCATTGATGGTTTCGACAGTTTGGGCAGAGAGCAACGACGGTGTGCGAGAGGAGCCAGCTTCGGCTTGCGCTTGGGCGAACCCGGCCCGCATGGTTTCATTGACCTCGTCAGCCTGTCGCTGCAACAACTGGGGAAAGGTTTGTGCCACGACGTCGCCGCAGACGGGGGCGAACCCCAGCATTAAATCATCACCCCACGGAGGGTTTCGACTGTGCTCTACCGACACCGGTAGACTTTTGAGTAGCAGGTTGGCCTTCTCGTCATCATTATCGATTCTCTGCATCAATGCTTCGCGGGCTTTGCCAGGGCTCGCGAACTCCTCGAAACCGTCCCCGGGGGTATAAAGCACTACAGGCCCGGTGGTGTCATCCAGCCCGATATTACGGGTGTCACTTGCGGTGTAAGGTGCCTCGGCCGACGAGCCGTCGCTGCGAGTGATAAGAAAACAACCGGCTAAAAATGCGCCGTTGGCGGAGTTGTCATCTATCCGGATCGGATACACCCCAGGCCGATCCCCTGCGGGAAGTTCGCGCTCGCGTGCTTCAAGGGTGGGGTACTGAAAGGCGGTGTCGATCAGCTTTTTGCCAGCCTCGCTGAGGGTTCCGTCTTCAACCCGCAGGGCTGCCTCCGTGGAAAGCATTTGCCGATGCAGGGCGAGCAGTTGGGCTGATCGTGATGGCTGCTTGGGGGAGCCTACGGGTGATCTTTTCCAGTAGCTACTGAGCGCGCCTGAAAAGCGGGTTGCGATATCGTATGCAAGCGTCAGCAGGGAACCCTGATGCTCCAGTCTGGTTTGGGGAGCACCCGCAGGTCCGTCAATGTAAAAGCCCGTTTGTAAGTCGGCACTGTGCTCTTCAGTGTTGGGCGTGCCAGTGACGGCGTTTATGTGGACTTGCGCGACTTTTTCGAGCAATGCCTCCGATAAGGTTTGCGTAGAAATCAGCACGGGCTCTGCCGGCGGCTGTTTTCGATAGGTGTTGACGTGGATAATGTTCGGGTCGATTGATGTGAGCTGGGGAAAGGCTTTTTTCAACTGAGCCTGGGTGAAGCGTTGGAATGTCATCTGCTGACTGAGTAAATCAATAATTTTCTGGTTGTACGCCTGATGCTGCTCAATCAATTGGGATTGCGCGGCGACTGCGTTCGGCCCTGTATCATTGGCAACGACTGGCTTTATGCCGGCTACTTGGATTTTGATCCGATCATCCGTGTCCAGTCCCAACGGCTTGGGCTGAAGGTGATGCGATAAAAGTGGGTGTTGCGTTGTCGATTCAGAGGCTGTGCCCACGGACAGTTGGATCGCTTGCGGCGCAGGTGTTTGGCTGACAGAGAGAGAAGTTGAGCGCATTTAACATCCTAAGGATAGATATGCAGTTCCTTCCGCCTGAGAAATGATCAAGGCTTCGTGCCCTGGGGCCAACTAAGTGAGTGGAGGCGTCCTATTGGTTCCGAGGCCGAACTCATGTACATCTGGAAACAGGAATTCTCATAAAAGTCAGGTAGTACGGCCGGGGTTTTGATATTTGTTGCACAACTCACCGGGCTCACATTTAGAAGGACCCGCATGTCGTTCGTCGAAACCAATCAAGTCCACCTGCTTGCCGCCCTGTGGTTCATCCTGTGCTGGGGCGGCTATACCCGTTACGCCACCTGGAAAGCTCGAGATACGGCCTGCCTGGCCAGCGTGTTGCACCTGTACCGTGAAGACTGGATGCGCCGCATGCTGTTGCGCGATAACCGCATCGCCGATGCCAGCGTGATCGGCAATCTGGAGCGTAATGCCTCGTTCTTTGCCTCCAGTACCTTGATCATCCTTGCGGGTATCCTGACCGTGCTCGGTGCTTCGGAGCGGGCGGTGTCGTTGCTGGCAGACATTCCGATGGTGCAGCAGGCGTCCCAGGGCATGTCGGAGGTCAAGTTGCTGTGCCTGGCCCTGGTATTTGTCTATGCGTTTTTTACTTTCAGCTGGTGCATGCGTCAGTACAACTTCGCGGCGGTGCTGGTGGGCTCGGCGCCGATGATTGGTGAACGACATGTGTCGGAGCAGGAGCGCAATGCATTTGCCTTGCGGGCGGCACGGGTGATTTCGATGGCGGCCAACCAGTTCAACTTTGGCCTGCGTGCGTATTACTTCGGCATGACCATGCTGGCCTGGTTTGTCAGCCCCTGGTTGTTCATGTTGATGAGCAGTGGGGTGGTGTTGGTGCTGTACCGCCGCGAGTTCCATTCCGATGTATTGCAGGTGATGGTGTACACCCCGACCGATATGCCAGCAGTCGACGCTGTAAAAGAGGGCGCATCCTAGCGCTGGCAGCAAATCCTGGACAAAGAAAAGCCCGCTTAGTCAGCGGGCTTTCTTTTTGCTGCAATACAGCTTCAAACCCTGCGATTACTGCTTGGCAGGTTCTGCAGGTGCAGCAGGTGCAGCTTCTTTTGCAGCAGCTTCGTTCGATTCGGCCTGAGCTTTGGCAGCTTCGGCGTTTTCTTTCGCAGCGTCGTTCACTTTATCCTGTGCTTTAGCCATATCTTGCTGAGCTTGCTCAGCATGTGCAGCAGCGTCTTGGGCTTTGTCTTCGGATTTCTTGTCGCAGGCAGCCAGACCGAGAGCAGCGGCCAGCATCATGGAAATAGCTAATGTCTTACGCATGGGGTGTTTCTCCTTATTGAAGATATCTACTGGCCTTTCGAACCCAAGGGGCCAGCATTAGTTCCTTATGTCCCACAGATATATAGCATGTTTCGTACAGGAACTTTACCCAGTCATTCCAATCCGCCGAATTCACACTAATAAGAGTCTAAAAACAATGACCGTAAACCCTTTGTTGGAGCGTGCCGTGCGCTTCGTTTCGGCCCTGCGCCATTGCCAGGTGCTGGGTGTGGCGGTGCATGAAGCCAGCGAGGAGGGCATGACCCTCGTACTGCCTTATGGGCCGCATATTGTCGGTGATCCCCTGACCGGGGTGATCCACGGCGGCGCGCTGACCTCCTTGATGGACACCGCTTGCGGCATGGCGACCCTGTGCGTATTGCCCGAGTTCGAGGTGTGCCCCACCCTGGACCTGCGTATCGACTACATGCATCCCGCCGAACCCCATAAGCCGGTGTATGGCTTCGCGCAATGCTACCGGGTCACCACCGACGTGATCTTCACCCGTGGCGTTGCCTATCAGGATGACCCGCAACAACCTATCGCCCATGTGGTAGGCACGTTCATGCGCATGGGCAAGCGCCTCAAAGGCACTCAAGGCTTGGGCACTGTCATCAAGGGAGAACAGGCATGAGGCATCGGTTCAAGACGCGCCTGGAGCAAGCCCTCGACCGTGGCAACTACGATGCGCTGCTCGAGCTGGTGCCCTATGCCAGGCTGATCGGCATCGAATGCACCCGCCTGGGGGATGAGTTGCTGTTTCGCCTGCCGGCCAGCAAGGACAATATTGGTAACCCCATATTGCCAGCGTTGCATGGCGGGGTGATCGCCGGCTTCATGGAGCTGGCAGCCGCCATGCACCTGCTGGTGTTCACTGGCGCTCCGGGCCTGCCGAAAATCATCGACTTCTCCCTGGATTACCTGCGCGCCGGCCAGTTTCGGGACACCTATGCCAAGTGTCAGGTATGGCGCCAGGGCCGGCGCGTGGCCAACGTGGCGATTACCGCTTGGCAGAGCACGCCGGCCGAACCGATTGCCACTGCCCGGGCACATTTCAAAATTGAGGAATTGGTCCGCCCTTGAAATCCTGGTCTTAGTCCCCAACTTTGATGACAACCCGCCGCCAACCCTCAAGGGCGCGGCCACTGCCATCCAATTGGAGTTTGATGACCATGAGTGTGGAAACTCAAAAGGAAACCCTGGGCTTCCAGACCGAGGTGAAGCAACTGCTGCACCTCATGATCCATTCGCTGTATTCCAACAAGGAAATTTTCCTTCGCGAATTGATCTCGAACGCCTCTGACGCTGTCGATAAATTACGTTTCGAAGCCCTGTCCAAGCCTGAGTTGCTGGAAGGCGGCGCGGAACTCAAGATCCGTGTGAGCTACGACAAAGACGCCAAGACCGTCACCCTCGAAGACAACGGTATCGGCATGAGCCGTGACGATGCGATCACCCACCTGGGGACCATCGCCAAGTCCGGCACCGCAGATTTCATGAAGAACCTGTCGGGCGACCAGAAAAAAGACTCTCACCTGATCGGCCAATTCGGCGTGGGCTTCTATTCGGCCTTCATCGTCGCCGACAAGGTTGAAGTATTCAGCCGCCGCGCCGGCCTTGACGCCAGCGAAGGCGTGCACTGGGCTTCCAAAGGCGAGGGCGAATTTGAAATTGCCACTATCGACAAGGCTGACCGTGGCACGCGCATCGTGCTGCACCTGAAAGCCGGTGAAGACGAATTCGCCGATGGCTGGCGTCTGCGCAACATCATCAAGAAGTACTCCGACCACATCGCGTTGCCGATCGAATTGCCCAAGGAGCAGACCGTTGCCGAAGGCGAAGAAGCCCCTGCGGTGGAGTGGGAAACCGTCAACCGCGCCAGCGCCCTCTGGACCCGTCCGCGTACCGAGATCAAGGACGAGGAATACCAGGAGTTCTACAAGCACATCGGGCACGACTACGAGAACCCGCTGAGCTGGAGCCACAACAAGGTTGAAGGCAAGCTCGAATACAGCTCGCTGCTCTACGTACCGGCCCGTGCTCCGTTCGACCTGTACCAGCGTGAAGCGCCAAAAGGCCTGAAGCTGTACGTGCAGCGCGTGTTCGTAATGGACCAGGCGGAATCCTTCCTGCCGTTGTACCTGCGCTTTATCAAAGGTGTGGTCGACTCCAACGACCTGTCGCTGAACGTGTCGCGGGAAATCCTGCAGAAAGACCCGATCATCGACTCCATGAAGTCGGCGCTCACCAAGCGCGTACTCGACATGTTGGAAAAGCTGGCGAAGAACGAGCCTGAGCAATACAAGAGCTTCTGGAAAAACTTCGGCCAGGTCATGAAAGAAGGCCCGGCAGAAGATTTTGCCAACAAGGAAAAAATCGCCGGTTTGCTGCGTTTTGCCTCGACTCAAGGCGAAGACGGTGAGCAGGTTGTGTCCCTGGCTGACTACCTGGCACGTGCCAAGGAAGGTCAGGACAAGATCTACTACCTGACCGGCGAAACCTACGCCCAGGTCAAGAACAGCCCGCACCTGGAAGTCTTCCGCAAGAAAGGCATCGAAGTGCTGCTGCTGACCGACCGTATCGATGAGTGGCTGATGAGCTACCTCACCGAGTTCGACGGCAAAACCTTCGTCGACGTGGCCCGTGGTGATCTGGACCTGGGTAACCTGGACTCCGAAGAAGAGAAGAAAGAAGCCGAAGAAGTCGCCAAGTCCAAAGAGGGCCTGGTTGAGCGCATCAAGGCTTCCCTGGGCGAAGCGGTGAGTGAAGTGCGGGTTTCCCACCGCCTGACCGACTCTCCTGCGATCCTGGCCATCGGCGAGCAGGACCTGGGCATGCAAATGCGCCAGATCCTCGAAGCCAGCGGCCAGAAAGTGCCGGATTCCAAGCCCATTTTCGAATTCAACCCGTCTCACCCGCTGATCGAGAAACTCGATGGCGAGCAGAGCGAAGAGCGGTTTGGCGACCTGTCGCACATCCTCTTCGACCAGGCCGCCCTGGCAGCCGGCGACAGCTTGAAGGACCCGGCCGCGTATGTGCGCCGACTGAACAAGCTGTTGGTTGAATTGTCGGTTTAACACCGTTGTAGAAAAACCCGCTTCGGCGGGTTTTTTCGTTCTGGCTCTACTGTAGGAGCGAGCTTGCTCGCGAAGAACGTCAACGATAACGCGCAAATGCTGAATGAGCGCGGTGATCTCACGTTTTTCGCGAGCAAGAACTAGGCGTCCCCCTCGCTCCTACAGGGAGCATCGTCAATCCATCTGAATTGGAGAAAATGATGAGCCAAGTCACTGTACGTTCCGTGGTCTATCAGATTGATGGCCAGTCTTATGAAAGCCGTCTGGCATTCGATGCCAGCCACAAGGGCCCGTTGCCGGGACTGCTGATGGCGCCGAACTGGATGGGCGTGAGTACGGGGGCCGAAGAGATTGCGAAGGCCGTTGCCGGCAAAGGCTACGTGGTGCTGATTGCCGACCTCTACGGGCAAAACGTACGTCCTTCAAATGGCGATGAAGCGGGCGCGGCGATGATGCCGTTGAAGAATGATCGCCCGTTGCTGAACAAGCGCATGCAAGCCGCCTTCGAGCAACTGCAAGGCCAGGTTGAAGCCGCGGTGGACACGTCCAAACTGGCCACCTTCGGCTTCTGCTTTGGCGGTTGCTGCTCCCTGGAACTGGCCCGTACCGGCGCGCCGCTGAAGGCTGCCGTGTCGTTCCATGGCACTCTGGATACACCGAACCCCGCAGACGCGAAGAACATCAAGGGTTCAGTGCTGGTGCTGCATGGCGCCTCGGACCCGTTGGTGCCCAAAGAGCAACTGCCAGCGTTCGAAGATGAAATGAACGCGGCGGGTGTGGATTGGCAGTTGCTCAGCTACGGCGGCGCGGTGCATTCCTTCACCGACCCCCATGCCAATGTGCCGGGCAAGATGATGTACGACGCCAAGACCGCCGCACGGGCTTTCCAGTCGATGCATAACTTGTTGGATGAAGTGTTCAAGGGCTGATTTCTCAGCGCCTGATCGGACGCCATCGCAGGCAAGCCAGCTCCTACATTCTAAAATGTGTATACCCATCAAATGTGGGAGCTGGCTTGCCTGCGATAGCTATTTCACAGGCAACTCGATTCTTTCTGACTCCCCCGGCACAGTCGGCCAATCCCCAGCCGCCCAACGCTGTCTCGCCTGCTCGATCACAGCCGGGTCGCTCGCCACAAAATTCCAGTTGATCCGCCGTGGCCCATCCAGCGGTGCCCCGCCAAATACCATCAGGTGGCAATCACTCTCGGCATACAGAGTCATCTCCTGCCCAGTCGGCAATACCACCAAGCTGTTGACCTCCAGGGCTTCACCGTCCAATTGCACCTCACCCTCCAGCACATACACCGCGCGTTCCTCATGTTCATCAGGAATCAACAGGGTGGTGGCGGTTTGCATCTGTACTTCGGCATACAGCGTCGGCGACAGCACCGGCACCGGTGATCTGAGGCAAAAACCATCACCGGCGATCAAGCGCACCTGCACGCCGAGGTTATCGCTCATCGGCAAGCTTGCGGCTGGGTGGTGGCTGTAGTGTCCGGGCCCGGTCTCGTGGTCCTTGGGCGAGGCCAGCCACACCTGCAGGCCATGCAGGTTGAAACCCCTGGCCTTGACCGCTTCAGGTGTGCGCTCGACGTGGGCAATCGCGCTGCCGGCGGTCATCCAGCTGACATCGCCGGCTTGCACCACCTGGTCCGAGCCAAGGCTGTCCTTGTGCTGCAAGGTGCCTTCAAACAGGTAGGTGAGGGTGGACAGGCCGATGTGGGGATGCTGGCGGATATTCATGCCGTTACCCGGTGCGTAGCGGGTCGGCAGCATATGGTCGAAAAATACAAAGGGACCGACGCTGCGGCATTCACGTGAGGGCAGGGGCCGCAGGATAGGCTGGCCTTCTACATCTTCGGGGTGAGGGCGAATCACGGTGAGGGTGGTCATGGGCATCCCAGTCTGAGCGGGTTGGATGCTTTGAGCATAACCCGCTCGATGGGAAGTTGGGGCTATTGGCTGAAGGCGCCTTCCGACAATTTCGTCTCGATAGTGACTTCGGCGGTGGTCATCAGCTTATGTACCGGGCACTTATCGGCCACGCGATGCAGTTCATCGCGCTGGGCGTCGGTGAGTACGCCCTTGAGGGTCAGCTTGACGTTGAGTTTGTATTTACCCTTTTGCTCTTCGTCGCTGTCGTGAGTGACCTCCACGGTCACGCCGGTCAGCGGGATATCTTTTTTCTGCGCGTAGAGCCTTACGGTCAAGGCTTTGCACGACGCCAGCGCAGCATCGAAATAATCGTGGGGGGAGGGCGCCGAATCGTCACCGCCCAGGCTCTTGGGCAGGTCGGTAAACAGCTCGTGATTATTGATATTCACGCTGTGACGGAAGTTTTCAGCGTTCAGCGTATTAACGGTAACAGGCATGGCAAACCTCATAAGGGCGCAGGATGAAGGTCATGCAGTTATAGAGCATGCTGGCACCCCAGTGTTCCGGTTTTTTCCATGCTGAACCCTGAAGGCTGGCGCAAGGTCTACCCGTTTCAACCCTTATTGAGGTTTTACCGTGTCTGGAGCCCGCCTGAGTCTTGCCTTGTTGCTCGCCGCCAGCAGCCTTGTCGCGCAGGCCCGTGACTATGCCTACAGCGACGCGCACCTGCACTACGTGGATTTTTTCCAGGAAACCGCCGGCATGGACAAGCTGCTCAAGGCCATGGCGGACAACCGCATTGAGCACGTCATGATTTCCGGGATTCCCGTGGCCAAGAAATGGCACGAAGACGAGCCCAAGCGCCCGCGCTATTACGCCGGTGACGACGCCGATGCCTATTGGTACAGCGCCACGGATGTGATCGTCGCGGCGGCGGTCAATAAACTTTCCCCCGAGCAACGCCAGCACTTTCATCCTTTCCTCGCCGGTTTCAATCCCAACGACAAAAACTCCGCCGCCCACATCCAGCGTATGCTCGACCTCAACCCAGGGCTGTGGCAGGGCATCGGTGAAGTGTTCACCCGGCACGATGACCTTACCGCCCTGACCTCCGGTGACACCCCGCGCGCCAATAACGAAGCCATGACGCGCATTTACCACCTGGCGGCCGAAAACGACCTGCCGGTGATGCTGCACTCCAACATCACCTCCAAACGTGAGCGCAACCCGCTGTACCTGGCGGAAGTCGAGCAGCCGTTACGCAATCACCCGCACACGCGTTTTATCTGGGCTCATGCCGGTACCAGCAAGGAAATTCACCGTCATCAGGTGCAGATGGACTTTTTGTTGCCTACCCTGACGCGCCTGCTTGAGGCGTACCCCAACCTGTATATCGACCTGTCCTGGAGCATGCTCACGCCCTATCTGCTGGATGACGCCGGCAAGCCACGGCCGCAATGGGTTGCGCTGGTGGAGCGCTTCCCGGATCGCTTCATGCTCGGCTCCGATGTTGTGGGGCGCTTCAATAAGTTGGGCAAAGAGATGCGCCGTTTCGATCCTTTCCTCGATGCGTTGCCCGAAGACGTTGCCCACAAGGTTGCGCGCGACAACTTCCTCGCCATCCTGCCCAAGCCGCATCGCGATGGCGACGCGCCTTGATATCGCGTTTTGATCTTACGCCAATGACCTGAGGTGCCGATAACGTCCAAGAGACCCGCTGCAGGTGGATGCAGTACTTTTGGAAGGAACCCTGGCATGAATATCCGCAGTTTGAATATCGCCCCTCGCGCCGGCCTGGGCTTTGGTGTGCTGGCGTTGATGGTGTTCGTCTTGGGCGGCTTTGCCCTGTTGCAGATGGCCAATATGCGCCAGCAGTCGGACCAGGTGGAGACCAACTGGCTGCCCAGCGTGATGGCGGTGGGGGAGATGAACCAGGATGTGTTGCGCATTCGGGCGCTGACGTTGCGCTTGCTGGTCAACCGCGACCCCCAGGCGGTGGCGCAGAACGAGCAGAAAATTGCCGAGATCAAAACCGGTTTGCACCACGCTGAAGGCGTGTACGAGGCATTGATCGTCTTGCCTGAGGAGCGCGTGCTGTTTGATCGCTTCAAGGTCGAGGAGCAGCAGTACCTGCAACGCCAGGAGCAGGTGGTGGGCTTATCCAAGGCCAATCGGCTGGAGGAGGCCATTGCGGTGGTCAATGGCGAAATGAATCAGATGGCTGACCAGATGGCCGTGACGCTGCGTGAGTTGGTCAATCTGAACAAGTCCAGCGCCAACGAGGCCGCCCGGCTGGCACAGCAGGTGTTCAGCCAGTCGCGGGTCTGGGTGATGACCATGATTGGCGTCACGGCGTTGGTCACGATTGGCCTGGCGGTGTGGCTGACACGCAGCATCGTGCTGCCGCTGGCACAGTCGTTGAAAGTGGCCCAGGGCGTTGCCAGTGGCGACTTGACGGGCGACATCAGGCTCAGTGGCAGCGACGAGCCGGCGCGCTTGCAACAGGCGCTCAAGCGCATGCAGGAGAGCTTGCGCGACACTATCCGGCGCATATCAGAATCGTCGAACCAATTGGCGTCGGCCTCCGAAGAGCTCAGTTGCGTCACCGAGGATGCGACCCGTGGTTTGCACCAGCAGAACCAGGAAATCGAACAGGCGGCCACGGCAGTCAATCAGATGACGGTGGCGGTGGAGGAGGTGGCGAGCAATGCCGTGGCCACTTCCCAGGCGTCTCGCGAATCCGACCGGATTGCCCAGCAAGGGCGTGAGCAGGTGCAGCAGACGGTGGTGTCGATTGAAGCCCTCGCGACCGATGTGACCGCCAATGTGACCCAGGTCGAAGCGCTGGCGCAAAAGGTCTATGGCATCAGCACAGTGCTGGATGTGATTCGCTCGATTGCCGAGCAAACCAACTTGCTGGCACTGAACGCGGCGATTGAAGCGGCGCGAGCGGGGGATGCCGGGCGCGGGTTTGCGGTGGTAGCCGATGAAGTGCGGGCCTTGGCCCATCGCACGCAACAGTCGACCCAGGAAATCGAGCAGATGATCAGCGGGATTCAGCAGGGCACCGACCAGGCTGTCAGCTCGATGCAGCAGAGCAATACACGGGCGCGCTCTACATTGGATCTCGCCAAATCGGCGGGCATGGCCCTGGAAGAGATTGCCTCGGCATTCACCTTGATCAACGAACGCAACCTCGTGATTGCCAGCGCGTCGGAGCAGCAGGCGGCGGTGGCTCGGGAGGTGGATCGTAACCTGATGAATATCCGCGACCTCGCGCACCAGACATCGACCGGGGCCAACCAGACCAGTGCAGCGAGTCAGGAGTTGTCGCGGTTGGCGGTGGATCTGAATTCGATGGTGGCGCGGTTTTCGGTGTAGGGCGGGGAACCGGGTTGGCCCAGCCGCAGGCAAGCCAGCTCCCACACTGGACCGTATTCCTCCAGGATGAACGCGGTCGAATGTGGGAGCTGGCTTGCCTGCGATGAAGGCGACGCGGTTTCAAATCAAACGCAAAAAAAAGCCCCGAACCAGTCGGGGCTTTTTCGTGTGATCAACCTGCGGGCTTACTTGCCCTGCCAGCGCTTGAGTACCAAGGTGGCATTGGTGCCACCAAAACCAAAGCTGTTGCTCATCACGGTGTCGATCTTGGCGTTTTCAACGGTCTTGGTCAGGATCGGCATATCAGCCACAACCGGATCAATCTCGTCGATGTTGGCCGAGCCGGCCATGAAGTTGCCTTCCATCATCAGCAGGCAATAGATCGCTTCGTGAACGCCAGCGGCGCCCAGGGAGTGACCCGATAGGCTCTTGGTGGAGCTGATTTTCGGAGCCTTGTCGCCAAATACCGCACGCACGCCTTCCATTTCCTTGGCATCGCCGACCGGGGTCGAGGTGCCGTGGGTGTTCAGGTAGTCGATTGGGGTGTCGACGGTGGACATTGCCATCTGCATGCAGCGGATGGCGCCTTCACCGCTTGGCGCAACCATGTCGTAGCCGTCGGACGTCGCGCCGTAGCCAACGATTTCCGCGTAGATCTTCGCGCCACGGGCCAGGGCGTGTTCCAGCTCCTCGACCACCACCATGCCACCACCACCGGCGATGACGAAACCGTCACGCTTGGCGTCGTAGGCGCGGGAGGCTTTTTCCGGGGTTTCGTTGTACTGGGTGGACAAGGCACCCATGGCGTCGAACAGGAACGACTGGCTCCAATGCTCTTCTTCACCGCCGCCGGCAAACACGATGTCCTGCTTGCCCAGTTGGATCTGCTCAACGGCAGTCCCGATGCAGTGGGCGCTGGTGGCGCACGCGGAGGAGATCGAGTAGTTCACGCCCTTGATCTGGAATGGCGTAGCCAGGCAGGCGGAAACGGTGCTGCCCATGGTCCGTGTGACACGGTAAGGGCCGACGCGCTTCACGCCTTTTTCGCGCAGGATGTCCAGCGCTTCCATCTGGTTGAGGGTCGATGCGCCGCCGGAGCCGGCGATCAGGCCGGTGCGTACGTTCGAAACCTGGTCTTCGCTCAGGCCGGAGTCGGCGATCGCGTCTTTCATGGCCAGGTAGGCGTAGGCGGCAGCGTGGCCGACGAAGCGATAGATCTTGCGATCGATCAGTTCTTCGAGGGGCAGGTCAATGGAGCCGGAAACCTGGCTACGCAGACCCATTTCGGCATATTCCGGGTTGAAGCGGATGCCAGGGCGACTTGCACGCAGGTTAGCGGTGACGGTCTCTTTGTCATTGCCCAGGCAAGAAACGATGCCCAGACCAGTGATAACGACGCGGCGCATGCGGATAACCCTTAAAAGTTGTCAGTGGAAGTGAATACGCCGACCCGAAGGCCTTCGGCAGTATAGATCTCGCGACCGTCGACAGTCACCGAACCGTCGGCGATGGCCAGGTTCAGCTTGCCCTTGAGGACGCGCTTGATTTGAATGTTGTAGGTGACTTTCTTGGCGCTCGGCAGTACCTGGCCAAAGAACTTCACTTCGCCCGAACCCAGGGCGCGACCGCGGCCCGGCAGGCCTTGCCAGCCCAGGTAGAAGCCGACCAGTTGCCACATGGCGTCAAGGCCCAGGCAACCTGGCATCACAGGGTCGCCTTCGAAGTGGCAAGCGAAGAACCACAGGTCAGGGGTGATATCCAGCTCGGCGACCAATTCACCTTTGCCGTACTTGCCACCCTCTTCGCTGATATGGGTGATGCGATCCACCATCAGCATGTTCGGGGCGGGCAGTTGCGCGTTACCTGGGCCGAACAGCTCACCGCGACTGCAGCGCAGCAGGTCTTCCCGAGTAAAGGCGTTTTGTTTGGTCATGCGAGCTCCTCAATAATCCCATGCGGCAGGGTAGGGCAAATCTTCCCGAACCGAATGAAGCGTTCATGCCTCATAGCGGCAGCCTACACATAGACTATTGCGTTGTAGTGAAAGTCACAGCGGCAAGGCACTGAATGTACACTTGTTCACTGAAATTTTAAACCGGGCCTGTTTATCAGCCCGTTCGGGTGCCTAAGACTGCCGCACTTTCGTCTTTCACGCCAGTCGCAGTTGGCTGATGGCGCGGCGCTATTGCACCCAGCGCTGCAGGATTTGCTGCAAATCCGTGCGTTTGAACGGCTTGGCCAGGTAATCGTTCATTCCGGCTGCCAGGCAGGCTTCGCGATCGCCCTGCAAGGCGTTGGCCGTCAGGGCGATGATCGGCAGATCGGCGCAACCGGGCAGTTGGCGAATCTGCCGTGTGGCTTCGTAGCCGTCGATCAAGGGCAGGCGACAATCCATCAGGATAGCGGTGAAAATCAGGCTCTCGGCGCTGCGGATCGCCTCGGCGCCGTCCGTGGCCAGGCTGACTTCAAAACCCAGGCTGCGCAGCATCGCTTCGACCACGGTGCGGTTGACCGGGTTGTCCTCTACCAACAGCACGTGGCGCCCATCGCCGGCGCTGGCTTTGCCAAGCGCGTCAGGTGCGGTGACCGGGGCATGCTGCTGGTCAATGGCCAGCGGAATCTCCAAGGTGAACACTGAACCTCGACCTTCTTCGCTCTGGGCGCGCAAGGTGCCACCCATACGTTCGGCCAGGGTGCGCGCAATCGGCAGGCCCAGGCCCGTGCCACCGTAACGCCTGGAAATGGAGCTGTCTGCCTGCTGGAATGCATCGAACATCAAATCCAGGCGTTCGGCGGAAATACCGATACCGCTGTCGCGTACGGTGCAGGTGAACCACACCAACTCATGGTCCAGGGTTTGCCAGTGGGGCTCCACGGTCACGCTGCCATGTTCGGTAAATTTCAATGCATTGCCGATCAGGTTCACCAGAATCTGGCGGATCCGCGTCGGGTCGCCGCGCACACGCAGAGCCTCCATGCCCATGGGAATGGGCAGTTCCAGGCTCAGCCCGCGCTGCTGGGCGCTGTGCTGGAAAGCCTGGGCGCAGCTGTTGATCAGATCGGCCAGGTTGAACGGAATATGTTCCAGTTCCAGGGCGGCGCGTTCAATGCGTGAAAAATCGAGGATGTCATTGATCACCTTGAGCAAATGCTCGGTGGACTCGCACGCCAGCGCCGCGTACTCGGTCTGCTCCTCGGTCATCTCCGTGGTTTCCAGCAGTTGCAGCATGCCCAGCACGCCATTCATGGGCGTGCGCAGTTCGTGGCTCATCATCGCCAGAAAATCCGACTTGGCGTTGTTCGCCCGCTCGGCTTCTTCACGGGTCTGGATCAACTGGGCCATGGCTTGTTGCTGTTCGCGACTGGCCTGTTGAAGGCCCTCGGCCAGGTTGTTGATATGCCGCGAGAGGTCGCCCAATTCCGAGTCATCGACGATGGGCAGTGGCGTCTTGTAATCGCCTTGCTGGATGGCCTTGACCGCGTGCCCCATGGCGCTGATCGGCTGTGACAGGCTCGCCGACAAGCGTCGCGCCAGCAGGAAGGTAAACAGCAGGGCAAACAGCGCCAGGACCCCTGCCTTGAACAGGATCTCCTGCTGGCGCTGGCTGAAGGCATCATTGGACATGCCCACAATCACCCGCCCCAGGTAGTCCGCGCGGGGTGCCTTGGGTTCGCTGAGGTTGTCCTGGAAAAAGTCGTTGTTGAGCTGGATGTGTTGCAGGCGGATCGGTGCCTGGAACACCTTCACCGACAGCGAACGGTCATGCCGCTCGGACGGCTGCTCCACATACACCAGGATGTTCTCGGCGCTGTCCTGGATCTCCAGGAAGCGCACATGGGGTGTGGCCAAGGTCGCACGTAGCAGGGTTTCAAGCACATCGTTGTTGCCGGAAATCACGCCGTACTCAGTGGCAGGCGCCAGCTGGTTGGCGATCAATTGACCGGTGTGGTCCAGCTCCTGGCGCAAGTCCTGGATGCGCACGAAGGTGAAGAAGGTGATGAGCAGCAGGGTCAACAGCAGCGCGGGGCCCAGGGTAATGAGCTGGGTGCGGGTGTTGATATCCCAACGACGGCGCAAGGTCATGGGCGTTGTTCTCCTTCGGCCAGGCGGGCTGCAACGGCGATTTCATCGACCTGTTCGATGCCCAGTGAGCGCGCGACTTGTGGGTTGCCCACGACTTTGAAGTACTGCGGGTAGAGCGTGCTGGGCCAACTGGCCGGCGGCTGGTCCAGCAGTTGGTCCAGTACCGCGAGCCAGTCGGATTGATCGCTGTAGGTGCTGGCCAGGCTGCCGGCCCGCACGAACCCAGCGTTGGGCCCCACCAACGGCAGTTGTTGGGCGTAGCTGCTCAGCAACAGGTTTTTTACGGTCTTGGGGTTGTACAGCTGCGGATCGTCGAGGCCCAGTAGCACGTCGCTGTTTTTGAACAGGGTTTGCAGCGGGCGACTGTCGCTGGTGTTGTCCCAGGGCTGGGGCATGATTTCCAGGCCCATGGGTTTGGCGAACTGGATCAGTTCGCGCAGCAGGAATTCGCTATCGACGCCGTACAGCACGCCGACGCGCCGGGCCTGGGGCAGGATATTGGCGATCAGGCGCAGCTGACGTTCCAGCGGCGGGTCGCTCCATAGCAGACTGATTTTTGCCGGGTGGGAGTTGCCCAGGCGTTGTCGGGCCTGCAGGCGGCTGATGCGCAGCACCAGGGTTGGTGGCCCCTGAGCATCCTGCAGGCGCCAGTCCAGACCCGGCAGGTCAAGGAGAATCAGGCGTGTGCTGGCAGGCAGGTGACTGGGCGCTGGCAACTGCTTGAGTGGCGTGAAGCTGACCTGGTCTTCGGGGCGTTGTTGGGCAAGGGCCTGGGTAAAGGCGCGCACGCCGGCGCTGTCTTCGGCGGCCGTCAGCAGAATGTCGGCACTCCACGCCGGCGCCGTCAGCAGCAGGCAGGCGAGCAGGAGGCCGCGGCGCCAAAACCGTGAAACCAACAAGAGGGTCATCCGTGACTGGTCGGCCATGTCAGAAGTCCAGCTCGGCGCTGAAGTAGAGAACGTGGCGATGGTCGTAGTTGTTGTCGGCCCAGGTGGTGGGCTGGTCATCCAGGCGTTGCTGCAACATGCCCGCCAGCTCCACATTGGCTTTGCCTACGGCAATGCGCTTGGCCACCCGCAGGTCGACCCGCTGGAAGCGATATTGGTTGAGTGCGTCGTCGCCATAGTAGAACAAGGCGCTGGACCAACCCTGGCCCCACTCACGCAGCCAACCGGCCGAGCCACTGTTACGCGCGGTTTGCGCTTTGTCCAGCGGGTTGCTGGAGGTGGCGTCTACATAAGCATAGGTCAGGCGCAGGCGGTCGGCGTCACTCACGCGCCAGTCGAACTGCGACTCGGCACCGCTAAAACGCGAGCTGTTGGCGTTGCTGGCGATGTATTGGTTGTTGCGCAGCGGCGAGCTGATCATGTCGGTGATTTCGTCATAGAACAGCTTCACGTCGACATTCAGCCCCAGCTCGGCAAAGAAGCCGTTGTAGCCCAGTTCGCGCGAGCGCATCAACTCTTTGTCGAGGTTGCCAGGGCCGCGCGTCACGACAAAATATTGACCGGCGTTTTGCCCGTAGGTCGGGGAGCTGAGATTGGTGACGCGGTAGCTCCAATTGACGTTGTTCTCGAACATGTCCGGCGAGCGGATTGCCTCGGAGTACACCGCGCGCAAGCCGTGGCGAGGATTGATCAGGTAATTGACCGCCACACGCGGCGTGAGCGAGTTGCCGCTCAGGTGGGTGTCTTCGTACATGGCGCCACCTTGCAGCAGCCAGTGCTCGCTGGCGCGCCATTCCAGATGGCCGAACAGGCGCCAGGTGGTGTCGTCCAGGGTGCCATTGAAGTAGGTTTCGGAGTCGGCGCGGTCATAGCGGTAATTCATACCGCTGACCAGGCGCAGGCTGTCGGAGAGGCTGAGCGTGTCCTGGATCTCCACGTCGTAGCGGCTTTCGCGGGTGCTTTGGTCGATATCGCCGCACACGCTTTGGTTGGCACCGTTGCGCCACTGGTCCAGCACCTGGTTGGCCAAGGCCTGTTCGGCGGCGTTACCCGGTGGGGCGGAGCCTTGGCTGTAGGTGTCCATGTGCCGTGCCAGCAATTCGGCATAGTTGGGGTTGAGCTGCCATAACTGGGTCAGTTCAGGGCTGAACGAGGCCTTGGCGTCACAGGCTTTCCAGATTTGCTTGCGGTCCCATTGCTGTGCCGAGCCCTGGATATACAGGCTGTGGTCGGGGTTGAAGTCGAAGTTCCAGCGCAGGGAGCCTGCGTAGTCCTTGGCGGTGACATCGGAATTGGTGCCGCCTTCGGTAATTCCGGCAAACACCGGGGTGTAGGTATAAGGGCGCTGGTTGGTGCCTTCCTTGACGTTCAGTTGCCAATCGAGACTTTGTTGCGCGTTCAAGGCCTGGCTCACCGCCAGGCTGAAACGGTTGAGACGACGCCCGTCACGGCGGTCGGCGCCGACCGCGTCGCTGTCAAAACCATCGTCCTGTTGCCCGGACAGAGACAAGCGCAAATCGCCGGTCTCCCAGCCCACACCCTGGCTGGCATAGAAGTCATTGATGCCACGCTCGCCACGGATGACCTTTACCCGCGAGCCGTGGCTGTTGGCTGGCGAGCGGGTGAGGATATTCACCACCGCCATCAGCGCATTGGCACCGTAGCTGACGGTGTTGGGGCCGCGAAAGACCTCGATGCGCTCGATGTCCTCCATGGCCACTGGGATATCGCTCCAATCCACCGTGGCCAGGCCGGCGCGGTAGACCGAGCGCCCGTCGATCAGCACCTGCATGCGCCGTGCGTCACTGGCGCTGGTGCCATGGTAATTCACCGACGCCTGGTTGCCGCTGGTGTAGCCGACCATCATCCCCGGGACCAGCCGCAGCAGTTCCGAGATGTCCCGGGCACCGCTGGCCTTGATCAGCTCACTGTCGATCACCGTCATGCTGCCGGGCACGGCGGCGGCCGATTGCTTGAGACGCGTGGCGGTCAAGACCTGCGGCAGCGGCTGGCTGTCGAGGAACAGATCGTCGGCCTGCGAGCAGGTAGCGCACAACAGCACCAACAACAATGATGAGCGAGGAGGAGGGCCCAGATACACGGCACGGCCTTGTTAATTGCGGATAGCCGCCCATGTTAACCGAGGTGCGGCTGTTTGCCAGTCGTCGGACTTGCATTTACTTCGCACGCCTCTGGCATTTTCTGACTCGCGCGAATTGATACGGGGGCTGGCCGCAAGCGGGGCGCCCCGTATAATGCCGCCATCGCCACTGGTATGGATTAACGGATTGCATATGACTGAACAGCGCCCTATTGCGGTCCTGGGAGGCGGAAGTTTTGGTACCGCCGTGGCTAACCTGCTGGCCGAGAACGGTCACGCGGTGCGCCAGTGGATGCGCGACCCCGAGCAGGCCGAAGCCATTCGCGTGCATCGCGAAAACCCTCGTTACCTTAAAGGTATCAAGATTCATCCCGCCGTCGAGCCGGTGACCGACCTGCTGGAAACCCTCACGGCCTGCGACTTGTGCTTTGTCGCGCTGCCTTCCAGCGCCTTGCGCTCGGTACTGGCGCCACACGCCGAACGCTTGGCCGGCAAGTTACTGGTCAGCCTGACCAAGGGCATCGAAGCCCACACCTTCAAGTTGATGAGTGAAATCCTCACCGAAATCGCCCCTCAGGCGCGCATTGGCGTGCTGTCCGGGCCAAACCTGGCTCGGGAAGTCGCCGAGCACGCGTTGACCGCCACCGTGGTCGCCAGTGAAGACGAGGCTTTGTGCGAGCGCGTCCAGGCCGTGTTGCACGGCCGTACTTTCCGGGTCTACGCCAGCGGCGATCGCTTCGGCGTCGAATTGGGCGGGGCCTTGAAAAACGTCTACGCGATCATTGCTGGCATGGCCGTGGCCCTGGGCATGGGCGAGAACACCAAGAGCATGCTGATTACCCGCGCACTGGCCGAGATGACACGTTTTGCGGTGAACCAGGGCGCCAACCCGATGACGTTCCTCGGCCTGGCGGGCGTAGGGGACTTGATCGTCACCTGTTCTTCGCCCAAAAGCCGCAACTACCAGGTCGGGTTCGCCTTGGGCCAAGGGCTGAGCCTGGAGGAAGCGGTGACGCGTCTGGGCGAAGTGGCCGAGGGGGTCAACACCCTCAAGGTCTTGAAGGCCAAGGCCCAGGAAGTGGGCGTGTACATGCCGCTGGTCGCCGGCCTGCATGCGATCCTGTTCGAAGGGCGCACCCTGAACCAGGTCATCGAGTTGCTGATGCGGGCCGAGCCCAAGACCGATGTCGACTTTATTTCCACCAGTGGTTTCAACTGAGGAACGCGTCATGAACGATCCCAAAGCTGCCCCCCCATACGAGTCGATTGTCTTGCGCATCCTGTGGATGCTGGTGTTTGCGCTGGTGTGGCAGGTAGCCCAATTCCTGCTCGGTGCGCTGGTGGTGGTGCAATTGGTTTACCGGCTGATCTACGGCGCACCGAACCTGGGCCTGATGAACTTTGGCGACAGCCTCAGCCAGTTCCTGGCGCAGATTGGCCGCTTCGGCAGCTTCCACACCGAACAAAAGCCCTGGCCGTTCGCCGATTGGCCAACCCCACGCGCCCCCGAAGGCGAAGCGGCCCACAGCGTACCGCCGGCACCGCACCCGGTGCGTGATGAAGAGCCGAAGCTATGAAAGTATGGATTCTGCGTCACGGCGAGGCCCAAGCGCATGCGCGCACGGACGCCGAGCGCAACCTTACCGAGCATGGGCGTGCTGAAGTCTTGCGCAGTGCTGCGCACCTGATTGGCCAGCCCTTGGGCGCCATCATTGCCAGCCCTTATGTTAGGGCGCAGCAGACGGCGCAGTTGGTGCGCGATGTGCTGGGGTTTGAGCCTGAGATCTGCACGGTGCCGTGGTTGACGCCCGATGGGGATGTCCAGCGAGTGCTGGAGAAACTCGACACCGACGACGACGTGCTGTTGGTTAGCCACCAACCGCTGGTGGGTAGCCTGATCAGTTTTCTGCAGCATGGGCATCAGCGCCAGCCACAGCCGATGTACACGGCCAGCCTGGCGGAGCTTGAGGGTGACTTTCCGTTGGCTGGCTTGATGAGTCTGGTGGATGTGAAGAATCCCTAGGCATCGTGCGACGCTGTGGCGAGGGAGCTTGCTTCCGCGACGGCCTGCCAGCCGGCGCCTATCTCGCTGACGCCCCGCGATCCAATTGTGGGAGCTGGCTTGCCTGCGATGACGGCCTGACAGGCGACACTGTTATACCGAGTACATATCCACTCCTGCAGTAACGGCCACTTAGAGTTCAACGGCGGGTCACTTTTGGAAAAGGACCCGGAATTCCGGCCAGCGTGGTTTGACGGGGCGCCTGAGATCAAGAGCAGATCAAGAGCGTCTCGCTTCGCATCGTGGTGAGCGGCAGGCCGTTTCCTTCGTCTGTGCTATACAGTCAACCAAGCAAGTGCTTGGTTGGCTGTATCTCGGATCACAAAGGAGCGCGTCCCATGCCTGTCGCTTTTCGTTTGCCGTTGCAGGTCTTCTTCGAGCGTGAAGCGCGGCACCCGCGCAAAGTCTTCCTCGTTCAACCCATCGGCGGCGGTGAGGTGCAGGCCCTCACCTGGGGCGATGTCGGCCACCAGGCCCGTTGCGCCGCGCACTGGCTGCGTGCGCGGGAGTTGCCCCAGGGCTCGCACATTGCGCTGATTTCAAAAAACTGCGCCCACTGGATCATCGCCGACCTGGCGATCTGGATGGCAGGGCACGTGTCGGTGCCGCTTTATCCCAACCTCACCGCGGACTCAGTCGCCCATGTGCTGACTCACTCGCAGGCGCGGTTGGCGCTGATCGGCAAGCTGGATGATTGGTCGGCGATGGCGCCTGGCGTTCCTGTGGGTGTGCCGACTATCAGTCTGCCGCTGTGCCCTCCTGAAGAGACTTTCGATTTCAGTTGGGCGGACCTGCAAGCCTGTTCACCGATCCAGGACAACCCGCTACCGGATGCCGCCAGCCTGGCCACTATCATCTACACCTCCGGCACGACCGGCCTGCCCAAGGGGGTGATGCACAGTTTCGGCGCCTTGGGGTTTGCTGCCTCGGGCGGTACTGAGCTGTTCGGCCTGGGGGAAGGCGACCGGTTGCTGTCGTACCTGCCGCTGTGCCATGTGGCGGAGCGGATGTTTGTAGAAATGGCGTCGATCTATACCGGGCAAACCGTTTTTTTCGCCGAGAGCCTGGAAACCTTCCTCACCGATTTGCGCAGGGCGCGGCCGACTGCCTTGTTTGGCGTGCCGCGCATCTGGACCAAATTCCAACTGGGCGTCTACGCCAAAATCCCGGAAAAACGCCTCGATACCCTGTTACGCCTGCCTTTTATCGGCAAGCGCGTCGGCCATAAAATTCTCGCCGGCCTGGGGCTGGATGCGCTGCGCATCGCCCTGTCCGGCGCCGCGCCGGTGCCCGAGGCGTTGCTGCGTTGGTATCAGCGCCTGGGCCTGGATGTGCTGGAGGTGTACGGCATGACCGAAAACTGCGGCTATTCCCATGTGTGTCGCCCAGGTGGGCAAACGCTCGGTTGGATCGGCCAGCCCTGCCCAGGCGTGCAAGTGCGAATCGACCCGTCAGGCGAAGTGCAGGTACACAGTGGCGCGACCATGTTGGGCTACTTCCAGGACCCGCAGAAAACCGCGGATACGCTCACCGCAGATGGCTTCCTGCGGACGGGTGACAAGGGCGAGCAGGACGCTGACGGTCGCCTGCGCCTGACCGGACGTCTCAAGGAAATCTTCAAGACCAGCAAAGGCAAATACGTGGCCCCGGCGCCGATTGAAAACCGCCTGGCCGAACATGCACGTATTGAACAGGTGTGTGTGGTCGGCGAGGGGCTCAGCGCGCCGATAGGGCTGTGCGTGTTGTCGGCACCCGGCGAGGACCGCCAAGCCCTCGGCGGTGGTCTTGAACGCTGGCTGGCACAGGTGAACGCAGGCCTGGACAAGCACGAACGCATGGGGCAATTGGTGGTGGTGAAAGACCAATGGGCGGTGGAAAACGGTTTTCTCACGCCGACCTTGAAGATCAAACGCAACGTGATCGAGTCGACGTACGGGCCACAATTGCAAGCATGGAGCGCGCGCGCCGAAACCGTTCTGTGGCAGGATTAGGGCCGTAATAAAACCAACAAGGACAACCGTATGAGCCTGTGGCGTACCCAACCGAATATCGAACACCTCAACGCGATCCAGAAAAACACCATCGGTGAAATGCTGGATATTCGTTTCGAAAGCTTCGACGACGAATCCCTTACCGCCAGCATGGTGGTCGACCACCGCACCCATCAGCCCTACGGCCTGCTGCACGGCGGGGCCTCGGTGGTGCTGGCCGAAAGTGTCGGCTCCATGGCCGCCTACTTGTGCATTGATGCAAGCAAGTTCTATTGCGTGGGCCTGGAGGTCAACGCCAACCACCTGCGCGGCGTGCGCAGCGGCCGGGTGACGGCGGTGGCCAAGGCTATTCATATCGGGCGCACTACTCAGGTGTGGGACATCCGCCTGAGCAGCGACGAGGGCAAGGCCAGTTGTGTCTCGCGGCTGACCATGGCCGTGGTGCCGCTGGGTGAACAACCGCCGGCGCGATAGGCGTGGCGTGAGTGTCATCATTCCTGGCAGTTACAGTCATTGCTGTAGGGGCCGGGCATGGTGACAATCCCCCTCTGTTTTTGTTGATGGAACCTGTATGTCGCAGCACGTGTTTTTTACCCACGCCAATGGCTTCCCTTCGGCCACCTACGGCAAGCTGTTTGCCGCCCTGGCCCCGGAATATGCGGTGGCCCATCTGCCGCAGCACGGTCACGACCCCAGGTTCCCGGTGGATGATAACTGGCAAAACCTGGTGGACGAGCTGATCCATCATCTGGAGCAGCAGCCAGAGCCGGTATGGGGCGTGGGCCATTCCCTGGGTGGCGTGCTGCATTTACACGCGGCCATGCGCTGCCCGCACCTGTACCGGGGCGTGGTGATGCTGGATTCGCCGGTGCTCACCCGCGCAGACCGCTGGGTGATCCGCGCTGCCAAGCGCTTTGGCTTTATCGACCGCCTCACCCCGGCTGGGCGCACGCTTGGCCGGCGCGAAGAATTCACCGACCTGGACACCGCGCGCAGCTATTTCGCCGGCAAGACCCTGTTCCGTGGCTTTGACCCCGATTGCTTTGACGCGTACCTGCAACATGGCCTGCAGCAAGTGGGCGATCGCCTGCGCCTGCGGTTCGACCCCGCCACCGAAATCAGCATCTATCGCGGCGTGCCCCACACCAGCCCGGGCCAGGTGCGCCAGTTGAAGGTGCCGCTGGCCGTGGTGCGTGGCCGCCAGAGCCGGGTGGTGATGCGTCACCATGCCAGCGGTGTCGACCGCTTGCCCATGGGCGAAATGCTCACCATGCCCGGCGGCCATATGTTTCCCCTCGAACGCCCTCAGGACACTGCTGCCTTGATCAAGACCCTGTTCGCCCGCTGGCAGGCCCGTGAGCGCAGTTGCGCATGAGTACGCCCGTCGAAGAGGTACGCCTGAGCCTGCCGCACCTCGAACTGGCCGCGCATCTGTTCGGGCCCGAGGACGGCCTGCCGGTAATTGCCCTCCATGGTTGGCTGGACAACGCCAACAGCTTTGCGCGCCTGGCGCCCAAGCTGCAAGGGTTGCGCATCGTCGCCCTGGACATGGCGGGGCATGGGCATTCGGCGCATCGCCCGGCTGGCGCCGGTTATGCCTTGTGGGATTACGTCTATGACGTGCTGCAGGTGGCTGAGCAACTGGGCTGGAAACGTTTTGCATTACTTGGCCACTCCCTGGGCGCCATCGTCTCTTTGGTATTGGCCGGGGCCTTGCCGGAGCGGGTGACACACCTGGGCCTGATTGACGGCGTGATCCCACCGACCGCCAGTGGCGAGAACGCGGCCGAGCGCCTGGGCATGGCGTTGCAGGCGCAATTGAGCCTGCAGGACAAGCGCAAGCCGGTCTACAACAGCCTTGATCGAGCGGTCGAGGCGCGGATGAAAGGCGTGGTCGCGGTCAGCCGTGAAGCAGCGCAGCTCCTGGCCCAGCGCGGTTTGATGCCCGTACCAGGCGGTTACACCTGGCGCAGCGATAGCCGCCTGACCCTGGCGTCGCCGATGCGCCTGACCGACGAACAAGCCATGGCTTTCGTGCGAAGGGTAGGGTGCCCTACCCAGTTGGTGGTCGCGGCTGACGGCATGCTGGCGAAACATTCCGAATTGCTTTCTCAGCTACCCTTCACGGTTACCACGCTGCCAGGCGGCCATCATTTACACCTGAATGACGAGCCCGGTGCGGCTCTTGTTGCAGACTGTTTCAATCGGTTCTTCTCCACGCCTTGACTTGGCGGGGTCAACTGCCGAGGCTGGGCGGATTGAAAGGGAGTCAACCATGAACACACTCGATATCGCTGTGACCAACATTGGCCAGGGCTCACTGATCCGATGAGCCTGGGTAAAGGATGTATCCGTGCCCTGGGCCTTTGCTGTTTCAGCCCCCTGGTATTTGCCGCCGATCTGCCCGGCAGCCAGGATCTACCGGCGGTAGCCCGTCAGGTTGATGCGCAAATCGTCGATTACCGCCCCGCTGAAGACAAGGAACGCATTTACCCCATGGGCGCGATCCGCAAGATCAGCGGCCAGTTGCGTTATGAAGGCCAGGCCATCGCACGCGGCCCAGCCACTGCAATCACCTATGAATTGCCCGCCGAACACAGCTCCAGCGCCGCCTTTACCGCAACGCGCGAAGCTTTGCAGGCCAAGGGTGCGCAGTTGTTGTTCTGGTGCAAGGCCCGCGATTGTGGCGAAAGCAGCCTGTGGGCCAACGAAGTGTTTGGCAACGCCAAGCTGGTGGGCGCCGACGGCCAACAGGAATACCTGCTGCTACGCCTAGCCGCCCCGCAGGACAATTCCCTGGTCGCGCTGTACGGGATCACACGTGGTAACCGCCGCGCCTACCTGCATGTGGAGCAACTCGACGCCAGCGCGCCCTTGGGCGAGCTGCTGCCCACCTCGGCGACCCTGCTGCGTGAACTCAAAAGTACCGGCGAGCTGGATTTTCCCGCGCTGGGCGCCGAGCCTGACGACACTTGGCTGACCTTGATATCCCGAGCCTTGAACCTCGACACCACCCTGCGCGTGAGCCTGAGCGGGCCGCAGGCCGAGGCCTGGCGCCAGGCGCTGGTGGAGAAGGGCGTGCGCACCGCCCGTCTGGAAACCGGCACCGGTGAAACCCAAGGGCTGCATCTGCATCTGATACGCTAAGCACCACAGGGCGAACGGACCCGTGCCGTTCGCCTAAGCTCTCTTCCTACAGCCTTCTTTTCGAGATACCCGATGCTCAATAACGATCGCCTGCTGGTGCAAATCCTGCTGCTGGTGCTGTTTGGTGCCAGCTTCTGGGTCATGGCGCCGTTCTGGTCGGCGCTGTTCTGGGGCGCGGTGCTGGCATTTGCCAGCTGGCCGCTGATGCGTTTGCTCACCCGTTGGCTCGGCGGCCGAGAATCCCTGGCCGCTGGCATCCTGACGTTGGGGTGGATGTTGCTGGTGGCGGTGCCATTGGTATGGCTGGGGTTCAACCTGGCTGACCATGTGCGTGATGCGGTGGCGCTCATCAAGGACATCCAGGTCGACGGCTTGCCCGAGGCGCCGACCTGGTTGGGGTCGATCCCCTTCGTAGGCGAGCGCCTGGTGGCGACCTGGGACAGCATTGATCAACAAGGCGCGGCGCTGATGGTGAGCATCAAGCCGTACCTGGGCCAGGTCGGCAATTGGTTGTTGGCGCGCAGTGCGCAAATTGGCGGCGGCATTCTTGAGCTGACCCTGAGCCTGGTCTTCGTATTCTTTTTCTACCGTGACGGGCCGCGCCTGGCGATGTTTGTGCACCGCCTGTTGGAGCGCCTGATTGGCGAGCGCGCTGGCTATTACATCGAACTGGTGGCCGGCACGGTGCAGCGGGTGGTCAATGGTGTGATCGGCACCGCTGCGGCCCAGGCGCTGCTGGCCCTGATCGGCTTTCTGATCGCTGGCGTACCGGGCGCGCTGGTGCTGGGTATCGTGACTTTCCTGCTCAGCCTTATTCCCATGGGGCCGCCGCTGGTGTGGATTCCGGCCACGGCGTGGCTGGCTTGGAAGGGCGATTACACCTACGCGGTATTCCTGGGCGTATGGGGCACGTTCGTGATCAGCGGCGTGGATAACGTGCTCAAGCCGTACCTGATCAGCCGTGGCGGCAACCTGCCGTTGGTGATTGTGCTGTTGGGTGTGTTTGGTGGGTTGATAGCGTTCGGCTTTATCGGCCTGTTTATTGGCCCGACGTTGCTGGCGGTGGCCTACAGCCTGTTGACAGACTGGAGCGCGAGCCAGGCGCAAGTGCGTCGTGAAGACAAACCGTGTAACTGATCGGTGACTACATAACTGGCCTTCTGTAGGAGCGAGCTTGCTCGCGAAAAACGTCAACGATATCGCGTGCGTCCTGAATAAACGCGGCGCCTGTGCGTTTTTCGCGAGCAAGCTCGCTCCTACATTTTTGGCCTCCCACAGGTGCAGGTCGTGCGACTGCCTTCTTAAACCCTCGGCAACCACATCACCGCCGTCAACCCACCGCCCGGTGTGTCCTCCAGGCTCAGGTGGCCGCCGAGTCGCTCGACGGCCTCCCTGGCAATGGTCATCCCCAAACCGACCCCTCCGGAATTGCGGTTGCGCGAACCCTCCAGGCGAAAGAACGGCTCGAACACCGCTTCGCGCTTATCGGCGGCGATTCCCGGGCCGTGGTCGATCACCCGTATCACCAGGGCGCCACGGCTGTCAGCCAGTTCTACCCGGGCGGTGCCGGCATAGCGCAGGGCGTTGTCGATCAAATTGTTCAGGCATGAGCGCAGCGCCATCGGCTGTACCTGCAACGGTGTACAGGTGCCGGAAAATTTCACGTCGCGGCCTTGGTCCTGAGCGTTTTCACTCAGGGATTCCACCAATGCCTGTACGTCGAGCCAATGCCGTGTCTCGCTGGTGCGCTGTTCGTGCAGGTAGCTCAAGGTGGCATCCAGCATGCCGATCATGTCGTCCAGGTCTTGGCGCATCTGACCTTGCAACTTGGGGTCTTCGATCTGTTCCAGGCGCAGCTTGAGGCGCGAGAGGGGGGTGCGCAGGTCATGGGAGACCGCGCCGAGCATGCGGGCGCGCTGGCTGACTTGTTCGCGGATGCGCTTTTGCATCAGGTTGAAGGTCGAGGCCGCCTGGCGCGCTTCGCGAGGGCCGGATTCCACCAGGGGCGGGCTGTCGAGATCGACGCTCAAGCGCTCGGCCGCCGCGCTCAGGCGCTGGATCGGCCGGCTCAGCAGTTTGGCGCCGTACCAGGCGGCGATGATCAGCGAGATAAATTGAAATGTCAGGGGCACCACCGGGCCGCCAAACCAGGGGCGAGGCGCCTTGCGCAAGGGCGTGAGACTGCCGTCCGGTTGTTCGACGAACGCCGCGCGGGGCGGTGGCGGTGGGCCGTAGTGGTGGAACCAGAAGAACGCCAGCACGTGGGCCAGCACAATCGCCACCAGCAACAGGCCGAACAGTCGCCCGAACAGCGTATTGAAGGGCGTGCGCATCAACCGATATCCCGGGCGTCGAACAGGTAGCCTTCGCCGCGTACGGTCTTGATCAGTTGCGGAGCCTTGGGGTCATCCCCCAGTTTCTGACGCAGGCGCGACACCAGCAAGTCGATGCTGCGATCAAAGGCCTCGATAGAGCGCCCACGGGCCGCGTCCAACAGCTGTTCGCGGCTCAGCACACGGCGCGGGCGTTCGATGAACACCCACAACAAACGAAACTCGGCGTTGGACAACGGCACCACCAGGCCATCATCGGCCACCAACTGGCGCAGCACGCTGTTCAGGCGCCAATTGTCGAAACGGATATTGGCCCGCTGTTCGGTGCGGTCATCACGCACCCGGCGCAAGATTGTCTGGATACGCGCGACCAGTTCCCGGGGTTCGAACGGCTTGGACATATAGTCGTCTGCTCCCAGTTCCAGGCCGATGATGCGGTCGGTGGGTTCGCAGCGGGCGGTGAGCATCAGGATCGGAATGTCCGACTCGGCGCGCAGCCAACGGCACAATGTCAGCCCGTCTTCGCCCGGCAGCATCAGGTCGAGCACCACCACATCGAAGGTCTCCGCTTGCATGGCTTGGCGCATGGCGGTGCCGTCGGTGACGCCTGAGGCGAGAATATTGAAGCGTGCCAAGTAGTCGATCAGCAGTTCGCGGATCGGTACGTCGTCGTCGACAATCAGCGCGCGGGTGTTCCAGCGCTTGTCTTCGGCGATCACCGCGTCTTTTGGCGCTTCGTTTACAGGGTCGCAAGGGGTATGCATAGCGAGGTCATCTGCCTGGTTGTGGCTGTCAGCATAGGCGCCCAGTTCCAGGGCTGGAAGTGCTGGGCGGGCGGTCATGTGCGCGAGGCTAGCCGGACGGCGTATTGAGGGCATGTCGTGAATGTATCGGCGCTGAAACAATCATGCTGAATCGCCTATATTGGGCGCTTGATCGGTATTTACCGATCATCGGATCCCGCAACGGCGCTGCTTGCGCTACAATCCGCGCCGATTTCGACTTGCCTGAGAGCCCATTCCAATGTCCGTCTGCCAGACTCCTATCATCGTCGCCCTGGATTACCCCACCCGTGACGCCGCACTGAAGCTGGCTGACCAGTTGGACCCCAAGCTTTGCCGGGTCAAGGTCGGCAAGGAACTGTTCACCAGTTGCGCGGCGGAAATCGTCGGCACCCTGCGTGACAAAGGCTTCGAAGTGTTCCTGGACCTGAAATTCCATGACATCCCCAACACCACGGCGATGGCCGTCAAAGCCGCGGCCGAGATGGGCGTGTGGATGGTCAATGTGCACTGCTCCGGTGGCCTGCGCATGATGAGCGCCTGCCGCGAAGTGCTGGAACAGCGCAGCGGCCCAAAACCGTTGTTGATCGGTGTAACCGTGCTCACCAGCATGGAGCGCGAGGACCTGGCGGGCATTGGCCTGGATATCGAGCCGCAGGTTCAGGTGTTGCGCCTGGCAGCCCTGGCGCAGAAAGCCGGCCTCGACGGCCTGGTGTGTTCAGCCCTGGAAGCCCAGGCCCTGAAGAACGCTCACCCCTCGCTGCAACTGGTGACACCGGGTATCCGTCCTACCGGCAGCGCCCAGGATGACCAGCGCCGCATCCTGACCCCACGCCAGGCCCTGGATGCGGGCTCGGATTACCTGGTGATTGGCCGTCCGATCAGCCAGGCGGCGGATCCTGCCAAGGCGTTGGCAGCGGTCGTCGCCGAGATCGCCTGATTTTTAGAGTGAGCAAAAATGTGGGAGCTGGCTTGCCTGCGATAGTATCAACTCGGTATCACTTAGAAACCGAGTTGCTTGCATCGCAGGCAAGCCAGCTCCCACATTTGTTTTTGTGTTGTTTCAGCTGACTTTGAGCACCAACTTCCCGAAGTTCTCGCCATTGAACAGCCTCATCAGCGTTTCCGGGAATGTCTCCAGCCCTTCGACAATATCTTCCTTGCTCTTGAGCTTGCCCTGGGCCATCCAACCGGCCATTTCTTGGCCCGCCGCCGCGAAGTTCGCCGCGTGGTCCATCACCACAAAGCCTTCCATGCGCGCACGATTGACCAGCAATGACAGGTAGTTGGCCGGACCTTTGACCGCTTCCTTGTTGTTGTACTGGCTGATTGCGCCGCAAATCACTACGCGGGCTTTGAGCGCCAGGCGGCTGAGCACGGCGTCGAGAATATCCCCGCCGACGTTATCGAAATACACGTCCACGCCTTTGGGGCACTCGCGCTTGAGGGCGGCGGGCACCTCTTCGTTTTTGTAGTCGATGGCGGCGTCGAAGCCCAGCTCATCCACCAGGAACTTGCACTTTTCGGCGCCTCCGGCAATCCCCACCACGCGACAGCCTTTGAGCTTGGCGATCTGCCCGGCGATGCTACCCACGGCACCGGCAGCACCAGAGATCACCACGGTGTCACCGGTTTTTGGTGCGCCGGTCTCCAGCAGGGCAAAGTACGCCGTCATGCCGGTCATGCCCAAGGCGGACAGGTAGCGGGGCAGGGGCGCCAGCTTGGGGTCCACCTTATAGAAACCACGGGGCTCGCCAAGGAAGTAATCCTGCACGCCCAGTGCACCGTTCACGTAGTCCCCCACCGCGAAGTTCGGATGCTTCGAGGCAATCACCTTGCCTACGCCCAGGGCGCGCATCACTTCGCCGATGCCTACTGGTGGGATGTAGGACTTGCCTTCATTCATCCAGCCACGCATGGCCGGGTCAAGGGACAGATATTCATTGCGCACCAGCACCTGGCCTTCCTGGGGTTCGCCCACCGGCACTTCCTGGTAAGTGAAGGTCTCGCGCGTGGCGGCACCGACCGGGCGTTTGGCGAGCAGAAATTGGCGGTTGGTCTGGGCGGTCATGGCAAGGACTCTTTAGAAATGGAACATGAGTGATAGACCCTCAGTGGCAGAAGGGCAAGGGTGTGCGGCGCAGGCGAATGCCCGGCAATAGGCCTCGCTGATAGTCAGGCAGGCGGCTTTATCACTGCGATTCATGCAGCGCCAACCGGCCTTCTGATAGTGCTGACGCGCGGCTGCCGGCGTTGGCTAGACTCGCTCCACCGCTACTAACCCGCACAGGACAGTTCCCATGAGCATGACGTTTTCTGGCCAGGTCGCCTTGGTGACCGGCGCCGCTGCTGGTATTGGCCGCGCCACCGCGCTGGCATTCGCCGCCGAGGGCTTGAAGGTGGTGGTGGCGGACCTTGATGTGGCAGGAGGCGAGGGCACTGTGGCACTGATCCACCAGGCCGGTGGCGAAGGGATATTTGTGCGCTGCAACGTCACGCTCGACACGGACGTGCAGCAATTGATGGCACAAACCGTCGCCACCTATGGGCGCCTGGACTACGCCTTCAACAACGCCGGCATCGAGATCGAAAAGGGCAAGCTGGCCGACGGCAGTCTTGATGAATTTGATGCCATCATGGGGGTTAACGTCAAAGGCGTGTGGCTGTGCATGAAGTATCAGTTGCCGTTGCTGTTGGCCCAGGGCGGTGGGGCCATCGTCAACACCGCATCGGTGGCGGGGCTGGGGGCGGCACCGAAGATGAGCATCTATGCGGCGTCCAAGCATGCGGTGATTGGCCTGACCAAATCGGCGGCCATCGAGTACGCGAAGAAGAAAATTCGCGTGAATGCCGTCTGCCCGGCCGTGATTGATACCGACATGTTTCGTCGCGCCTATGAGGCCGACCCACGCAAGGCTGAGTTTGCCGCAGCCATGCACCCGGTGGGACGCATTGGCAAGGTTGAGGAAATCGCCAGCGCCGTGTTGTACCTGTGCAGTGATGGCGCAGCGTTTACCACCGGTCAGGCCCTGGCGGTGGACGGTGGCGCGACGGCGATCTAGGACCGCGCTTGGCACGCTGTTTGAAAAGAGCGCGGGGTGATGTGGGGCGTTTCCATAGCTGGCAGAGTGCCGTGGCTGAATATGTTTCCGAAGGTAAATAATCTAATAAAATCAATACTTTAATAAAACTTGGCGACCGGTTTTACCAGGCTTCTGTGCTTAACTGTTTTGGGTTAACAGACAGTTTAAGTGAGTGGCTCATGGATTTAGGGATCGATCGACAAGCCCTGGTACCGGTTGTTCAGCAGATCGTCGGCGCGGTGGCAGAATGGATTCGCAAGGAGGGGGTGAGCCCTGGCACACGCTTGCCGTCCATTCGCCAATTGGCCCTCGATAACCTGCTGAGCCAGTCCAGCGTGATCGAGGCATTCGAGCGCTTGGTGGCCCAGGGGCTGCTGGCTACCAGGCAGGGTTCGGGGTTCGTGGTGGCGCATCCCACCACGGCCCACGAAAACCATTGGTATGAAGGTGCGGAACAAGGCTGGGGTGCATTTACCGATAGCCCGCTGGGCGAGCTGAAGTTGGGCTGCGGTTGGTTACCCGACACTTGGCGCGAAAGCGATGACATCAGCTACGCGATCCGTGAACTGAGCCGCACCGACACTGGTGGCCTGTTCAACTACAGCACACCCTTGGGGCTGCCGGCGTTGCGCGAACAACTGCTCAAGCGCCTGACGCAGATTCACGTGCCCGCCAGCCTGGACTGTATCCTGACCACCCATGGCGCCAGCCATGCCCAGGACCTGCTGATACGCACGTTGCTCAAACCCGGTGATGAGGTGGTGGTCGAAACACCCGGGTATGGCAATCTCTACCGCCAACTGGCCTTTCGGGGGGTCACGCTGCTGCAAGTGCCACGTGCCCATGGCGGCCCGGATATCCCGGCATTGGAAGCGCTGCTGCAAACCCATCGGCCCAAGTGCCTGTTCATCAACAGCCTGTATCACAACCCCACCGGCACCAGCCTGTGCCGTCCGGTGGCGGAGCGGTTGTTGGAGCTGGCCCGCGAACTCGACTTCCTGATTATCGAAGAGGATGTGTACGGCGACCTGCAGCATGCCAGTTGCACGCGCTTGTCAGCGCTGGCCCATGATGATCGGGTGATCTATGTGTCGAGCTTTTCCAAGACCCTGAGCAGCGCCCTGCGCGTGGGTTACCTGTGTGCCAGTGCTGCGATCATTACGCAATTGGCCCAGCTCAAGACCCTGACAGGCATCGGCACTTCACGGTTTGCCGAAGCCATGGTGGCGACGTTGCTGAGTAACGGCACTTACCGTAAGTGGGTGCAGCGCCTGCGCAAGCGCTTGAATGCACAGATGGCCGCGACGTTGCAGGTACTGGAGGATGAAGAGTGGCAGGTATTTGCCGCACCCGCGGGCGGGATGTTCCTGTGGGCACGACCAGGCTTGGCCGACCCCTCGCGATTGCAAGCCTGCGCCCAGCGGCTGGGTGTGTTGCTGTCGCCCGGCGCATTGTTCAGCCCCACGGGTGAGCGCAGCGAATGGTTACGCATCAATGTGGCCTACGCGGCTGATCAACGCGCATTGACGCTGTTCCGAGCCATGGGCGCGGCAAGATCGACCTCGACCATTCTGAAAACGACGCGCATGTAGCTTTTTGCCATTATTCCGGCGCCAGCGGCTTGTGCTCAGTGCCTCGGGGTTGCGAATCTCGCTGCTTGTAAACCTGGCTTATGGCATTTGCCATTGCAAGAGGATCAAGTGCAATGATTTCGGGCGTGCAACGACGTTTCGCCAACCTCGGTATGGCAAAAAAACTCGGCTTGGGGTTTACCCTGGTACTGCTGCTGACGGCCTTGGTAGCGGCCATCGGTGTGTGGTCCCTGCAGACCATCGGCCAGCGCTTCGAAGGCCTTACGTCGATGTCGACGCTCAACAGCGACCTGCTCAAGGTGCGCTTGATCGAGCAGGACTATGCGTTGCACGCCGACCCCAAGGCCGTTGATGCCCTGCATGCCAGTGTCGATGCGCTGCTGGCCCAGGCCACGCGTCTCAAGGCTCGGTCTGCCAGCAACGAGCAAGTGATGGGTGACGTTGAGCAAGCCTTGGTCGCCTATCGCCAGGCATTCGATGAGTTCGTCGAGCTGACCCAGACCAAGGACCTCGCCCTGGAAATGGCCAGTTGGTCGGTGTCCAGCGTGGCCAATAACCTGGATGTGCTGCAAGCCGGGCTGGCGGACGACGGTGCCTATGGCCTCAAGGAAAGCCAAGGCAAGGAGGGCACGGAGTTTATCGAGCAGGCGGGGCAGGTCAGCCAGGTGTCGCGTCTGATGTTGCAGGCCATGAACGAAGCGCGGGTGCGCCTGGATCAGAGCCGCAGGGCGGACGCAGACGACGCCGGGCAGGGCAAGATCGAGCAAGCCGACCAGGCCCTGGCTGAAGTCGAGAAACTCAAAACCACGGTCAAGGACCCCGGCTACCAGACCGTGCTCAATGAAGTCTCCGGGCATATCGCGTCGTTCAGTGACAAGCTCGGCGAATACACCGGGCTGTTGGCCCAGGAAAAAGTGGTCTACACCCAGTTGCATGACCGCGCCGAGCAAGTGGTGAATCGAGTCAACCAGGCGTACGCCGCCGAAGACCAGTCCATGCAAACGCAGTTGCAGCACAGCACGCTGCTGATCATCGGTTCATCTGCCCTGGCGCTGCTGGTGGGCTTGATCGCTGCATGGGTGATCACCCGCTTGATTGTTGCGCCGTTGCGGGCGGTGATCGCCGTGGCTCAGCAGATCGCCTCGGGTGACCTGAGTGGGCGCATGGAGATCAGCCGGCGTGATGAAATCGGCCAGCTGATGCAGGCGATGCAGCAGATGGGCAACAGCTTGAGCCAGATGGTCAGCGGGTTGCAGGCGGGGATCGAACAGCTCGCCAGCTCCGCGCATTCATTGTCCAGCGTCACCGAGCAAACCACTGCCGAAGTCAGCAACCAGAAGGACGAAACCGAGCAAGTCGCTACGGCGATGAACCAGATGACCGCCACGGTGCACGATGTGGCACGCAATGCCGAGCAGGCTGCCCAGGCCGCGCAGACCGCGGATGCCAAGGTCGATAGCGGCCAGCAGGTGGTGCGCATGAGTCTGCAGCGTATCGAGTTGCTGGCCACATCCAGCAACAGTGCCAGCGCCAGTATCGAAAGCCTCAGCGCGCAAATCCAGAATATAGGTACCGTCTTGAGCGTGATCCAGAGCGTGGCCGAACAGACCAACTTGTTGGCTTTGAACGCTGCGATTGAGGCGGCGCGTGCTGGTGAGCAGGGGCGTGGCTTTGCAGTGGTGGCAGATGAAGTGCGGGCATTGGCCAAGCGCACCCAGCAATCGACCGAGGAAATTGAACGGCTGGTCAGCACCTTGCGCAGTGCGGCGCAGTCCTCGGTGCAGCAGATCCAGCAGAGTGGCGAGCTGGTGAAGCTGGCGGTCAGTGATGCGCTGGAAACCGAAGGGGCCTTGGGCAGCATTGCGGCGGCTGTTTCATTGATCCAGCAGATGAACCAACAGATCGCCGCCGCCGCCGAGGAGCAAAGCTCGGTGGCCGAAGAGATCAACCGCAGCGTCACGAGTATTCGGGCGAGTGCCGATCATTCGGCGTTGAGCATGCAAGGCAATGCCGCCTCGAGCATCCAGTTGGCGCAGTTGGGCGCGCAACTCAAGGGGATGGTGGGGCATTTCCGCCTTTGATCGCAGCGTAGGCGCTGCGATCTGAGGGCGGGGCGATCAGGCGTGGTTGGCGAGGAAGGACAGCAGCGCCTCGTTGACGAAGTCGGGGTTCTCGCGGCTTGAGATATGCCCAGCCTCGGGGATCAGGATCAGGTCGCAACCAATCTGGTCGGCCATTTCCTTGGATTCTGCAGGTGGCCGGGGTTTGTCCTGTTCGCCGCACATCACCAAGGTGGTGTCGGCGTCCAAGCCAGGTAATTGCTCCAGGATGTCTTCGCGGCTGAAAATCAGGCGGCCCAGCGGCACGATACTGTCCAACAAACGTTCTCTGGGGAAGTCTTGCAGTGACTGGCGAAAATCCCGGTACAGCGCGGATTCGCGGTCGATGCCCGGGCGGAAGAAGATCGGTGCGATCACATCCAGCAACGGTTCGGGGATCGCCCCGGCGTCTTCAATCATCTTGAACAGCGAGAAATAATACTGGCGCGTTGCTTCGGGTTCGGCCCCGAGGTAGGTGTCCATCAGCACTACGCTGTTGATGCGCTCGGGAGCCTGCAATGCCAGGCGTGCGCCCCACATGCCGCCGACCGAGAGGCCCACCAGGTTGGCTTGCTCGATGCTCAGGTGATCCAGCAACGCCAGGGCCTGGCGGGCGAGGTCATCCAGGGAATGGGTGGGTGCTGGCAACGGCCCGGACTCACCGTGGCCCCACAACTCGGGGACGATCACGCGGTATTGCTGCGACAGCGCTTCAATCTGCGGCGCCCACATGTCGCTGGCCCACAGGTAACTCGAACCCAGTAGCACGACAGGGCCGGCGCCCTGGTCGATATAGTGCAGCGGTTGTCCATCAATCACGGCGACAGGCATAACAGGCCTCTAATTTCACGGAGTGAGGGGCACTTTTTTACGCTAGTCGGGAGCGGGGGGATAGGTGCACATTGATGGCATGTGATGATTTCACTGTGGGAGCTGGCTTGCCTGCGATGAAGGCCTGCCAGCCGATGCTCACCTACCTGACACCCCACAATCCCACTGTGGGAGCGGGCTTGCTCGCGAAAGCGGTGTGTCAGTCAACATCAATGTTTGCTGGGCCGACGTCTTCGTAGGCAAGCCACCACCTTTGATCTTCGTTGCTATGAGCATTGCGTTCGCGATGCCATCAATCGTAGATCGCTTTCTTCTTCCACTCGGCATCGGCGTCGACGACTTTCAAGCCCTCGGTCAGCTCGTTGACTTCGTCCTCGGCCGGCTTGCTGTTGGTCAGCACTGTGGAGTTGGCGCGCGCCAGTTGGGACTCCAGTAGTTGTAACTGGGCACTGTAGAGCACCGGCTCCGGTTGTTTGCGCAGGTACTGCACGCCGCGCTCGAACGCCAGGCGTGCCTGGCCGGGTTGGCCTTGTAGCAGGGCGTGCTGGCCGAGGTTGTTGAAAAACTCGATATGCAGCAGCACCAGGATATGACGGATTTCCTTGATCCAGTGCTTGGCCTCGTTGGTCGGCAGGAAGCCATCCTGGGCGGCGCGGGTGACTTGGCCGTGCAGGGCTTCGAGCAAAAAGCGCACGTCCTTGGCCTTGGCTTCGGTCTGGATCGGGGCCGGTGGGTTGGGCACCGGAATCGATTCGCCTTGGGCGATCAGCGCATTCAGTTCGTTGATGCGGGCCTTGAGCGGTGTGCTGGACTTGTTGAGGTTCAACAGGCGCTGGTTGACGTTCAGTTCCAGGCGAGCCAGCAACAGCTTGAGCGCTGGGGTCATCAGTTGGCCGGGGAAGGTCTCGGTGATTTCACCGCAGCGACGCAGCCGATCGTTAAGCTCGATCTCGGTACGCTTCTTTTCCAGCTTGTTGTTTTCCACCACGTGGTTCATGTAGCCAATGGCGATCAGTATTACGATCCCGGCTATTACCAGCAGGGTGATCATGAGTGGTGTCACCGGTGTGACCTCTTTAATAGGGTGTGCTGTGGAGTGTAGTGACTGGGTCATCCGGCGGATAGGACCGATCGACCAGTTGCCCAGGTGATTTCTTCTATATAGGTAGGCGCTTCCTGAATGGATGCACATTGCCATCATTTGTCAGGGTGAACTATAGCGTCTTGTCGAACGCCAGAATATAGGCGCCAAGGCTCGGACGGTGCCAATGCCCGCGAAGGCCGTGAAACCATGGCGAAGTCATTGATTTAAATAAATTTATCCTTGGGGGTTGACGACCTTTCAATCCATCCATAGAATGCGCGCCACTTACAGCGTAAAGCACACAGCGAAACGCGGTAGGGAGTGAATGTTGTAGGTGTGTCCCCTTCGTCTAGTGGCCTAGGACACCGCCCTTTCACGGCGGTAACAGGGGTTCGAGTCCCCTAGGGGACGCCATATGCGGGAATAGCTCAGTTGGTAGAGCACGACCTTGCCAAGGTCGGGGTCGCGAGTTCGAGTCTCGTTTCCCGCTCCAATTTACAAGCAGTGTGGCCTTCGGGCGGCATTGAGTGAAACCAGGACCAAGTCTTCGGACAAGGCCTCTGGGCACTGGAACACACACCATGTGTTTCAGTAGCGTGTCCCCTTCGTCTAGTGGCCTAGGACACCGCCCTTTCACGGCGGTAACAGGGGTTCGAGTCCCCTAGGGGACGCCATTTGCGGGAATAGCTCAGTTGGTAGAGCACGACCTTGCCAAGGTCGGGGTCGCGAGTTCGAGTCTCGTTTCCCGCTCCATATTTAACGAAAACGCCGATCAGTGATGATCGGCGTTTTTGTTTGTGCGCAATTTACTTCGCCAGCGCACCACCCCGTTCAAAGCGTCGAAGGGATCTCTTGCCGTGGCACGAAAAAACGCGCAAACAGTTCGGACTGAGATTTGATATTCAGCTTGCTGTAGATGTTGCGGCGGTGGACCTTGATGGTTTCTGTCGACAGCGACAGCTTGCCGGCGATCTCTTTGTTGGAGAACCCACTGAGGAGTAACTTGAGCACGTCCTTTTCACGTGCCGTTACTTGTGTTTCCAACTGAGTAAGTGCCTCGGCCCATGGGGCCGGCTCGGCGAGGTTTTTCGTCGGGTCAGTTTCAAAAAACATGCGTTGATGCATCAATGCCGTCACCCACGGCTTGATCAGGTCCAATACTGTTATCTGCGCCTGGGTGAATCGCAGGTTGCTGCCAAACGACATGCACAGCGTTGTGCCGGCATCGAGCCGTACATTGTATTGCGCCTCATCGACCGAGATGTATTGCGCGAAATATTGTTGGTAGTACTCGGTTTCCCGGAAGTGTTCCGGCGCAATATCGAGCAGATGGAAGAACCCGCTCTGTGGGTTTTCTCGATCAGCGATATAGAACGGGTCCAGCAGATACAGGCCTTTCACATAGCGGTGAATAAAGGCGTCGATTTCTTCGCTGTCTGCTACTTCGGGCAGGCTGATCACGCGCACCGCGTGGTCGCCAAAAACCAGCACCACCCAATTGTCTATCTGCACATATTCATTCAATACGCGAATCAACGAACTCCAGAACTCCGGGCGATTGAGCTGCATGATCAGTTTTCCAACCGATCGGTGCCAAGCCAGGCTATGAAGGTCAAGCGACATGTTCTACCCCTTTAGGGTTAGGGCTTTGCAGGCCAGAGCTAAGTACTTGTAGGTATTTACTATTCGTTGATGCTCGGTATATTCACCCCGAGCTTACGATAGCCATGAAGGCGTGTCGTGTGGACAGGGATAGTCATATGAGTCGAGCACACTTGCGAGCTATTTTTTTAGCTTCGCTCCTGGGGGCTGCAACCAGCACGCCCGCAGCCGCCGCTGAATCTTCGGTGTATCTGTATAACTGGTTCGGGTTTCTTGAACCGCAGACGCCCAGGCAATTCCAGCAGGAGACCGGCATCAAGCTGCATATGGATGCTTTCGACAGCGCCGAAATCATGCAGAGCAAGGTCATGGCTGGGCGCACCGGCTATGACCTGGTCGTGGCCACCTCCAATGTATTACCCGGCTTGATCAAGGCTGGGGTGCTGCAGCCGCTGGATCGCGCGCAGTTGAGTAACCTTTCGCACATCGACCCTGACATCCTCTCCCTGCTGGCGGTCAATGACCCAGGCAATCGCTACGCCGTGCCCTATGTCTGGGGTACCACTGGCATTGGCTACGACGTGGATAAAGTCAAGGCGGCGCTGGGCGATGACGCCCCGGTGGAAAGTTGGGACCTGATCTTCAAAGAAGAAAACATCAGCAAGCTCAAGTCTTGTGGCGTAGCCATGCTCGACTCTCCCAGCGAAATCATTTCGATCGCCTTGCACTACCTGGGGTTGCCCAGTAACAGTACCGATCCAGAGGATTACCAGAAGGCCCAGGCGCTGTTGTTGAAAATCCGTCCCTATGTGCTCTATTTCGACTCGTCCAGAATCGACGCCGACCTGGCGGACGGCAATATCTGTGCAGTCGTCGGCTGGGCCAATGGTGCGCTGGCCGCTCAGGCAATTAATGAAAAGTCCAACAGCGGCCGCAAGATTGCCTACAGCCTGCCGCGCGAAGGCGCCTTGGTCTGGTCTGAAAACTGGGTGTTGCTCAAGGATGCTCGCCACCCAAAGGCCGCTCTGGCGTTCATCAACTACATGCTGCAGCCGCAGGTGATAGCCAAGACGTCCAACTACATGCTCTATCCCAACGCCAACAAGGATGCCACTGAGTTCGTCGAGCAAAAGTTGCGGGATAACCCATGGATCTATCCCGATAAAAAGACCATGGCCACACTGGTTCCGCTTGAGCCCTTGCCGCTGAAGGCGGAGCGCATTCGCACACGGGTCTGGACCAAGGTCAAAAGCGGTACGTGACGGGGTCGGGGAGGGAGACAGCATGCGCCAGGGTCGTGATCAGCGTTATTTAGAGTCGGACGACTACAAGGCCTACAAAGAGATTGAAGAACAGATCGGCCTCTGTACGCCAGAGCAAGCCTGGGCCATGTATTACGTTTCGACGGGCATGGTGCGTGAAAACATTACCCTGGCCGTGATGGAGCACATTGGCCGGGGCAATCGTGCCCTGTTGCTTGAGTTTCCAGACCTGGTGCGAATCGCAGGGCGTGACGCTGAGCCGGGGGAGATCGCCTCCAACTGGCCTCTGCTGCGAAGGCGTCGTCGGTAAGTCTACTCTGCGTATCTCTGGAGGGGCGAGGTGCAGGCGGTTGTAGGTTATTATTGTGAGGCTTGTAGGGAAAGTCTGTGTTTTTTGTGGGGACGATACCTTTTCGCCCTGTGCTCTCTACTCTGGCCACCCATTCTCCTTGTCCACTTCAGAGAACTGACCGGATGCTTCAACTCGATTTCTATTCAACCCTCGTTGCCGCTTCACTGGTGCTATTGCTGGGGCGCGGGCTTGTGGCTCGCATCGGCTTCTTACGTACCTACAACATTCCGGAACCGGTAGCCGGTGGCCTGTTGGTCGCCATGCTGCTCCTGGCGTTGCGCGCGTTTGCCGATATCGAAGTACGCTTCGATCCTTCATTGCAAACCCCGTTGATGCTGGCGTTCTTTGCCACTATCGGTTTGAACGCCGATTTTGCCAGCCTGAAGAAAGGCGGGCGGATCCTGGCGGTGTTTCTGCTGGTGGTAACGGGCTTGCTGGTGGTGCAAAACGCCATGGGTATCGCGCTGGCCTCGGCGCTCGGGCTTGACCCATTGATGGGCCTGCTTGCGGGCTCGGTGACCTTGTCCGGTGGGCATGGCACCGGTGCGGCTTGGGGCGCGGTGTTCAGTGAGCAGTATGGCGTGGCGTCTGCGTCTGAATTGGCGATTGCCTCGGCGACCTTTGGCCTGGTGCTCGGTGGCCTGATTGGCGGGCCCGTGGCGCGTTTTCTGATCAAGCGGGTCGAGGTGCCAGGTATCGGGCAACCGCAATCGAGCCTGGCCAAGGGGTTCGAGCAACCGAACGAAGAGCGCCTGATCACCGCGTTTTCGTTTATCGAGACCCTGGCGCTGGTGGCGATCAGCCTGCAGGGCGGCAACTTGTTGAATGCCGCCATCCAAGGCACCGCTTTCGAATTGCCGACATTCGTGTGCGTATTGTTCGTCGGTGTGGTGCTGCGCAATGGGCTGTCGATGCTCGGCTGGCATCAGGTGTTCGAACGCGAAGTCTCGGTGCTGGGCAATGTCAGTTTGTCGTTGTTCCTGGCGATGGCGCTGATGTCACTCAAGCTCTGGGACTTGGCGGCACTGGCTTTGCCGATTGTCGTTCTGCTGGCCGCACAGGCATTGCTGATGGCGCTGTTCGCGATTTTCGTGACGTTCCGGGTGATGGGCCGCAACTACGATGCGGCGGTGCTGGCGGCAGGCCATTGCGGCTTCGGGCTAGGCGCCACGCCTACGGCGATTGCCAATATGCAGGCGGTGACGCAGCGCTTCGGGCCTTCGCAGATCGCGTTTCTGGTGGTGCCGATGGTGGGCGCGTTCTTCATCGATATCGCTAACGCGGTGGTGATCAAGTTGTACCTGGCGCTGCCATTTCTAGGGGCCGCAGGGTAAGTTTTTCAGCGCCTGCCCATGGCGTTCATCGCCTGGGCCAGGCGCTGAGTGGCTTGCTGGATTTCGTCCCGGTCGAGGGAGGCAAAGCCCAGGCGCAGCGCGTTTACCGGTTGGTCGTTGGGGGAAAACTGACGACCACTGCGCACCACAACGCCGTGGTCCAGTGCGGTGCTTGCCAACTTATCGACGTCTATTTCTTCCTCGAAACGTACCCATAGCGCCAAACCACCCTCGGGCTCGCGCACTTGTATGCGAGCACCAAACGCCTGATCCAGGCAATCTTGCAATACCGTGCGGCGCGCCCGATATTCTTTCGACACGCGGCGCAAATGCTTCTTCAACTCCCCGTCATTGATCAGGTCTGCCAGCATGGCTTGAGCGACCGCGTCGGTATCGCCCAGCATCAGCGCGGCATTGCGTTGCAGGGCTTCAATCACAGAGGTGGGCGCCACGATATAGCTGCAGCGGAACGTCGAGCCCAGCACTTTGGACAACGAGCCGATGTAGAGCACATGGCGTTGGGCGCGGTCACTGGCCAGCGGCAGGTAAGGGCGGCCACTGAAATGGTATTCGTGGTCGTAGTCCTCTTCGATAATGCAGAAGTCATGCAGCGCGGCCAACGTCAGCAAGTGCTGCCGGCGTGCAGCGTGCAAGCTCACGGTGGTGGGGAATTGGTGATGAGGCGTGAGGTAAATCATGCGCACCTTGTGCTCACGGCATAAGCGCTCGATCTGGTCGGTGCGGCAACCTTCATCATCGATGTCGACCGTGACCAACTTCGCCCCGAGCTTGCGGAAAATTTCCCATGCCGGTGGGTAGCTCAGACGTTCCACCAGGACCACGTCGCCGGGCTTGAGCAGCAGGCTGGCGCTCAGGAACAGGGACATCTGGGTGCCCTGGGTCAGGCAGATATTTTCGGCAGTGACCGTTAGCCCACGGTTGTTGCGCAGCATCTCGGCCAGGGCGCAGCGCAAGTGATAGCCGGTGCCTTCGCTGCCGTAGCGCACGGTATTGGAGGCAAAGCTGTTGCGCAGTGCATGGCGATAGTAACGGTGCAGAACTGCCTGGGGCAGCAGGCGGTGGTCGCTGGTGCCGTTGTCGAAAAACAGCGCATCGCGCCGATGCTGTAGAGCGACCACTTGGGCGTTATGGGTGAAATAGGGTACCAGCGGTTGCTCCAGTAACGGCGGCGCGAATGACGGTTGCGTAACGCTGGGCAGGTGTTTGAGTGTCAGCTTTACATTGACGAAGGTGCCACGGCGCGGCTCGCTGGTCAGCCAGCCCTTGGTCATGGCTTCTTCGTAGGCCAGGATCACCGTCTTGCGGTTGACGTCGAGCAAGTGTGCCATTTCCCGCGTGCCCGGCAGTAACGTCCCGGGCGGCAGGCGGCCTTCGAGGATGGCATTGACCAAGCCTTCGGCGATCTTGCGGTAAGTCGCCTGGCTTGCACCTTCTTCAAGCCGGAGCAGTGGACGCCATTTACGCATCTGGACCATCTGAAGTATCCAAATCTGGAGGTTTTAATGGGCCTAGTCTAGCGCAACAATCAAGCCTTACTTATCCCGAGGTCTTTATGAATAAACGTCATGTCATCGAACTGTCGCCCTCGGGGAAAAGCTTTGAAGCGGGCGATGAACTCTTGCTCGACGCCATGCTCGCCAGTGGCCTGGCCGTGCCGTTCTCCTGCCGCCGTGGCGCCTGCGGTTCGTGCAAGGTGGTGGTCGCCGAAGGTGCGTACCGGGCCAAACGCCTGGCGCCGGGTGCGCCGCAGCCTTCTTATCTTTTGGCAGCCAATGAGATGTTGTTATGCCAGAGCCACGCCTGTGGCGACATGCGCCTGCATATTCCCGGCTGGTCGCTGGATACCCCCGCGCTGGTAGTGGCGGCGCAGGTTCACAGCAAGCGTGCGCTAGGCCCCGATGTGATCGAGTTGGTATTGATGCCCGAAACCCCAGTGGCGGTGCGGGCTGGCCAATACCTCAAGTTCCACCTGGCGGACGGTGACACGCGCTGCTTCTCGATTGCCAACCTGCCCGATGAGGACGATGGGCGCTTGGTCTTCCAGATTCGCCGGGTGAGCGGCGGGTATTTTTCCGAGGGTATCCTGGGGGGTCTCGCCGTGGGTGAGCGTCTGCACGTGGAAGGGCCGTTTGGTGCCTGTACCTGGCAGGACGATGAGGCGGCGCCCGTGGTGCTATTCGCTACGGGTACTGGTTACGCGGGCATCAAGCCTATCTTGCTGACCGCGCTCAAGCGCGATGTCGACGTGACGTTGTATTGGGGCGGCGCGCAATCGGCGGACTTTTATGACAGCGCTTTCCTCGACCACCTGATGCTTGAGCATCCCCGTTTTCGCTGGCATCCCGTGCGGTCCTCCGAGGGCAGGGTTCAGGAGGTTGCAATGAGTCATGGGTATCAGTGGGAACAGGCCCAGGTCTATGCGTGCGGCAACGGTGCAATGCTCGGCCAGGTACGCATCCACTGCCTTGAAGCGGGGTTGCCCAGCCACCGGTTTATCGCGGAGGCGTTTGTCGCCAGTGGTCGGTCAAGTGCTGGAGCAGTCTCCCTATCGTTTGACCCGGTGTGGGAGAAAGTCGGCCCGCGTTATTCCTTGGACGGCATGCTGGCGGCGCGGGAAAAATCCATACGTGCCCTGGCGGCGATTGCCAGCCAGTTGAAAGTCGGCATGACCACCGGCGAGGCCCTTGAGATGGCCGCGAGGCAACTGCAGGCCATGGGCGCTTCGCACACTTGGCATCCGACCTACATTCGTTTTGGCGCCGACACTGTGCGCCCACCGCGCGAGGGTATTGATCGTCAGCGCAGGTTGCGCGCTAATGACATTGCCGTGGTCGATCTTGGCCCGGTGTGGGATGGCTACGAAGGCGACTATGGCGATACGTTTGTGTTTGGCGATGGGCCGTTGCACCAGGCCTGTACGACGGCCTTGCATGAAGTCTTCGATGAAACACGCCAGGCGTGGCTGCGTGGTCTGACCGGGCGTGAGCTCTACGACTTCGCCGAGCACAGCGCTGCGTCAAAGGGCTGGAGGCTGGCGCGCAACCTGGCGGGGCACCGCCTTGCGGATTTTCCCCATGCATTGTTCGAAAGCAAGGAGTTGGCTGACCTGGAGATCCCACCGAGTGAAATGGCCTGGGTATTGGAGATCCAGCTGTGCCATCCCACTGAGCCGGTGGGGGGGTTCTTTGAGGACATGCTGATGTTGCAAGGCTGAAGAGCTGTCATTGTTGCCGAGTCGTGTTTGACGCGATGGCCCTGCAAAGCGAGATCTCACCCACACCGCCGATCCCCTGTGGGAGCTGTCGAGCTTCAGCGAGGCTGCGAAAGCGGTGGTTCAGGCGCTGAAGAGGGTGCCTGTGCCGTTGCCTTCGCCGCCTCGCTTGGGTACCAGATGGGTCAGAGCTTCGGCAACTGCCCGACGCGGCCCATCATTTCAGTGACGATCTGCAGGTCCAGCAGGAACTGGTCGACGGTTTTGAATTCGCTGTCAGTGTGCCCGGTGTACTTCTCTTCCGGGCGGGCCAGGCCGAATTGCACGCCGTTGGGCAGGTCGTGCACCGAGGTTGCGCCGGCGGAGGTGCCGAATTTGTGCGCCATGCCCAGGTTTTCAGTGGCCACTGCCAGCAAGGCTTTTACCCATTCCCCTTCAGGGTTGCGGTACATCGGCGTGTCCAGCGAGTAAGTGAAGCTCACGTTGACCTTGGCGTTCTTGTCCCAGGCGTTCAGCTTCTGCTCGATTTGCGCCTTGAGCGCCTCCGGGGTTTTACCTTTCGGTGCGCGCAGGTTCACGGCCAGTTTGAAGGCTTTGTCATCCTGCCCCACAAACGTCAGCGAGGTGGTCAACGGCCCCATGAAATCATCCGCGTAGCCCACACCCAATTTGCCGCCCAGGTAATCCAGGCCCCAGTTGTCGGCGGCATAGCGCGCGGCATCGGTGATGTGGTTGTGCTGGAGGGCGACCTTGCCGTCGAGGCTGTGGATCAGGTCCAGCATGCGCGCCACCGGGTTGACCCCGGTTTCAGGCTCGGAAGAGTGAGCGGATACGCCGGTAACCGTGAGTTTGACATCCTTGCCCTCGACCTTGGCCGTCACCTGGAAGTCGCCACCGTTGCGCTTGGCATAGTCGGCACCGGCCTGTTGCAGGCTGGCGGCCAGTTCGGCGGGGGTGTCGCTGACCAGCGTGGCCACCGAGGCCGATGGAATCTGGTTGTTCGCCTTGCCGCCGGTCATCGCGATGATTTCTGCGCCTTTGCCTTCGCCCTTGCGCACCGGGAAGGTGGCCATCACGGTACCCGAGCCTTTTTCGGCGATCACCACCGGGTAACCGCCATCCAGCGCCAAGTTGTATTGCGGCACGGGGTTGCGTTCGAAGTAGTAAGGAATGGCATCACCGGCGGTTTCTTCAGTGGTGTCTACCAGCAGTTTGAACGTGCGCGCCAGTGGCAGTTTTTCTTCCTTGATCACTTTCATGGCGTACATCGCCACCACGATGCCGTTCTTGTCATCCTCGGTCCCGCGGCCATACATGCGGTCGCCAATCAGCGTGACCTTGAACGGGTCGAGTTTGGTTCCGTCTTGCAGCACCCAGTTTTCCGGGGTCACGGGCACCACATCGGCATGGGCGTGCACACCCACGACTTCATCACCGCTGCCTTCCAGAGAAATTTCGTATACGCGGTTGTCGACGTTACGGAAGTTCAGGTTGAAGGACTTGGCCAGGGCCTCGATCTTTGCGGCAATCTTGAGGAATTCCGGGTTTTTGTACTGTGGCAGACCGTCTACGTTGAACGTCGGGACTTCCACCAGTTCACGCAAGGTTTCGAGCGCGGCTTTGCCATATTTAACGCGGGTGTAAATGCCCAGCAGGCGATTGATCTCGTTCTGCTGCTCGGCGCTCAGGGGTTTGTTGCCCAGAAACGCGCTGATAGCCGGGCCGGTGTCAGCCGCTTTGCCCAGCTCGCCCTGGGCCAGAGTGCCGAGGAAACTGCGAAAATCGGTAACCGAGGTTTCGTGGAACTGCTTCAGGATTGCCGTGCTCTGGTCCGCGCTGATGTTGGCGAAAGCGGGCGTGGCGACGGCCGAAAGGCTGGCGGCGAACAGGGTGGCAACCGCCAATTGCTTAAGTGGAAAGTGCATGGTTGAAGGCATTCCTTTGCAGGTAGTGAGTAGGAAATTTCTGACGGAAGAGACAGAAACATTTCCACACACTACCATTACTCAGGTGCCCAAGGTCAATGCTGGCCAGGGTGGGGCACGGGGTACTCTTGCGTCACGCTCAAGGCTCTAGCGTAAGGCCCATCCCACAGTTGTTCATGCAACTGGCCTACACGCCTGGCCATCGCCTCACTGCGCATCACCACCTCCAGATTGCGCGAATTATCCAGGTAGCCGCCCAACCAATTGCTGGTGCCGACCCACGCCACTTGCCCGTCGATCTCCATGGTTTTGCTGTGTATCACCCGCGCATAAGGGATAAAGCCTTGCTTGGCTTCGGGCAGGGTGACGATCTTGATCTCAATATTGGGCAGCACCACCAGGCTCTTGAGATAGGGCAGTTCCAGCGGGTCGGTATTCCAGTTGGACACCATCAGTTTGATCGACACGCCACGGGCTGCGGCGGCGCGCACGGCGTTGTCGATCACCGCGTAGTACGGTCGGGTTCGATCCGGTCCGTAGGACAGCGGCGCGTAGTCGAGCAATTGCACGCGCACCTCTTTTTGGGCTTCGCCCAGCAGGCGCGGCAGTTCCAGCTGTGAGTCGCCCACGCCGGGCGGGTTGTAGCGTTGCGGGCTGGCCACCAGGTAGTTGCCGGTACGTGCGGGTGCCGGGCCGCTGGCGGGTAGCGGCACCGGTTGTTTACCCTCCAGCGCTGCCTGGGCTTGCCAGTCTTGCTCGAAGATCGCCTGCACCTGGCCCACCACCGTTTCGTCAGTGATCCGCAGCCCGGTTTCGTGGATATGTTCCAAGGCGCGCCAGTCGAAATTCTGACTGCCGACAAACGCCCGCTTGCCATCCACCAGCAGGTACTTGGCGTGGATGATTCCGCCGCTCAGTTGCCCGTAGGGCAGCACGCGCAAGGTCAGGTTGGGAATGGCGCGCAAGCGTTCCAGGGTGGCGGCATCCGACAGCTTGATGCCTTTTTCTTCGAGCAGGAAACGAATCTTCACGCCGCGTTTGCCGGCGGCTTCCAGGTGTTCAAGCACGCTGTTCATCACCGAGCCAGGGTGGTCCGCGGCGTAGAACTGGCCGATATCAATGTGGCTTTTGGCGCCGTCGAACAGCTCGATCCATACCGGGCCGGGCTGGCGCAAATCGTCGGTGCCCAGGGCGGTGTCCACAGGCACGGTATGCACCAATTCAAAACCTGGAATGGAAAAGTCCGCCTGGGCCAGCGGACTGAGGAGCAAGCCGGTCAGGCCGGCAATACGCAACTTTATCGAAAGGGACATAAGCGTCTCATCGCACCAAAGGTAAAGGCGAGCGCCCAAGGCGCCCGCCCTGCAGGTCAGGCTGTGCGGCTGTGCAGCGGGGTGGGCACGCGATGAGTCACTTCATCCTGTGCGCGGGCGCCGGTGGCGGCGCGGATCAACAGGATCTTCAATTGGTCGTTGATGCGCTCCAGGCTGTCCTGGAAGAAGTTGTGGAACACCACGCAAAACAGCGCGATGGCGATACCTAATCCCGTGGCAAACAAGGCCGTCCCGATACCACCGGAAATCTGCCCTGGGTCCGATACGCCCGCGGTGGCCAGCGCCTTGAAGGTGTCGATGATGCCGAGAATGGTGCCCAGCAGGCCCAGCAGTGGGGCGGCGGTGGTGATGGTCTCGATGATCCACAGGCTGCGGGCCAGTGGGGCGCGGGTCTTCAGGTATTGGGTATCGATTTCGTCGTCCAGGTCCTTGCGCGAACCGTGGGTCGCCTTCTGGGCCAGCACCGGCAAGATCATGTTCAGCGGCAGGCTGTCGCGACGGGTCAGGTTGTCCGGCAGGTCACGCTCGCTGTGCACATTGGCGCCCAGGGCGTCGATCAATGCGCGTGCCTGGCGGCGTACGTAGGCGAAGTAGATACCGCGTTCGATGGCGATGAAGATCGCAATGGCCATCGCCGCGTACATCACATAGAAAGTGACGTCGTGGAGCAGGTTCATATCCATGATGGTGTTCCTCTTGGGGTGAGTCTTAGAAATTCGCTTCCAGCGAAACCGTGACGGTACGGTCCAGGCCGACGATGTACGCGGGGTCGCCATCGCGGAAACCGCTGTAGCTGGCCGCGTTGGTCTTGGTGGTGTACACGCCGTCCAGGTATTTCTTGTCGAACAGGTTGTCGACGTTCAGGCGCAGGGTCGCGTCCTTGACCACTTTCTTGTCCACCGGCAGGTAAATACCGGCGCCGAGGTTGAACACGGTGCGACCGGAAATCGCCTCGTCGTTGGTCAGGTCGCCGTAGAGCTTGCTGGTGTACTTGCCACCGAAGGTGCCGTAGAAGCGCCCATCGTCATACCCGATGTTGGCCGCCAGCATGTTCTTGGGCACGTTGGCGAACTGCTTGCCACTGGTGGGCAGCACGATGGGTTTGCCGGCGTTGTAGACGGTCAGGTCATCCTGCTGCTCGGCCTTGGTGTAGGTGTAGGAGGTGTAGTAATTGAAGTGGTGGGGCAACTGGCCGCTCCACTCCAGCTCCAGGCCTTTGTTGACGACGGAGCCGGCGTTGATGTCGGCAAAGTCACCGTTGATGTCCCGGGACGAAACCTGGCGGTTCTTGAAGTCCATGTAGAACAGGGTGGCGGCCAGGTTCATGTCGTCGCCGCTGTAGCGCCAGCCCAGTTCATGGTTCCAGCTGGTTTCCGGTTCGGCGTCGATCGAGCCGGCGCCTTTGTCGTAGAGCACGTAGTTCTGCGGTACCCGCATGTTGCGCGACAGGCTGTAGAACAACTGGTCACGCTCGTCCAGCTGGTATTTCAGGCCGGCGTTGGGCAGCAGTTTGTTGTAGGTCTGGTTACGTTTTTCCGGGCGTTCGTTGAGGCTGCCGTGGTTGGTGCCTTCACGCTCGACGTTCATGTAGGCCAGGCCTGCGATGAGGGTCCAGTCCGGGTTGATGTACCAGGTGTCCTGGGCCCAGACCTTTTGCGCTGGCGTCACGGTGAAACGGTCGCGACCCTGCACGGTGTTGCCGTTGGCATCGACGATGGCGCTGTTGGAATCTGGCCAGGTATCCACTGGCTTGCCGTTGCTCTTGAGCGGAATGAACGGCTGGGTCTGGCTCTGGCGTGCGCGCTCGTACCAGTAACCGAATTGCAGGCTGTGGTCGCCAAGGTCCCAGGTCAGCTTGGTGGTGATGCCCGGACGCCAGGTTTGCGTGCGTGAAGGGCGGTAGTACACGCCGCTGTTGGGTGTGCCGTCGGCGTTGTATTGGGCGGCCGTGGGCAGGTTGCCGAGGTCGAACACACCGCCCTGGTTGGAGCCACGGTTGAGGGCGTAGCTGGATGAACCGACGCCGCTGCCATTGCCCCAGTAGTAATACGGGATCACCGACAGTGCGAGGTTATCGGCCAGTTTGAACTGGGTGTTGAGCACGGCGGTGAACGTCTGGAACGGGTTCTGCGCCAGGGCGTAATAGCTGTTGTACTTGCCGTTGCTGCCCACGCTGGGTGTTGCCGGATAAGGGTCGTACTTGCGGCCATATTGCTGGAACTGCGCCTTGGTCAACTGGCTGTAACTGTTGTTGTCCTGCTCGTGGTACTTGAGGATCAGGTTGGCGGTGTTGCCATTGCCAGCGTCGAAAAAGCTGTTCCACTCCACCTTGTCCGCGCGTACCGCGCCCGAACCGCGCCACATCTCACCTTCGGTATGGGACACCGACAGCCAGTTGCTCAGACCGTTGATTTCGCCGGTATTGAGGCGGGCAAAAGTCTTGCGCGTGGCATTGCTGCCGACGACCTGTTTGACGAAGGCGCCGGTTTCCTTGGTCGGGCGAATGGTCACGATGCCAATGTTGCCGCCGCTGGAACCAATGTGCGGGCCGTCGGATTCCGAAGCGCCCTGGGTGACGAAGATCTGGTCAATGTTTTCCGGGTCGCCCAGCAGGTTGGAATACAGCGCGTAGTTGCCGGAGTCGTTGATCGGCATGCCGTCCACCGACATGCCCACCTGGTCGGAGTTCATGCCGCGCATGGTGAAGCGAAAGCCCGACAGGCCGGTGTTGTCTTCACTGGAGATGTTCAAGCCTGGGGTGTACTTGAGTTTGTCGATGGCATTGCCGGTGGCCGCCTGTTTATCCAGTGCTTCCTTGGTCACCGTGGAGCGGCCCTTGATGCTTTCCTCCGGCACCATGTAACCGCCCCCGGCGGTCGCCTTGCCTTGTATCCCAATGGTGCCGACATCACTGTCGCTGGTCTCTGCCATGACCAGTCCCTGGCTCATGCTGGTCGCGGCCACAAGTGCCAGATGAATACGGGTGAACTTCATCACTGTCGTCCTGGTGTCGGGTGCTTATTGCACGCTGTAGTTGAAGGTGGCGGTGAAGCGCTGCTCATTTCGCCCCCCGAAGGCTTGCTCGGGGAACGGTTTGACTTGCTTGATGCGACGCAAGCTGTTGGTGGCTGCCCGGTTGAGCAACATGCTCGAGGCCTGGGTTTGTAAACCTGAGTCGAGGACGCGGCCCTGACGGTCTACCAACAGCCACACCACCACCTCGCCGCTCGGGCGTTCGAGGGACGCCTGGCGCCCGGTGGGGTACTGCTTGTAGGTGTCCAGTTCGTTGCGCAAGCCTTTGAGGTAACCGCTTTCCAGGGCCTGGCCATCGACCTTCGGTGGCGCAGGTGGGGCTGGCGTCGGTGCCGCTTGGGTGACGGCGGCCGGGGCTGGCTTGGCGGCCACCGGTGGCGGCGTCGGCACGGGCTTGGCGACCACGGGCGCAGGCTTGGGCACAGGTTTTGGCTTTGGCTTGGGTTCGGGTTTTGGCAGCGGCTTGGGCGGTGGCGGCGGGGGCGCCGGCTCGGCCTCTTCCTCTTCGATCGCCGGCGGTGGCGGTTCTTGCTCCACCACCGGTTCCGGTATGACTTGCGGTTCCGGCTCAACCAAGGCCAATTCGACCGCCGACTCGTCATACACCGGCTCGACCTTCAACGTCTGGGACTGGATACCCAGTGCAATCAGCACCAGGGCGATCAGGGCCGGAACACTGCCCAGCAGCTGACGCGCACGAAACAGAACGTACATGATCAGGACTTACGCGTGGCGATGGACACGGAGGTGAAGCCACCCAGGCGCAGGGTGTCCATCACTTCCACCAGGCGCGAAACTTCCACGCCTTTGTCGCTGTTGACGATGATCGTCGACTTGGTATCGGGCTTTTCGGCCGCCTTCAGCGCCGGCACCAGGGCCTCCACCGTCAGGTCCTTGCCGTCCAGTTGCAACTGGCCTTCCAGGCCCAGGGTGAGGATGAATTTGTTTTGCGGCTTGAGCTGCTGCGAACTGCTGGCGCTGGGCAATTGGGTCTTCATGCCGAGCGCGGGAATCACGTTCAGGCTCACCAGTACGAAAAACACCAGCAGGAACATCATCACGTCGATCATCGGGATCAGCTCGATGTGCGCCTTGCGTTTCTTGGGTTCGTCCCAGGTTCTCATTCCGTTACCCCGTCATTGAATTAGGGGCAAAACGCTAACAGCCAAAAATGACCGATTGGTTAACTTTAATTGACCGTTTAGAGGCTCTAGGACGCGTCTTTCAGAAAACTTACCGGTCAGTTTTCGGGCGTAATGAAACTGACACTCGGGGCATCCATGCTTGAGAAATTTATCTTGAGAGCCGGCCTCCATGCCTACTGCATTGCCTCAATTGACGACCCCGCGACTGTTGTTGCGCGCCCTGCAAATGCACCAGGCGCAGGTGCTTTTCACGCTTGCCAACGGGCCGAAAATTGCCGACAACACGGCGAACATTCCATCGCCCTACACCCTGGAAACCGCCCAGGATTTTATTGCGGGGATCGCTGACAAGTACCGCACCGGTGAGCTGCTGAACCTGGGGATGCATGTGCGCGGCACCGACGAATTGGTCGGCATGGTCAGCCTGCGTATCAATGCTCGGCATCACTATGGGCACTTGGGTGGCTGGGTGGCGGCGCACTGCCGTAACCAGGGGTATGCGGCGGAAGCGGCGAGTGCGGTGATGGACTTCGGGTTCGAGGCGCTAGGGTTGCAGCGCGTGGGCAGCCAGTGTTTCGCGCGCAACAAGGAATCGGCGCGGGTCATGGAAAAGATCGGCCTGCGTTATGAAGGCTGCATGCGCCAGGCGTTTTTAAAGAACGGCGTGTATGAGGACTTGCTCGGGTTTGCCACCGTGCGCGACGACTGGGAGCACTGTTTGTGAGCGGCGAAGTGGACCATGGCCGGCGCCGGGTCCTCGGCGGGCTGGCGGTCGCGAGCGCGTTTTCGATTCTCAGCCCGTTTGCGCGCAGTGCCGGGGTGGATTATCCGTTCACCCTCGGCGTGGCTTCCGGTGACCCGTTGCCAGATGGCTTTGTGATCTGGACGCGCCTGGCGCCGTTGTTCAACGCCGCGGATGGCCGTGGCGGCCTGAGTCGCTCGGTGCCGCTGCGTTGGCGGGTGGCCAGCGATGCGGCGATGACGCGCATTGTGAAGCAGGGCGAAGTACTGGCGACGCCGCGTTTCGCTCACGCAGTGCATGTTGAAGTGGCGGGGCTGGCGGCGGATCGGCCGTATTGGTACCAGTTTGAAGGGCTCGGTGCGCAGAGCCCGGTGGGCCAGTCGCGCACGATGCCGCCGCTGCAGGCCATGGCCTCGGCCCGGCTGGGGTTTGTGTCCTGCTCGCACTGGGAACGTGGCTATTTCAGCGCCTACCGACACCTTGCCGCCGAGCAGCCGGACCTGGTGTTTTTCCTCGGTGATTACATCTACGACAGTTCCTATGCTGCGGAGTCGGGCAAGGTGTTTCGTTCGCACGGCAGCGGCAATGCGCAAAGCCTGAGTGATTACCGCAACCGCTACGCACTGTACAAGACTGATCCAGACCTGCAGGCCCTGCACGCCGCTGCCCCCAGCGTCGTGACCTGGGACGACCACGAAGTACAGAATGACTACGCCAACCGCTGGTCCCAGGACCCGAAGGTGGCGGTGGCGCAGTTTCTCAAGCAACGGGCCGCGGCGTACCAGGCGTTTTATGAACACATGCCCCTGCGTGCCAGCAGCGTGCCGAAGGGGTCGGACATGCGCATCTACCGGCGCCTGGACTATGGGCGGCTCGCGCGTTTTCATGTGCTCGACGGTCGCCAGTACCGTTCCGAGCAACCCTGCATCGCGGCCAATGGCAGCCACCAAGGGCATATTGTCACCACCCCTTGCAGCGACCTGCGTGACCCTGGCCGCACGTTGCTCGGCTGGCAACAAGAGTCTTGGCTGGACCAGGGGTTTGCCCAGTCCAGTGCGCAGTGGAATGTCATCGCCCAGGATTTGCTGGTGGCGCCGCTGATGCAGCGTGACTTGACCAACCATAAGCTTGGCCGCTGGACCGATGGCTGGGATGGCTACATGGCGAACCGCTCACGGATGCTGGCGTCGATCGTGCGCAATCGCGTGAAGAACCCGGTGTTCTGGGGAGGGGATATACATTCGTTCTGGGCCACCGACCTGCATCTCGACGCCGACAGGCCAGACTCGGCGGTGGTCGCCACCGAGTTCGTCGGCTCGTCGGTCACCTCAGATGGCCCTCCCTACGACGCGTTCATGAAGATCATGCCGCTCAACCCGCATGTGAAGTTTTTCGACAGTCGCCAGCGTGGGTATGTGTCGGTGGAGTTGGCGGCCAACACCATGTTGACGAATTTTCGTGCGATCAGCGACCCGCGTGACCCGGCGGCGACGGTGTCGACGTTGAAGTCGTTCATCAATGAATCGGACCAGCCGAGCGTGGCCCTGTAGGAGCGAGCTTGCTCGCGAAAAACCAAAGGGCGCCGATGAGAATCAGGTATCCCGCGTTATCGTTAACGGTCTTCGCGAGCAAGCTCGCTCCTACAGTGTCAGGGTATCAGCGAGGCTGTAGCGCACCGAGAGCGCGCCTTTTTTCTCCGACAACGCCAGGATCGTTACCTGGCCCAGTTCGCTCAACGCTTGAACATGCGTACCGCCACAGGCGTACGCCGGTAATTCGCCGAAGCCGACTTCGCGGGTGCCGTCTTCCAGCGTCATATGGCGGGAATAGTCGGCGGCGATCCATGTGTTGACCCACTGCTGGAGCGCCTGCGCATCCATGTCTTGCGCGGTCTCGCCACGGATAAAAGTGATCTTGCCTTCGCCGGGCCAATGGTGGGCCTTGATCGGCATCCAGCCCAGGCGTTCGCCGGCATTGCCAATCAAGTGCCCCGCCGAATGCAGACGCGTATGCAAGGCGCGCCGCTGTGCGTCGACTCGTGCAACGACGAGGCCGGGCTCCAGAGGTCGGTCGACGTAGTGCACCACCTGTTCGCCTTCCTGCATGACTCGCAGCACCTGGCTGTCGCCGAGCCAGCCGGTGTCGGACGGCTGGCCTCCGCCTTGGGGATGGAAAATGGTCGACTGCACAATCACGGCGAATTGCTCTTCGTACGGGGTGCAACTGAGCACTTCCAGCTCGGCCGTCAGGTGGTCGTGGGTAAAAAACAGGCGCTCGGTCATCATCTACATCCGCATCAGGGTTCTGTGGGCAGTATAAATAGTGCGCAGATGGGTGATAATCCGCTCAATTATCAATGGATCTGTGCGTCATGAGCATCAATCTTCCTTTGCCGCTATTGGGTGAAATGGCGATTTTCGTCAAGGTCGTGGAAACCGGCAGCTTCTCCGAAGCGGCGCGGCAACTCAGCGTCTCCCCTTCGGCGGTGAGCCGCAGTATTTCGCGCCTGGAGCAAGCCCTGGCCACGCGCCTGCTGCAACGCACCACGCGCAAGCTGCGCTTGAGCGAGGGCGGCGAGGAGGTATTCAAGCGTTGCCAGGAGATGGTCAACGCGGCGCGCTCGGTGATGGAAATCAGTGGGCAATTTACCCATGAAGCCGAGGGCCTGGTGCGGGTCAGTGTACCCAAGGCGGTGGGGCGATTCGTGGTGCACCCGCATATGCCGGAATTTTTGCGGCGCTATCCCAAGGTGGATGTGCAATTGATCCTGGAAGATAGGCATGTGGATTTGATCGACGACAACGTCGACTTGAGCATCCGCATCACCGACAGCCCACCGCCAGGTTTGGTCGGGCGCCAGCTGTTGCCCATCGAACATTTGCTGTGCGCGACGCCACAGTACTTGGCCGAGCACGGTACACCGAGCCATCCCCATGATCTGCTCGGGCACAGTTGCATCTATCTGGGTGAGACACCGGGAGATTCACGCTGGAAATTTCGCCAGGCTGGCAAGGCGGTAACGGTCGGCGTACGCGGCCGGTATGCGGCGAACCACACCGGGGTGCGACTGGAGGCGGCGTTGCAGCATGTCGGGATTGCCAGCTTGCCGTATTTCACCGCACGGCATGCGTTGGAAGCGGGGGAGTTGGTGCAGGTGTTGCCAGGGTGGGATTTTATTGCGTCGTACCATGGCGAGGCGTGGTTGCTGCATTCGCCCACACGTTACCTGCCGCCGAAGTTGCGGGTGTTTATCGATTATCTGGTGGAGTGCATGGCCAGGGAGCCCACGCTGCGGCGACGGTAGGAGTGCGGTTGCTCGTTCCCACGCTCTGCGTGGGAATGCCACCTGGACGCTCCGCGTCCTGCCTTTATGCCTGTGCACGGGTGACGCAGAGCGTCACAGGATAGGTTCCCACGCAGAGCGTAGGAACGAGCATAGTTGTCAGTGCTTGCTCTGGTCCTGAGGCATGGCCAGCAGCTGTTTTTCCTGGTTCCAGTCGAACGGTTCGTCGTTCTGTTCGGCTTCATAGCGACGTTCTTCCAGGGCCTGGTACAGGTCCAGTTCTTCGTCGGGCATGAAGTGCAGGCAGTCGCCGCCAAAGAACCACAGCAGGTCACGGGGCACCAGGTGGGCGATTTGCGGGTAGCGCAGGATGACCTGGCTCATCAGGTCCTGGCCCAGGTACTGGCTTTCGATCGGGTCGATTGGCAACAGGGCGCGCAGTTCGTCGAAACGCTCCAGGAACAGCGAGTGGCTTTCCTCGGGTACCTGTTCGGCTTCGCCGACGGCAACCAGGATGCTGCGCAAGTGGTCGAGCAAGACAAGATGATCGGCAACGACGTTAGACACGAGATAAGGCCTCTAAAGCAAAAACGGGCGCGAGAGTATAAGCCTCTCGCGCCCGTTTTTATATGACCGCTCGACTCAGCGGACTTTACCTTCTGCCTGCATCAGCTCTTCCTTGCTGAAATCATCCACGTCGATCACCTTGCGTCGCGCAGCCTCGGCATCGCGCAAGGTTTGCGCCTCGGCCGGTTGCAGCACGCCGGCCTGCAGGGCTGCATCGATGGCATGCTCGCCGGCAGCCGGCTTGACCTGGCCGCTTTTGAGCGCGCTGTGGAGTTTTTTCTGCAAGGGGTGGCTGGCACCGAGCAGGTCGTAGGCATGTTGCAGGGCGCCCACGGGATCTTCTGCTGATTGCGGACGATAACAGCCGGCCAGCAATTCTTCCAGGGTCGGGTCGCCCTTGGCGCGGCCGATCACGGCTGCCACTTCGGCATCCAGAGCGTCGGACGGCCCGGTATGACGACGCCCGAACGGGAACACGATCACCCGCAACAGGCAGCCCAGCACCTTGTTCGGGAAGTTGCTCAGCAGCTCATCCAATGCGCGTTCCGATTCGCCCAGGCTTTCTTCCATGGCCCAGGCAAACAGCGGCTCCAGATGGTCCGGCGAGTCCAGGTCGTGATAACGCTTGAGCGCCGCCGACGCCAGGTACATGTGGCTGAGCACATCACCCAGGCGAGCGGACAAGCGTTCGCGGCGCTTGAGCTCGCCACCCAGCAACATCATGCTCAGGTCGGCCAGCAGGGCAAACGCAGCCGCCTGGCGGTTCAGGGCACGGAAGTAGCCCTGGCTCAAACGGTTGCCCGGGGCTTTTTCGAAGTGCCCGAAGCCCAGGTTCAGCACCAGGGTGCTGGCGGCGTTGCTGACGGCGAAGCCGATGTGTTGCATCAGCAGGCCGTCGAATTCCTTCAACGCCTGGTCATGGTCTTCGCGGCCGGCCAGGGCCATTTCCTTGAGCACGAAGGGGTGGCAGCGAATCGCGCCCTGGCCGAAGATCATCAGGTTACGCGAAAGGATATTCGCGCCTTCCACGGTGATGAAGATCGGTGCGCCCTGCCAGTTGCGGCCCAGGTAGTTGTTGGGGCCCATGATGATGCCCTTGCCGCCGTGCACGTCCATGGCGTGGCTGATGCACTCACGGCCGCGTTCGGTCAGGTGATACTTGAGGATCGCCGACAACACCGACGGCTTCTCGCCCAGGTCCACGGCGTTGGCGGTGAGCATGCGCGCGCTGTCCATCAGCCAGGCGTTGCCACCGATGCGTGCCAGGGCTTCCTGGATGCCTTCGAAGGCCGACAGCGGTACGTTGAACTGTTCGCGCACCTGGGCGTATTGGCCGGTCACCAGGCTGGTGAACTTGGCGGCGCCGGTGCCGACGGCGGGCAGCGAGATCGAACGGCCGACCGACAGGCAGTTCATCAGCATCATCCAGCCCTTGCCGAGCATTTCCTGGCCACCAATCAGGTATTCCAGGGGGATGAACACATCCTTGCCGGAGTTGGGGCCGTTCATGAAAGCGGCGCCAAGCGGCAGGTGACGACGGCCGATTTCCACGCCAGGGGTGTCGGTAGGAATCAACGCGAGGCTGATGCCCAGGTCTTCTTCTTCACCCAACAGGTGGTCCGGGTCATGAGCCTTGAAGGCCAGACCGAGCAGGGTCGCGACCGGGCCGAGGGTGATGTAGCGCTTTTCCCAGTTCAGGCGCAGGCCGAGGGTTTCCTTGCCTTCCCATTCGCCTTTGCAGATCACGCCGGTGTCGGGCATGGCGCCCGCATCGGAGCCGGCCAGCGGGCCGGTGAGGGCGAAGCACGGGATGTCGTCGCCACGGGCCAGGCGCGGCAGGTAATGATTGCGCTGTTCCTCGGTGCCGTAGTGCAGCAGCAGTTCGGCGGGGCCGAGTGAGTTGGGGACCATCACGGTGGAGGCCAGGTCACCACTGCGGGTCGCGAGTTTCATGGCGACCTGGGAGTGGGCATAGGCGGAGAAGCCCTTGCCACCGTACTCCTTGGGAATGATCAGGGCGAAGAAGCCATGGGTCTTGATGTGTTCCCAGGCTTGCGGCGGCAGGTCCATGGCCTGGCCGATTTCCCAGTCGCTGACCATGGCGCAGAGTTCTTCGGTGGGGCCGTCGATGAACGCCTGCTCTTCCTCGGTCAATTGCGCCTTGGGGTAGGCCAGCAATTTGTCCCAGTCCGGGCGGCCACTGAACAGCTCGCCGTCCCACCACACGGTACCGGCATCAATCGCATCGCGCTCGGTCTCGGACATCGGCGGCAGCACTTTCTGGAACCAGCTGAACAGCGGCTTGGTGAAGTATTGGCGGCGCAGGTCAGGCAGCAACAAAGGCGCGGCCACCACGGCCAGGAGTACCCAGAAGATCAGCAGCAGCCAACCCGGTGCGTGGCTCCAGGCGCCCATCGCCAGCAGGTAGACGGCGACCACGCCCAGGGCGGGCAGGGGGGCAGTACGGCGGTGTGCCAGGTAGGCAATGCCCACCACCAGCACCAGTATCCACAACAACAGCATATTCAATCCTCCGTGAACCAGGGGCGAAACCACCAGGGAGCTTAGTCGGCATCCGAACAAGCCGGGTGATCAGGGTGTAACAAGGTGTACTGGGCAACCCATCAGCCGGCGCCGGCATTTGGCCGAATCGTCGTTATCTCTCTGGCAGGCCTGGTGGTTAAACTCCAGGCTCCCCTCGGAGATCAAGCTCATGAATACGTACTTGAGTCCCAGCCGCTTCATCGATAGTGACCACCCTGTGGTGGTGGAGTTCGCCGAGAAACATCGCGGAACCCGCCCGGATTTAAGTGACCAGGCAGTCAGTCTTTATTACGCGGTGCGTGAGGCCATTCGCTACAACCCCTATACCTTCAGCCGTGACCCCAACACCTTGAGCGCCAGCTTCGCCCTGGCGGCCGGCGAAAGCTACTGTGTGCCCAAAGCTACGTTACTCGCCGCTTGCGCGCGCCACTGCGGCATTCCCGCACGCATTGGCCTGGCGGACGTGCGCAACCACCTGTCCACACCGCGACTGCTCGCTCTGCTCAAAAGTGACGTGTTCGCCATGCACGGTTATACCGAGCTTTACCTGAACGGCCGCTGGGTCAAGGCCACTCCGGCGTTCAACCAGCAACTGTGCGAAGTGTTCGACGTGCCGCCGTTGGAATTCGATGGGCTGCACGACAGCGTGTTCCACGCGTTCAATCGCCAGGGCCAGCGTTCTATGGAGTACGTGGTGGACCACGGGCAATTTGCTGACGTGCCCGAAGCATTTTTCTTCGGGCATATCCGCCAGTGCTACCCGCACCTGTTTGGCGACGATGCGCCCACCTTGCTCGGCGATATGCGGGGCGATTTAAGCCGCGGCTGAACCGGCGTATGCTGCTGCGTTCATCAAGCCATGTTCATCAACGATAAGGCGCGGTCATGCTGAAGATCTGGGGTCGTAAAAATTCATCAAACGTCAGGAAAGCACTGTGGTGCGCCGAGGAACTCGGCCTGGACTATGAAGCAATTGATGCGGGCGGGGCTTTTGGTGTGGTCGATACCCCGCAATACCGGGCCATGAACCCCAATGGCCGGGTGCCGGTGATCGAAGATGGCGACTTTGTGCTGTGGGAATCCAACACCATCGTGCGCTACCTGTGCGCCAAGCAGGCATCGGACTTTTACCCCAGCGACCTGCAAGCCCGGGCCAACGCCGAAAAGTGGATGGACTGGACCACTTCCACGCTCGCCGATCCGTTCAAAGCGGTGTTCTGGGGCATCGTGCGCACCCCGGCTGACCAGCAAAACTGGGACAGCATCAATGCCGGGCGCCAAGCCTGTATCGACGCGCTCAAAACCGTCGAACAAGCCCTCGCCGAGCAACCCTACCTGTCCGGCCAGGCGTTCGGCATGGGCGATATTCCCTTGGGCTGCTTCATCTACGCCTGGTTCGAGATGCCCATCGAACGCCCTGCCATGCCCCATCTGGAGGCCTGGTACCAGCGCTTGCAACAGCGCCCGGCCTACCGCAAGGCGGTGATGACCGCGTTGACTTAATACACACTATTAATACGGGTGACTGTACTTGTGCGGCATGGGCACGCACCATGCTCGCACTGCATCGCCGGTTGAACTACCTGCGTTGTGCCCTCATCTATTCTTTCTATTCCCTTCTTTGGTGCGTACTTCCATATGAGTTCCGCTCTGTCCATCCGGCAGCTAACCAAAACCTACGGCAACGGTTTCCAGGCCCTGAGTGGTATCGATCTGGACGTTGCCGAAGGTGACTTCTTCGCCTTGCTCGGCCCCAACGGTGCCGGCAAATCCACCACCATCGGCATTCTCTCCACTCTGGTCAACAAGACCAGCGGCACGGTGAATATCTTCGGCCACGACCTGGATAAATCCCCGGCGGCGCTCAAGCGCTCCATTGGCGTGGTGCCCCAGGAATTCAATTTCAACCAGTTCGAAAAGACCTTCGACATTGTCGTGACCCAGGCCGGGTACTACGGCATTCCGGCGAAAGTCGCCAAGGAACGCGCCGAGCAGTACCTGACTCAACTGGGCCTGTGGGACAAGCGTGACGTACCTTCGCGCTCGCTGTCCGGTGGCATGAAACGCCGCCTGATGATCGCTCGCGCCCTGGTGCATGAGCCGCGCCTGTTGATCCTCGACGAACCTACCGCCGGCGTGGACATCGAGCTGCGCCGCTCGATGTGGACCTTCCTCACCGAACTGAACGAGAAGGGCATCACCATCATCCTCACCACCCACTACTTGGAAGAGGCTGAGCAGTTGTGCCGCAACATCGGCATCATCGACCACGGCACCATTGTCGAGAACACCAGCATGCGCAACCTGCTGGGCCAGTTGCATGTGGAAACCTTCCTGCTCGACCTGAAGAACAACCTGTCGGTGGCGCCGCAGTTGCTCGGCTACCCAAGCCGGCTGGTGGACAGCCACACCCTGGAGGTGCAGGTGGATAAGGCCATGGGCATCACCGCGCTGTTCACCCAGTTGGCGACTCAGAACATCGAAGTGCTGAGCCTGCGTAATAAAACCAATCGCCTTGAGGAGTTGTTCGTGTCCCTGGTGGAGAAAAATCTGGCGAAGGTGGCGGTATGAGTTCCGAACTGCAACCCAACCTTGTCGCGCTGCAAACCATTGTTTATCGCGAAGTGAAGCGCTTTACCCGGATCTGGCCGCAGACCCTGCTGCCACCGGCGATCACCATGGTCCTGTACTTTGTGATCTTCGGTAACCTGATCGGCCGGCAGATCGGCGACATGGGTGGCTTCACCTACATGGAATACATCGTGCCGGGCCTGATCATGATGTCGGTGATCACCAACTCCTATGGCAACGTGGTGTCGAGTTTCTTTGGCAGCAAGTTCCAGCGCTCCATTGAAGAGCTGATGGTCTCGCCGGTGTCACCGCACACCATCCTCATCGGCTACACCCTGGGCGGCGTGTTGCGTGGCCTGATGGTGGGAGTGATCGTGACGCTGCTGTCCCTGTTCTTTACCCACCTGCAGGTGCATCACCTGGGGGTCACCATTCTGGTGGTCGTGCTGACGGCGACGATCTTCTCGCTGCTGGGCTTTATCAACGCCGTGTTCGCACGCAACTTCGATGATATTTCCATCATCCCGACCTTCGTGCTCACGCCGCTGACCTACCTGGGCGGGGTGTTTTACTCCATCACCTTGCTGCCGCCGTTCTGGCAGACGGTGTCCCTGGCCAACCCGGTACTGCACATGGTCAACGCCTTCCGCTACGGCATTCTGGGCGTGTCGGATATCAAGATCAGTGTGGCGATCACCTTTATGATCGTTGCGACCGTGGTGCTGTATATCGGTTGTGCGCGGTTGCTGGTGAGTGGGCGTGGGATGCGTACATGATGTGGGATTGGAAATAACAAAACGGCCTCATCAGAGGCCGTTTTTTATTGGATGCACACCGAACAAATGTGGGAGCTGGCTTGCCTGCGATGGTATCGACTTCGCTTGACGGGTGTACCGAGGTGTCTGCATCGCAGGCAAGCCAGCTCCCACATTTTGTGTCGGCGCACGCGCTTCAGTTTTTTAGTGCCAGCTCGATCAGGGCATGCAGTTCTTCTACCGCCAAAGGCTTTGCCGAAAACAGAATACGAAACACCGTCGGTGCGGCGAGCAGGTTGATCAGATGGTCAACGCTCGGTGGCTGTTCCTGCGGGTAGCGGTCAACAATCACCTGCAACTGCCCACTCAGGATGCTCACGCAATACCCTGGCGTCGGGCTGCTTTGCACGTCGCGCATCATGTTGCGGCCTACGTCCGAACTCATCTCATCCAGGTATTGCTCGGCCCAGGCTTGCAGGTCGCCACGCAGGCTGCCGGTGTTGGCCGGTTCGGTATCGGGGCGCATACGGGCCAGGGCGACGTCGGCGAGCAGTACTGACAGATCGCCCCAGCGCCGGTAAATGGTCGACGGCGTGACGCCTGCACATGCCGCAATCATCGGCACGGTGACGCTGGAACGCTCATGGGCCTCCAGCAATTCGCGCACCGCCCTGTGGACGGATTCTTGTACCCGGGCACTGCGGCCCCCCGGGCGGAGGCCTTCTTTGATCGCCATGGGCAAGACCTTAACACAAAGAATTTGCTTTAAGCGCCAGCGAATAGCACACTGCACAAAAGCAAAATATTAGCTTTAGCGGAGCGTGCCCATGTCCAGTGTCATCTCTCAGCGGTCCAGCCTGGCGTTTCTAGTGATCATGGTGCTGACCTTTCTCGCCGCCTCCAGCGCGCCGACGCCCTTGTACCAGGTGTATCAAGACCACCTGCATTTTTCGGCGGCCATGCTCACCGCCATCTTTGGTGTCTATGCCGTGAGCCTGCTGGCGGCCCTGCTGACGGTGGGGTCGCTCTCGGATTACCTGGGGCGCAAGCCGGTGATCTTCGCCGCGCTGCTGCTCAATAGTGTGGCGATGCTGCTGTTTATCCACGCTGACAGCACCGCCTGCCTGCTGGCCGCCCGCGCGTTACAGGGCTTCGCGACTGGCACTGCCACAGCGGTATTGAGTGCGACGCTGCTCGATACCGACCGCGTCCGCGGCCCGATGCTCAACAGCCTTGCACCGATGCTCGGCATGGCCAGTGGTGGCCTGGGCAGCGGGCTGCTGGTGGAGTTCGCGCCGTGGCCAACCCAATTGATCTATTACACCCTGCTGGGCTTGATGGTGTTGCAGGCTCTGTATGTGTGGCGCCTGCCTGAAACGGTCAGCCGCATACCCGGCGCCTTGAAGTCCCTGGCGCCAACCCTGCATGTGCCGCCGCAGGCGCGCCGCGCCTTGTGGCTGGCGATGCCATTGAATGTGGCCGTGTGGGCGCTGGGTGGGTTCTTTTCCTCGTTGGCGCCGTCGTTGGTGGGTGTCGCCACCGGGTCGACCTCGCACTTGATCGGCGGCGGGCTGGTGGCGGTGGTGACCTTGAGCGGCGCGGTGATGATCTACAGCCTGCGCAACCACGCGGCTGACAGGGTCATGCGCGTGTCGGCTGCACTGCTGGCCGTGGGCGTGGGGTTGCTGCTGGTTGCCGTAAACATCGCCAGCCTGTGGCTGTTCTTTGTCGCCAGTGTGATCGCAGGCCTGGGGTTCGGCGGCGGCTTCATGGGCAGTGTGCGCAGCATCGTGGGCCTGGCGTTGCCCCATGAGCGGGCGGGCCTGATGTCGGCGTTCTATGTATTGAGTTACCTGGCGTTCTGCGTGCCGGCGTTGTTGGCGGGTAACCTGAGCCGCGTGTTTGGCCTGGTCGCGACCACGGACGGCTACGGTGCGGTGCTTATCTTGCTGTCTCTCGGGGCCCTTGGTGGGTTGTGGTGGCGGGACTCGGCGCCAGCAAGGGCGAGGGCATGATCGTGGTTAATATAGATAAAATAGATAACAGTTAGAGATATTACCCGTTATATAGATATTCGATCAGGTTCTATCATGGCCTCAACCTCATATGAGGAAGAGGATTAACCCATGACCTGCTCGACCACTCACCGCTACAAACCCTTCAGTCACCTGGCCCGTCCCCGGGAAGTGATTCGCCAGTTCACCCCGAACTGGTTTGCCGCGACTATGGGCACCGGTGTGCTGGCCCTGGCCTTGGCCCAGCTGCCAGTCAACTTGCCCGGCTTGCATGCCGTCGCCGAGGGCCTATGGCTGTTCACCATCGGCTTGTTTGTGCTGTTCAGCGTGCTGTATGCCGCCCGCTGGGTGATGTTTTTCCACGAGGCGCGACGCATCTTCGGGCACTCAACGGTCTCGATGTTCTTCGGCACCATCCCCATGGGGCTGGCGACCATTCTCAACGGCTTGCTGCTGTTCGGCCTGCCGCGCTGGGGCGGTGATGTGATCCCGTTGGCCGAGGCCTTGTGGTGGCTGGACGTCGCCATGTCCCTGGCCTGCGGCGTACTGATCCCGTTCATGATGTTCACGCGCCAGGAGCACAGCATCGACCAGATGACCGCCGTCTGGCTGTTGCCCGTGGTGGCGGCCGAAGTGGCGGCGGCCAGCGGCGGCTTGCTCGCGCCGCACTTGGCCGATGCCCATTCGCAACTGGTGATGTTGGTGACCAGCTACGTGCTGTGGGCGTTTTCCCTGCCGGTAGCGTTCAGCATCCTGACCATCCTGATTCTGCGCATGGCCTTGCATAAGTTGCCTCACGCCAATATGGCCGCGTCGAGCTGGTTGGCCCTGGGCCCGATCGGTACCGGTGCCCTGGGCATGTTGCTGCTCGGTACGGATGCCCCCGCGATCTTTGCCACCAATGGCCTGGCCAGTGTCGGTGAAATGGCCCACGGCCTGGGCCTGATTGCGGGCATCACCCTGTGGGGCTTCGGCTTGTGGTGGATGTTGATTGCGGTGTTGATCACCCTGCGTTACCTGCGCGCCGGTATCCCGTTCAACCTGGGTTGGTGGGGCTTCACCTTCCCATTGGGGGTTTACGCCTTGGCCACGCTTAAATTGGCGAGCCTGTTACAGCTGGCGTTTTTCAGTGTGTTTGGCAGTGTGCTGGTGGTTGCGCTGGCGCTGATGTGGCTGATCGTGGCCAAGCGCACCGTGCAGGGCGCTTATAAAGGCGAGCTTTTTGTTTCGCCTTGTATTGCCGGGCTAGCGAATAAGTAAGCAGGATTAGGTAAAGTCGTGGCCTGATAAATAAAGGCCACGCAGGAACACGGACGACGATGAGCCATCCTTCCCAATTCACCTTGCTGCGCACGCGGCGCTTCTTGCCGTTTTTCATCACCCAGTTGCTGGGCGCGTTCAACGACAACATCTTCAAGCAGTCGCTGATCCTGGCCATCCTTTACAAGCTCACCATCGAGGGCGACCGCTCCATCTGGGTCAACCTGTGTGCTTTGTTGTTTATCCTGCCGTTCTTCCTGTTCTCGGCGTTGGCCGGGCAGTTTGGCGAGAAATTCAACAAGGACGCGTTGATCCGCGCGATCAAGATCGGCGAGATCGTGATCATGGCGGTGGGCGCGACGGGTTTTCTGATCAAACATCTTGAACTGATGCTGCTGGCGCTGTTTGCCATGGGCACTCACTCGGCGCTGTTCGGCCCGGTGAAGTACTCGATCATGCCCCAGGCATTGCACGACGATGAATTGGTCGGCGGTAACGGCCTGGTGGAGATGGGCACGTTCCTGGCAATTTTGGCCGGCACCATCGGTGCCGGGATCATGATGTCTTCCACCCATTACGCGCCGGTGGTGGCGGTGGCGATTGTGGCCGTGGCGGTGCTGGGCTACCTGGCCAGCCGCAGCATCCCGCGCGCAGCGGCTTCGACACCGCAGCTGCGCCTGGACTGGAATATCTTCACTCAGTCCTGGGCGACTTTACGCATGGGCCTGGGGCAGACGCCGGCGGTGTCGCGCTCGATTGTCGGCAACTCATGGTTCTGGTTTGTCGGCGCGATTTACCTCACGCAAATACCTGCCTATGCCAAGGAATGGTTGTACGGCGACGAAACCGTGGTGACCTTGATCCTCACGGTGTTCTCGGTGGGCATCGCCCTGGGCTCGATGCTGTGCGAAAAGCTTTCCGGGCGTAAGGTGGAAATCGGCCTGGTGCCGTTTGGCTCATTTGGCCTGACCGTGTTCGGCCTGCTGCTGTGGTGGCACTCCGGCGGCTTCCCGCAGAACGTGCAAGCCAACGATTGGCTCGCGGTGCTCAGCTACGGCCAGGCGTGGTGGCTGCTGTTCGATATCCTCGGCCTGGGGGTGTTCGGCGGCTTTTACATCGTGCCGCTGTATGCGCTGATCCAGTCGCGTACCGCCGAGAACGAACGGGCACGGGTGATCGCGGCGAACAACATTCTCAATGCACTGTTCATGGTGGTCTCGGCCATCGTGTCCATTCTGCTGTTGAGCGTGGCCAAGCTGTCGATCCCCGAGTTGTTCCTGGTGGTGTCGCTGCTCAACATCGCGGTTAACACTTACATCTTTAAAATCGTCCCCGAGTTCACCATGCGCTTCATGATCTGGCTGCTCAGCCATTCCATGTACCGCGTGGAGCATCGCAACCTGCAAGCCATCCCGGATGAAGGCGCGGCGTTGCTGGTGTGCAACCATGTGTCGTTTGTCGATGCGCTGTTGATTGGTGGCGCAGTACGTCGGCCGATTCGCTTTGTCATGTACTACAAGATCTACCGCTTGCCGGTGCTCAATTTTATCTTCCGCACCGCCGGGACGATTCCGATTGCCGGGCGCCATGAAGACATTCAGATCTACGAGCAGGCGTTCGCGCGCATTGCCCAGTACCTCAAGGATGGCGAGCTGGTGTGCATCTTCCCGGAAGGCAAGCTGACAGCTGATGGCGAGATGAATGAGTTTCGCGGTGGGGTGACGCGCATCCTGGAGGAGACGCCGGTGCCGGTGATCCCGATGGCATTGCAGGGGTTGTGGGGGAGTTTCTTCAGCCGTGATCCGAACAAGGGTTTGTTTCATCGGATCTGGTCGCGGGTGGTGTTGGTGGCGGGCGAGCCGGTGGCTGTGGAAGCGGCAACGCCTGAGCAGTTGCACGCTGTGGTGGGCGGTTTGCGGGGGAGTGCCAGGTAGTTTTTTGTTGTTTATCAGGGCCTCATCGCAGGCAAGCCAGCTCCCACATTTGACTGTATTCACAATTCAAAATGTAGGAGCTGGCTTGCCTGCGATAGCGGTAGTGGCTTATGTCGAGATCTTGAGGCCAATCAGCCCACAAATAATCAACGCCACACTCGCCAACCGAAACAACGCCATGGATTCTCCAAACAGGATAATCCCGGCAATCACGGTGCCCACGGCCCCCACGCCGGTCCAGATGGCATAGGCGGTGCCCAGCGGCAATTCCTTCATGGCCAGCCCCAACAACCCAAGGCTGACAGCCATGGCGGCAATCGTCAGGGCGGTGGGCAGCGGCTTGCTGAACCCGTCGGTGTACTTCAGGCCGACGGCCCAGCCCACTTCAAACAACCCGGCAAAAAACAGAATGATCCAGGACATGATGACCTCGCTTCTATCAAAGTGGGGTCGTCCCCGGGTGAGCGCTTGATAGCGTCGCGAGGTCGTCCCCGCGAAGTTCGGTAGAGTGCCGAAATTGGACCGGGCGATCAAGTTACGGCGTGGTTTCCAGGGCGCGGCGGTCTTCCTTTTCGCTCATGCGGCGGAAATAGGTCGACAGCAATGCGCCGGAAATATTGTGCCAGACGCTGAACAACGCACTGGGCACCGCCGCCAGTGGCGAAAAGTGCGCACTGGCCAGCGCGGCACCCAGCCCGGAGTTCTGCATGCCCACTTCCAGGGCCAGCGACTTGCGTTGCGCCAAGGGCAACTTGAACAGGCGCCCGGTGAAGTAGCCCAGCAGGTAACCGAAGCTGTTGTGCAGCATCACCACGGCCATGATCAGCAGGCCCGACTCGGCAATCTTGCCTTGGCTTGCGGCAACCACGGCCGCGACGATGATCACAATGCTGACCACCGACACCAGTGGCAGCACATCCACCGCATGCCTTACCCGATCACCGAGCAAACGCTGCGCGACCACGCCCAGTACGATGGGTAGCAGCACCACTTGCAGGATCGACCAGAACAGTTCCATGAACGACACTGGCAGCCAGGCCGAGGCCAGCAGCCAGATCAACGCCGGTGTGAGCAGCGGGGCGAGGAGGGTGGTGACCGCGGCAATCGCCACCGATAACGCCAGGTCACCCCGGGCCAGCCAGGTCATGACGTTGGACGACGTGCCACTTGGGCAACAGCCGACCAGGATCACGCCAACGGCAATTTCCGCAGGCAAATGGAACGCCTGGCACAGCAACCATGCCACGCCCGGCATGATCACGAAATGCGCGACCACGCCCAAGGCCACGCGCCACGGGTGGCGAGCGACTTCGGCGAAGTCTTCCAGTTTCAAGGTCAACCCCATGCCGAACATCACCAGGCCCAGCAGTGGGACGATGGCGCTTTTCAGGCCGATGAACCAGCTGGGTTCGAGGAAGGCGAGCACGGCAAATATCAACACCCAGTAAGCGAAGGTATTGCCGACGAAGCGGCTCAAGGCGGCGAGTGCGCGCATGGGGATGTCCTTTTTTATTCGATTTCCGAGTTGTCGATGCAATCAAATGTGGGAGCTGGCTTGCCTGCGATAGCGGAGTGTCAGTCGGCACTCTTCTGGCTGACACTCCGTTATCGCAGGCAAGCCAGCTCCCACACTGACCGTGCCCGCATTGGATCGGTGTTGCTTAGATGCCCTGTGGTGTCTCTTCGCCGCCCAGTGCCTCGACCAGCGCCGGCAGGAAATCGCCGAAGGTCAGCATCATCAAGGTAAAGCTGGCATCCAGTTGGCCCAGGGCTTCGTCGCCGCCGTCCTGTTCCGCCTGGTCTTGCAGCAGGTCTTCGAACTTCAGGCGCTTGACGGTCATCTTGTCATCGAGCATGAAGGACAGCTTGTCCTGCCACGCCAGGGACAGTTGGGTTACGACCTTGCCGGTGGTCAGGTGCAGCTGGATCTCTTCGCCGGTCAGGTCCTGGCGTTTGCAGCGCACGATGCCGCCGTCTTCGTGGGTGTCGCGCAGTTCGCATTCGTCGAGGACGAAGAAGTCATCAGCCGGTTTCTGGGTGGTGACCCAGTCAGTCATGATTGCAGTTGGTGCGGTTTTTACCGTCAGAGGGCGGACGGGCAGGGTGCCGATCACTTCACGCAGGGTCGACAGCAGGTCTTCGGCACGCTTGGGGCTGGCCGAGTTGACCAGGATCAGGCCCTGTTTCGGCGCGATTGCAGCGAAGGTCGACGAGCGACGGATAAAGGCACGCGGCAGGAAGGCCTGGATGATTTCATCCTTGATCTGGTCGCGCTCCTTCTTGTAGACCTTGCGCATTTGCTCGGCTTCGATCTCTTCGACTTTCTCTTTAAGTGCATCACGCACCACGCTACCCGGCAGGATGCGTTCTTCCTTGCGAGCGGCGATCAGCAGGAAATCGCCGCTGACGTGAACCAGGGGGGCGTCTTCACCTTTACCAAAAGGCGCGACAAAACCGTAAGTGGTCAACTCCTGGCTTGCACAAGGGCGCGCCAGCTTGGTGGCCATGGCCGCTTCCAACGCCTCGGCATCAACAGGCAGATCTTGGGTCAGGCGATAGATAAGCAGGTTCTTGAACCACATGGGGTGAGTCTCTCCTCTATACAAAGGGGGGCATTATTCTCTTGATCACGCCGCAGGCCAACCCTGCCTAAGCCATTGGAAGGGCTGAAAAAAAAGATTTAAGAAAGTGCTTGCCAGACTTGGGGTCGCTCCGTAGAATGCGCGCCACACCGAAACGAAGGGTGATTAGCTCAGCTGGGAGAGCATCTGCCTTACAAGCAGAGGGTCGGCGGTTCGATCCCGTCATCACCCACCATTCGCTTCATGTGTTACGCGCAGCGGTAGTTCAGTCGGTTAGAATACCGGCCTGTCACGCCGGGGGTCGCGGGTTCGAGTCCCGTCCGCTGCGCCATATTCGGTCACCTGGAATGCTGAACGCCAGGTAACCAAAGAAAGCCCGCTCATTGAGCGGGTTTTTTTCTGTCCGAAATATGGCAAAAAATCGTGCGCTAAACTTTTTTTAAATAAATTGCATTTAAATCAAGACATTACGATTTTTTGGTGTATGATGCGCCCACACCGAAACGAAGGGTGATTAGCTCAGCTGGGAGAGCATCTGCCTTACAAGCAGAGGGTCGGCGGTTCGATCCCGTCATCACCCACCATTCGCTTCAAGTGTTACGCGCAGCGGTAGTTCAGTCGGTTAGAATACCGGCCTGTCACGCCGGGGGTCGCGGGTTCGAGTCCCGTCCGCTGCGCCATATTCGGTCACCTGGAATACTGAACGCCAGGTAGCCAAAAGAAACCCGCTCATTGAGCGGGTTTTTTTTCGCCTGCGATTTAACGCGCCTTACGGTGCGTTGCGGCTGTGGCGGTAATCGCTGACGGCCTCGTACACCGCTTTGCGCAGCCGGTTGATGCCACCGATGGGGCGGTGCGCTTCCAGCCCGAACCAGGGGTTGAACGACTGGTTATCGCACGCCAGGTTCTGCGCCGGCGTGTCGAAGTCCTGGGCGGGAATCCTGACCTTGGCCACGGTTTCATACGGCGCGTCGCTTTCCTTCCATTCGATGCTGGTGTCTTCGATCGGCATGAACGCCTGCGGGTTTTGCCGCTGGATCTGCAGCACAAAACACGCATCTACACGGTCGGTGGACAGTTGCTGGTTGAGCGCGCTGCGCAGGAAGTTGGGCAGGGCCTGGTTCTGTTTGGGCAACACATAATCCGGGCAGCTTTGCGGATCTGGCGCGACGCGAAACTTGGCGTTGGCCGCGCCAAACTTGTAGGGCGACACTGAAAAGTAAGTCGTCTGCGTCGGGCTGGCCGGTGCGGGCGCCAGGGTTGCCAGGGCGATAAACAGGTGACGCACTTGCCAACTGCGCGGGTCGAGCTTGGGAAAGAAAGCCAGGACCTTCTTGCCATCCGCTTGCGCGCCGATGTTTTGCGCGTATTCCGCGACATCGCTGACAAAGAAGTTCGGGTGGCTGAACATCACGAAATCCTGCTCGGTGCGCGCTTGCTGATCTGCCATCAGTTGCTTGCCCGGCACATCCAACAGCTTGATGGCCATGCCGCGTGCATCGCGGATGCTGTCGAATTGCGGATAAGCGTTGCCGTTGGACAGGCGCATCGTCGCCTGCCAGGTCTTGCCCGGCTCGGCAAACACACCCTGGCGCAAGGCCGGGTCGAGATCTGTCAGAACGCTGACCTCGGCTTTCACGCACCCATGGGCCTTGGCATGGGCATCACGCAGGTAGCGAGTGCCTTCGCGATGCTGATCAACGATGCGCACGGCGGTCTGGATGATGCCTTGGGTCATCGCCGCTTCACCGGGCGGGATCTGTTCCTTCACCGACACCGGGCCCCTGTGCTGCCAGGCGAACCAGGCCGTGGCCAACACCCACCCCAGCAGGCCCAGGCCCAGCAGCCACAGCAGGGTTTTGCCAACAAAGGCGCCAAGGCGTAGCCAGAGACGAGCAAGCATGGAGCGGTCCTTGTTTTGCGAGCGGATAATCATGGCAGTTGTTGCTCCAGCGGGCCGCCCAGCACCTTGAGGTATTCGAGCAGCGCCCAGCGTTCCTGCGGCAGCAGGCCACGGCCGATCACGCCATTGCCACGTTCGCCGGCACGGAATTCGTGGCCGCTGTTGTGGTTGCCGGTGATTCTGGTATCGAACAGGAAGGCATTCTTGAAGGCGATGGTCTCAAACCCCAGGTGACGCGGGTCGTAGTTGAAGGTGCCTTTATAGAAGGTAGTGCTGCGTTCGTCCTGGGGCGAGAGCAGTTGGTAGATCGTCGGCACCGAACCGTTGTGCAGGAACGGTGGGGTGGCCCATACGCCGGCCAGTGGCCGCGCCTTGTAAGCACGCAATTCGCGCACGCCGATGGGCAGGCCGAACCCGTCCAGGCCTGGGCGCTCGGCCGCGGTAACGCCGGCCGCACGGTAGGCATGCTCTTCGACGAAGGCGGTGACATAGGCCAAACCCTGGGCCACCGACATTTTTTTCAGGTCCAGCGGCGCGGTGGGGGTGGGGTGCAGTTCGACATTGAGCCGGGCCAGTTCGGCCGGGTCCCATTGCAACGCGCTGAGGTCATAGCGTTGGTCGGCAATGTTGTTGGCCGTGCCGGGGTCGGTGCCGATGTAGTTCACCGGCAGCATTTTCAACTGCTGCACCGGACGGCCGTTTTCCTGGGTGACGGTGGGTAGGTGGCAGCCGGCGCAGTTCTCGGCAAAGAGTGCGCGACCCTGGGCGGCGAGGGGCTTGTCGATGGCACCGAACAAGTCTTGCGGCCAGGTCGGCGGTTTGAGCCGTTGCAGGGTTTCTTCGATCAGGTGCAGGTCGCGCACCCGTACGCTGGACGGGTAGCGGGCATCGCCTTTGAGCGGTTGCCCGGCAGTGTCGAAGAACGTCAGGGTCGCGCCTACGCCAAGGGCTTCGCCGATGTTGCGCGCCATGGGCTGTTGGGCCGAGCCATTCCACTGCACCCAGTCGAAGGTCCAGATATCCCACAACTGCGGGTAGTCCACCGGCGCATTGGCGACGCGATAATTGTCTGGGGAAATAGCGTCGCCAAAACTGGCGTTGGCGATGCGCCCAAAGGCGTCAGTGCGGCCCGGGCCTTCTTCGGTGGGGTAAAGGCCGCGGTGGGTGTCATTCCAGGCAACCTTGAGGAACTGGTTCAGCGATTGCTTGAAGTCCTTGCGCAGTTGATCGCGCTGGGCGTCGTACTGATCCCCCAGGACCTTGTGGGCAAAGCGCTCGAACTTCCATGGGTTGTAATAGGTAGCGGCCAGGCTGGCGACCAGGGCCTGGCCGAAACTGCCGCCACGCAACGTGGGAACGCTGGAGGGCAGTACGTGTTGCGCCGAGCCGCCGTCGATACGCAGGGCCTGACCCTTGAAGTGCAATTCGCCGGTGTGGCAGGCCGCACAGGTGATATCCAGGTACTGAGCCTTGCTGTCGGCGCTCTGGTGCCGGGCGAACCCTACCGGCAGGTTGCCAGGGTTTTGCGCGGTGGGCACCTGTTTGGGATCGACCAGGAAGCCAAAGCGCGCCAGGTACTGCGGCGCGGCAAAGCGTTGCTCGGAGAACGGCAGCTCCAGGGCGGTGAACCAGTCGTAGTGCAGGCCTTTTACTTGAGTGCCCTGGGGCGTGAAGTAGTAGGTCTGGCGGTCGGCGGCACTCCATTGCTCCTGATAGTGCACCTGTTTCACGGGCACGTAATCCGGCAGCTTGGGGTTGAGGGTGTAATAGAGCACCACGGCCAGGATCAGGCCCAGTGCGATCAGTATCAGGAGTAAAACTCGGGAAAAAATGCGCAAGATAACTATCCTTGTCGAATTGTCGCGTTGTTATGCCACTGCACCACAGGTGCGGCAAGTAGCGATTAGCCTGCTGGCAGGCGGTCCCGCGATCCGTCGCGGTGGCCCATGATAAATGGAAATGCTTTTAAACACGTGAACTTATCAGAAGTTTCCTGCTCACATGCCGGTAGCCATTGGTCGGGGCCGCCTGATAAGCTCGCGACTTTATTCGAATGCCCTTTTGGCGCATGAACAAGGAAATAGCATGAAACAGCATCGGTTGGCGGCGGCGGTGGCCCTGGTTAGCCTGGTACTTGCGGGTTGTGATTCGCAAACCAGCGTAGAGCTGAAAACCCCGGCGCAAAAAGCTTCCTACGGCATCGGCCTGAACATGGGCAAGAGCCTTGCCCAAGAAGGCATGGATGACCTGGACTCCAAAGCGGTAGCCCAAGGCATTGAAGATGCTGTCGGCAAGAAAGAGCAGAAGCTCAAAGATGACGAACTGGTTGAAGCCTTCGCCGCGCTGCAAAAGCGTGCCGAAGAGCGCATGACCAAAATGAGCGAAGAGTCGGCAGCTGCCGGCAAGAAATTCCTCGAAGACAGCGCCAAGAAAGACGGCGTCGTCACCACCGCTTCCGGCCTGCAGTACAAGATCGTGAAGAAGGCCGACGGCGCCCAGCCTAAGCCAACCGACGTGGTGACTGTTCACTACACCGGCAAGCTCACCAACGGCACTACCTTTGACAGCTCCGTAGATCGCGGTAGCCCGATCGACCTGCCGGTCAGCGGCGTGATCCCGGGTTGGGTCGAAGGCTTGCAACTGATGCATGTTGGCGAGAAGGTCGAGTTGTACATCCCGTCCGACCTGGCCTACGGCGCCCAGAGCCCGAGCCCGGCGATCCCGGCCAACTCCGTGTTGGTATTCGACTTGGAGCTGCTGGCCATCAAGGACCCAGCCAAGGCAGAAGCAGCAGACGCACCTGCTGCACCAGCCGCCAAGAAGTAATCGGCGCCTGAACACACAACGCCCCGTCTCGACGGGGCGTTGTTGTTTTCGGGGCTGTATCAAAGGATGCAAAAATCTTCTGTGGGAGCTGGCTTGTCGGGTCGCCGCATCGCTGTGATGACCGCCAGACGCTCAGCACTCCAAATGTGGGAGCTGGCTTGCCTGCGATGACGGCCTGCCAGCCTACACCTACTAACTGACACACCACGATCAACCTGTGGGAGCGGGCTTGCTCGCGAAGGCGGCCTGGCAGTCAACACAGTTGGATTGTGTACATATCCATTGCTGCGGTAACGGCCACATAGGGTTCCGCCCTGACGTGAACTGCCCCCCAAAAGTTGGACAGGAGACGCTATTGATTTAGTGCCTGGGTCCGAAACTGTACCGGACTCAAGCCATTCAGTCTGAGGCTTATGCGGTCTTGGTTGTAGTAGGTGATGTAATCCT